>NZ_RBLU01000041.1 GCF_003989515.1 Curtobacterium sp. HSID17257
GTCAGGTCCGCCAGGGCCGTCAGGTGCTCGGGCAGGAGGAGGTCCCACGGCACGGGCGCGACGCGCTCGATCGACCGGAGCGTGGCGGTCTCCGGGTCGGTGCCCCACTGCTCGGCGAGGGCGTGCAGCACCCCGAGCGCCATCTGGTCGTTCCCGGCGAAGACCGCGGGCGAGCAGGTGCTCCATCACGGGTCTCTCGTCGGCGGCCTGGGCGATGGCGACGGCGGGGACACTGCGGGCGGCCGGGGTCCGGACGGCGTCCCGCTGCACGGCGTTCGCGACGACCACGGGGACGGTGACCGGGATCGTCAGCGACGCGAGCGCGTCCAGCACGCGGTTGTCGGCCGCGACCAGCACGATCGCGGCGACGTCCTGCGCGAGCAGCGTGGTGAGCGCCCCGGACAGGTCAACCGGCCGGGGGTCGTCCGGCAGCGTCGAGAGCAGCACGTGGTAGCCGGCCGACCGAGCGGCCCGTTCGAACCCGACCGCGGTGCTCGACGGTCCGTACAGCGCGTCGCCGGCGGTGATGATGCCGAGCGCGCGGCTGCGTCCCCCGGCGAGGGCCCTGGCGGCGGCGCGGGGCCGGTACCCGAGCGCGGCGACGGCGTCGGTCACCTGCGAGCGGTAGGCGTCGCGGACGGTGGGGTCGCCGTTGATCACGCGGGAGACGGTCTGGTGCGAGACACCGGCGCGCTCGGCGACGTCGAAGATCGTCGGGGCCTTGCGACGTCTGCCGCCGGGGCCCCCGAGCGCGGTCGTGGTGGTCACGTCGCCGAGCGTACCGTCCGGGCCGCTCCGCGAGGCAAGATCCCGAAACGGTCACGACGAGTTGACACCCCGGTACGGAACCCTCAGTATGTGAGCGCTCACACGAGCGAATCCCACGGGGCACAGCAGCCCCAGCACCCGAGCGCGTCGAGGACGACGCGAGAGGAACAGAGGTACTTCGATGATGAAGCGCAGGATCATCGCGGGGGTCGCGGCCCTCGGCATCGCGTTCTCCCTGGCAGCTTGCTCGGCCGGCGGCCGTGCGGCGAGCACCGGCGGCGGCGACACCGCGGACGGCAACAAGGGCGCCCTGGTCGGCGTCGCGATGCCGACCAAGGTCTCCGAGCGGTGGATCAAGGACGGCAACGCCGTCAAGAGCGACCTCGAGAAGGCCGGCTACAAGGTCGACCTCGAGTACGGCGACAACAAGGTCCAGCAGCAGGCCCAGCAGGTCAGCAACATGATCACCAAGGGCGCGAAGGTCCTGATCATCGCCTCGATCGACGGTGGCGCGCTGTCCGACCAGCTCGACCAGGCGGCGAAGGCCGGCATCAAGGTGATCTCCTACGACCGCCTGCTCACCGGCAACAAGAACGTCGACTACTACGTGTCGTTCGACAACTACAAGGTCGGCGTCGACCAGGCCACGTCGCTGCTCACGGGCCTCGGCGTCCTGGACGAGAAGGGCGAGAAGACCGGCAAGAAGGGCCCCTTCAACATCGAGGTCTTCGCGGGTTCGCTCGACGACAACAACGCCGGGTTCTTCTTCAACGGCGCGATGGACACCCTCAAGCCGTACCTCGAGGACGGCACGCTGAAGATCGGCTCCGGCCAGGACCAGCTCTCGCAGGCCGCCACGCAGCAGTGGGACCCGGCGACCGCCAAGGCCCGCATGCAGAACCTCGTCGCGTCGACGTACTCCGGCGGCACGAAGCTGGACGGCGTCCTCTCGCCCTACGACGGCATGTCGATCGGCATCATCTCGGCCCTGCAGGGCGCCGGCTACGGCTCGGGTGACCGTCCGCTCCCGGTCGTGACCGGTCAGGACGCCGAGGCCGCCTCGGTCAAGTCGATCATCGCGGGCCAGCAGTACTCCACCATCTACAAGGACACCCGCAAGCTCGCGAAGCAGTCCGTGACGATGGCCGAGGACCTGCTCTCCGGCAAGACCCCCGAGGTCAACGACACCAAGAGCTACGACAACAAGGTCAAGGTCGTCCCGACCTACCTGTTCCAGCCCACGGTGGTGACGAAGGCCAACTACAAGGAGGTCCTCGTCGACAGCGGGTACTACACCGAAGCCGACCTCAAGTGACGGTCACCGACTGCGGGACAGTGCGGCTCTCCGGCACCGAAGCCGACCTCAAGTAGGACGCAACCATCCACAGGACTGGAGGCGCGGTGCACCCCCGCACCGCGCCTCCAGTCCGTCTCCACCCGCGCCCACGCGCGGACGACGGAAAGGCGGTCCACATGGCGGACACCATCCTCGAGATGCGGGACATCACCAAGACCTTCCCCGGAGTGAAGGCGCTGCAGGGCGTCTCGATCGAGGTCGAGCGCGGTCAGGTCCACGCGATCTGCGGCGAGAACGGCGCCGGCAAGTCCACCCTGATGAAGGTGCTGTCGGGCGTCTACCCCCACGGCTCCTTCGACGGCGAGATCCTGCTCGACGGCAAGCCCGTGCAGTTCGCTGACATCAACGGCTCCGAGAAGGCCGGCGTGGTGATCATCCACCAGGAGCTCGCACTCAGCCCGTTCCTGTCGATCGCCGAGAACATCTTCCTCGGCAACGAGCGCGCCAAGGGCGGGCTCATCGACTGGAACCAGACGAACCTCGAGGCGGCGGCGCTGCTCAAGCGCGTCGGACTCAAGGACAACCCGGTCACCAAGGTCACGGACATCGGCGTCGGCAAGCAGCAGCTCGTCGAGATCGCGAAGGCGCTCTCGAAGGAGGTGAAGCTCCTCATCCTCGACGAGCCCACCGCCGCGCTGAACGACGACGACTCGGAGCACCTGCTCGAGCTCATCCGCACGCTGCAGGCCGAGGGCATGACGGCGATCATCATCAGCCACAAGCTCAACGAGATCAAGGCGATCGCGGACAAGGTCACGATCATCCGCGACGGCAAGACCATCGAGACGCTCGACATGCACGCCGACGACGTGTCCGAGGACCGGATCATCCGCGGCATGGTCGGTCGCGACCTGTCCAGCCGGTACCCGGAGCGCGAGCCGAAGATCGGCGAGGAGCTCCTGCGCATCGAGGACTGGACCGTCCACCACCCGCTCGACGGCTCCCGCGAGATCATCCACCAGGTGAACCTGAACGTCCGCGCGGGCGAGGTCGTCGGCATCGCCGGACTGATGGGCGCCGGCCGCACCGAGCTCGCGATGAGCGTGTTCGGGCACTCGTACGGCACCGGCATCTCCGGCACCGTCTACAAGCGCGGCGTGCCGATCAAGACGAACACGGTGACCCGGGCGATCGACAACGGCATCGCCTACGCCACCGAGGACCGCAAGCGGTACGGCCTCAACCTGATCGACGACATCAAGCGGAACATCTCCGGCTCGGCGCTCGGCAAGCTCGCCGACTGGGGCTTCGTGAACGCGTCGAAGGAGACCACGGTCGCCGGCGGCTTCCTGAAGAGCATGAACATCAAGGCGCCGAACGTCGACGCCGTGACGGGCAAGCTCTCCGGCGGCAACCAGCAGAAGGTCGTCCTGTCGAAGTGGATGTACGCCGACCCGGACGTGCTCATCCTCGACGAGCCGACCCGCGGCATCGACGTCGGCGCGAAGTACGAGATCTACACGCTCATCAACGACCTGGCCGACCAGGGCAAGGGCGTCATCGTGATCTCGTCCGAGCTGCCCGAGCTGCTCGGCATCTGCGACCGCATCTACACACTCTCCGAGGGCACGATCACGGCCGACGTGCCCCGCTCCGAGGCCACCCCAGAGGTCCTCATGCAGTACATGACCCAGGAACGGGAGACCCCAGTCAATGAACGCGCTTAAGTCCGCCGCCGGCTACCTCACCGGGCAGCTCCGACAGATCGGCCTGTTCATCGCGCTGATCGTCATCGTCATCTTCTTCCAGGTGGCGACGAACGGCATCACGTTGGCCCCGATCAACGTGTCGAACATCATCGTCCAGAACAGCTACATCCTGATCCTGGCGATCGGCATGGTGATGGTCATCATCGCGGGCCACATCGACCTGTCCGTCGGGTCGGTCGTCGCCTTCAGCGGCGCGATGGCGGGCGTGATGATCACGCAGTGGGGCCTCCCCTGGCCGGTCGCAGCGCTCCTCTGCCTCGTCGTCGGTGCGCTCGTCGGCGCGTGGCAGGGCTTCTGGATCGCGTACTTCGGCATCCCGGCGTTCATCGTGACGCTCGCCGGCATGCTCGCCTTCCGCGGTGCCACCCAGATCGTGCTGCAGAACCAGCAGATCTCGCCGTTCCCGGAGGGCTTCCGCTCGCTCGGCTCCGGCTTCCTGCCGTCGTTCGGCACCACCGGCTACGAGCCGCTCACGATGATCCTCGGCATCGCAGCCGCCGCCGTCATGGTGATCTCGGCCTTCCGGGGCCGCATCACGCGCCGCAAGTACCAGCTCGAGAGCGAGCCGTTCGCCTGGTTCATCGTGAAGACGGCCTTCGGTGCCGCCCTCGTGGTCTACGTGGCGCTGCTGCTCGCCAGCTACAACGGCACCCCGATCGTGCTCGTCGTGCTCGGCCTGCTCGTGGTCGTCTACTCGGTGGTCATGCGCAGCTCGGTGTTCGGTCGCCACGTGTACGCGATCGGCGGCAACGCCCTCGCCGCGCAGCTGTCCGGCGTCAAGACGAAGCGCGTCACGTTCCTGCTCTTCGTGAACATGGGCGTCATCGCGGCCCTGGCGGGTGTGGTCTTCACGGGCCAGCTCAACCTCGCGGCCCCGGGTGCCGGCAACGGCTTCGAGCTCGACGCCATCGCGGCCGTGTTCATCGGTGGCGCTGCCGTCACCGGCGGCATCGGCACGGTGCCGGGCGCGATCGTCGGTGGTCTCATCATCGGCATCCTGAACAACGGCATGTCGATCCTCGGCGTCGGCACCGAGTACCAGTCGCTCATCAAGGGCCTGGTGCTGCTCGCCGCCGTCGCGTTCGACGTGTTCAACAAGCGTCGGGCGGCGTCCGCGCGCAAGTAGGACTGGCTCTCCTGCCCCGAGACTCGGGCTGAGCGACACATCTCGCGCCGATCGGTGCGAGAACGGTCGCCCAGCCCGAGTCTCGTTCTGTACGCGGAGGCGTCAGGCGGTCAGGACGGCCCAGCCGGCGGCCGGGAGGCGCAGGGTCCTGTCCCGCAGGTCGCCGGCGCCCGCCTCCACCCGCGTCGCGTCGGCCGCGGGCACCTCGACGGGGTCGTCCGCCAGGTTCAGTGCGGTCACGACCGCCGCGTCCGCGGTCGCCGTCCGCAGCACCACCGCCGTGTTCGTCAGGTGCACGACGTCGGTGTGCGCGCGGTGCAGCCACGGGTTCCGGCGACGTAGGGCGATCAGTGCCTCGTGCACGCGGGTCAGGTCGGTCGGTGCGGGCGGGGTGGCCGGGAGCTCCGGGCGGACGGCGTCGTCGCCGCCCTCACGTTCCTCCTTGACCGCCGTCCACCCGTACTCGTCGCCCGCGTACACGACCGGCGTCCCCGCGACCGTGAACAGCACCGCCGCGGCGTGCCCGGCGAACCGCTCCCCCACCGCGCTCGCGATCCGGGTGACGTCGTGGTTGCCGACGAAGGTCGTGGGCACGAACGTGGCGAGCAGGGCGTCGTGTCGCTCGACGGCGTGCGCGAGCTCGAAGCAGTTCCGGTCGGCGATCCCGTGCCAGACCGCCTGCCACAGCTCGTACTGCGTGGTCGAGTCCATCGTCGACGCCTCGACCATCGCGGCCGCGTCACCGTGGATGACCTCGCCGCTGGACCAGACGTCCGGGAACCGCTCGCGCACCCGTGGCAGCACCCGCGCCCAGAACGCCGGCGGCACGGCGTACGCGGCGTCGAGCCGCCACCCGTCGATCCCGCGGTCGAGCCAGTACGTCATCACCTCGACCACCAGGTCCTCCGCCGCCCGACCGTCGTGGTCGAGGGCGACGAGGATGTCGTGCCCCTCGAAGTCACGCACGGGCACGGGCTCGCCCTGCTGCCAGTCGGTCTGCTCGAGGGCGAACAGGTCGGCCGTGGACGCACGGGGACCCTGCTCCTCGAGCGCCCGGAACGCCGGGTGCTCACGCCCGACGTGGTTGAAGACGCCGTCGAGCACCACGCGGACGCCGCGCTCGTGTGCCGCGGCCACGAGCGCCACGAGGTCGGACTCGTCCCCGAGCCGCGGGTCGACCCGGAAGTGGTCGACCGTGTCGTAGCCGTGCGTCGACGCCGCGAACACCGGGCCGAGCAGGAGCCCGTTCAGCCCGAGTCCCACCACGTGGTCGAGCCACGGCACGAGTCGCTGGAGGCGGTGGTCGACCGGACGGCCGTCGACCGGGGTCGTCGGACGGACCTCGGCGCCGACCGCGCCGAGCGGGTAGACGTGCCACCACATCGCGTGCTCGACCCAGGCGGGTTCCTGCGGGCGGGAGACGTTCGGGTCCAGGGTCACCACTCCGATCGTGCCAGCCGACCCTGGGCTGTGGGTCGTGTCGGACCGCAGGACCAGGATGGGCGCATGGGACGAGCGATCAGGACCGCCGCGGACGCCTCGGCATCGCAGGAGGCACACGCGGAACGGACCTGCGCGTCCTGCGGTCGTCGGATGCCGTCGTCCGCCTCCCCCGACGCCAAGTGGTGCTCGGCGGCGTGCCGGAAGCACGGGGTCGACGACACCGACCGCGCGCTCGAGCAGCGGATCGACGAGCTGCTCGCCGCTCGTGCACGGACGTCGAGCATCTGCCCGTCGGAGGTCGCGCGGTCCCTCGAGCCCGACGACTGGCGGCCCCTGATGGAGCCCGCACGACGGGCAGCGCGTCGCATGGTCGCGCGGGGCGAGGTCGAGATCACCCAGAACGGCAGCGTGGTCGACCCCTCGACCGCCAAGGGTCCGATCCGGATCCGACGACCCCGGTAGGGAACACGTGTCGCCCGTGGACGTTGCACCACCACGATGACGAACACGACCGAACCGACCCCCGCCCGTCCCGAAGCCCTCGTCGTGGGTGCCAGCGGCATCACCGGCTCCGCGCTCGTCGACCACCTGCTCGCGCTCGGGTGGGACGTGACCGCGCTCTCCCGGCGCCCGCTCGCTCGTGACGGTGTCCGCACCGTCGCCGCGGACCTCCGCGACCCGGACTCCCTGACGTCGGCACTCGCGGGCGAGCGGCCGACGCACGTGTTCTTCACCGCGTGGCAGCGCCAGGAGACCGAGGCCGAGAACATCCGCGTCAACGGCGGCATGGTGCGCGACCTGCTCGCCGCGCTGTCGCACGCCCCGCTCGCCCACGTCGCCCTGGTCACGGGGCTGAAGCACTACCTCGGCCCGTTCGAGGCGTACGCCGCCGGGGAGATGCCCGACACGCCCTTCCACGAGGAGGAGCAGCGCCTCGACACCCCGAACTTCTACTACGCGCAGGAGGACGAGCTCTTCGCCGCCGCGGAGCGCCAGGGGTTCACGTGGTCGGTGCACCGTTCGCACACCGTCATCGGGTACGCGGTCGGCAACGCCATGAACATGGGCCTGACCATCGCCGTGCAGGCCACGCTCGCGAAGGAGCTCGGCCTCGACTTCGTGTTCCCGGGCAGCGAGGCGCAGTGGAACGGCCTCACCGACATGACCGACGCCGGGATCCTCGCCGAGCACATGGTCTGGGCGGCCACCAGCCCCGACGGCGCCGACGAGCCCTTCAACGTGGTGAACGGCGACGTCTTCCGGTGGCGGTGGATGTGGCCGCGACTCGCCGCGCACCTCGGTGTGGACCCGGCGCGGGTGGTCGGGTACCAGGACCGTCCCCGGCCGCTCGAGGAGCAGATGACCGAGCACGAGGGTGCGTGGGCCGGCATCGCCGAGCGGTACGGCTTGGTCGAGTCCGACGTCACGCGTCTGGCGTCGTGGTGGCACACCGACGCCGACCTCGGACGTGCCATGGAGGTCGTCACCGACATGGGCAAGAGCCGCGAGGCGGGCTTCACGGCGTTCCGCCGCACCGAGCGCGCCTTCGCCGACCTGTTCGCGCGCTACCGTGCCGAGCGTCTCGTCCCGTAGCCGTACCCCGACGGAACCGACCGGGGTACACGAAACTCAGACCGGGCCGCGAGTCGGGCCGGATGCCCTGGTTGTCTCGGTGACACAGACGCCGGGAGCCCTCGGCGGTTCCCGGAGGAAGGAAGACACCATGTCGCTCGGAGACAAGGCCAAGGACGTCACGCAGAAGGTCGCCGGCAAGGTCGAGGAGGCCGTCGGCAAGAAGACCGACGACGCCGAGCTCACGCACCAGGGCCAGAAGGACCAGGTCATGGGCGAGGGTCGCCTCGACAAGGAGAAGGCCAAGGACGCGTTCGACGGCAAGTGATCGTCGACCACCGCTGACGCCCGTACCGCTCGTCGGTGCGGGCGTTCGCCGTACCCGGGCAGTCCGTCCCGGCCGGCCGGCTCAGAACGCGTAGCGGATGCGGCAGGACGGCAGGTGCTCGGCGACGAGCTCGCGGAAGCGCTCGACGAGCTGCCCCTTCATGCCCGAGCGGTAGCGCACGTTGACGGCACCGTTCTGCGAGACCTTCTGCTCCTGCAGGTCCGGGCGCCAGAGCAGGTCCTCGGCCTTCGGGTGCCAGCCGAGGTTGACCTCGTGCAGGGGTTGGTTGTGCGTCAGGAAGATCACCTCGGCCGCGAGCTGCGCCTTGGCCGCGGGTGAGAGGACGTCGTCGACCTGGCGCAGCAGCTCGGCCCAGTCCGACTCCCACGTCGGTGTGAGGATCACCGGCGAGAAGTTGAGGTGCACCTCGTACCCGGCGTCGACGAAGTCGTTCACCGCGGCGATGCGTTCGGCGATCGGGCTCGTGCGGATGTCGGTGACCTTCGCGGTCTCGTGCGGCATGAGCGAGAAGCGGATGCGCGTGCGACCCATCGGGTCCCAGTCGAGCAGGTCGCGGTTGACGTACTTCGTCGCGAAGGAGGCCTTCGCCGTGGGGGTCATCCGGAAGAGATCGCAGAGGTCCCGCACGTTGTCGCTGATCATCGCGTCGACCGAGCAGTCGCTGTTCTCGCCGATGTCGTAGACCCAGGCGTCCGGGTCGCACTGGTTCGGCTCGGTCTTCGGTCCCTGCTTCGCGATGTTCCGAGCGACGTGCTTCGTGATCTGCTCGATGTTCGCGAAGACCGTCACCGGGTTCGAGTAGCCCTTGCGCCGCGGCACGTAGCAGTAGGCACACGCCATCGCGCAGCCGTTCGCGGTCGAGGGGGCGATGAAGTCGGCCGAACGCCCGTTCGGTCGGGTGACGAGCGACTTCTTGACGCCGAGCACGAGCGCCTCGGTCTTGATGCGCACCCACCGCTGCACGTTGCGCTCGTCGCCGTGCACCTCGGGGATGTTCCAGTGCGACGCCACGGGCACGATCTCGGCGTCGGGCCAGCGCCCGAGCACCTCCTGCCCGCGCGGGAGCTCGAGGGCGGCGTCCTCGGCGTAGATCCGCCGGACGTCGAGCATGGGTCGCACGCGTGGTCCCGTCATCGACACCTGTCTACCGCCGACCACCGACGGTGCAGACTCGGGAGCATGACCGCCGGACCCGACGACCACTTCTTCGTCGTCGACGGCCGCCGGTGGCGTCGCACCGACCCCGCGCTGCCCGAGGACCTCGCCGCGGCACTGCGCTCGCACCTCGGCCGCGGGCGCAACGCCGTGCGGCAGGCGAAGCGCGCCGGCGACGAGGACGCCCTCGCCGCCGCCCGGCACCGGAACGGCCTGGCGAAGCACGGGCTCGGTGAGCGTGGCCCCGAGTGGTGGACCCGCCCTGAAGCCGACCGGGTCGCCGACGCCGAGCGCGCCCTGGCCGACCTCGACGCCCTGGACGACTGAGTCCGCCCGGTCCTTCCCAGAACACTCGCGATGGGAAGCGAGAACGGGCGTACCTGGTCGATCCGTCCGACCAGGTACGCCCGTTCTCACCAGGTACGCCCGGAAGTGCCCGGTGCCCGGCGCCGGAAGACGCGCCTGCGTCAGGCCTCGGTGTGGCCCAGGTCGGGCTCGAGGAGCATGCACACCGTCCGCGACGCGCTGGCGTGCAGCTCGAACACGACGACCTCGTTCCGGCCGGCACGGAGCACCGGCCCCGGCACGGCCAGCGTCCGCTGCGGCCCCCGCGACCAGTACCGCCCGAGGCAGAACCCGTTCACCCACGCGACACCCTTGCGGAAGCCGTCGAGCGACAGGTAGCGGTCCTCCGTGGACGTCAGGTCGAACGATCCGGCTGCGAGCACGGAACCAGCCAGCACGTCGCCGTCGGTGGAGGGCAGTGCGGCGAGCTGGTCGACCGCTGCCGGCGCGATCGGGTCGAGCGCGAGCGGCGACGCCGACCACCGGGCGAGCGGGACACCGTCGACGGCGACGACCCCGATCAGGCCCTTCGGCTCGCCGATCCGGGGGCCGTAGTCGACGCGCCCCTGGTCCTCGACGAGGAGCTCCAGCGTGCCGGTGACCGGCGGGAGCGCGATCGCCCGGTCGTGGTGCTCGCGCTGCAGGACGCCGACGACCACGCCGTCCACCGAGACGACCGCACGGTCGCGGACCTCGGTGCCGACGGTCAGGACGCCACCGTCCGGCAGGTCCACCTCGGTCCGGTACAGCACGAAGCCGCTGGCTGCGCCGAGGGCGTCGAAGGTCGGCGGCTCGTCGTGCGCCGACCACTGCGTGAGCGCGGGCAGCAGGGACCGGAGCGACGCGACCCGGTCGAGGCGGACCGCGACGTCCGCGGCGGGCGCGGGGCGCGCCTCCAGGCCGGCGACCGACGCGGCGGACGCACTCGACGCGGCGGATGCACTCGACGCGGACAGCACACCCGACCCACCCGGCTGCATCGACGCCGGGAGCGCCGGGACGGGGGCGTAGCGCGCGATGACCTCCCGGAAGGCATGGAACTTCGACGTGGGCCGGCCGGCCTCGTCGAGGGGCGCGTCGTAGTCGTACGACGTCGCGATCGGCCGGTACACGCCCTTGTCGTTCGCGCCGTTCGTGAAGCCGAAGTTCGTGCCGCCGTGGAACATGTAGATGTTCACCGAGCCGCCGGCCGCCAGCAGGTCGTCGAGGTCCGACGCCGAGGCCGAGGCGGGCGTGGTGTGGTGGTGCTCGCCCCAGCTGTCGAACCAGCCGTCCCAGAACTCGGAGCACATCAGGGGTCCGGTCGGCTGCGCCTGACGGAGTCGCTCGAGCCGCTCCGTGGAGCGGGACCCGAACGAGCCGGTCTTGTGCAGCGACGGCAGCGACCCGTCCTCGAGCATGGTGCCCATCGGCTGGTCGACGCTCGTGAAGGGCACCGTCAGGCCGATGTCGCGGTGCATCTGCTCGAGCGCACGCAGGTACGACGCGTCGGAGCCGTACGCGCCGTACTCGTTCTCGACCTGCACGAGCACGATCGGCCCGCCCTGGTCGACCTGCCGCGGCACGAGGACCGGCGCGAGCTGCTCGAGGTAGTCGCGCACGGCGGCCAGGAAGCCGGGCTCGTTCCGCCGGACCCCGACGGTGCCGTCGGCGAAGAGCCAGTAGGGCAGGCCGCCGTTCGACCACTCGGCGCAGATGTAGGGACCGGGGCGGACGATGGCGTGCATGCCCTCCTCGGCGACCAGGTCGAGGAAGCGGCCGAGGTCGAGCCCGCCCTCGAAGCTGAAGGTCCCGGGCTGCGGCGCGTGGGCGTTCCAGGCGACGTAGGTCTCGATGGTGTTGAGGCCCATCAGCTTCGCCTTGCGGATCCGGTCCTGCCAGAGGTCCGGGTGCACGCGGAAGTAGTGGATCGCGCCGGACAGGACCCGGTGCGGCTCGCCGTCGAGCAGGAAGTCGGTGTCGCCGATGGCGAAGCGCATGGTGTGTCTCTCTCGTACGACGGGGCCGTGCGGACGTGGTGTCCGCACGGCCCCGGGGTGTGGGGAACGCGGGTGTTACTTGCTCTCGACCGTGAAGCCCTGGTCCTTGCCGTACTTCACGAGCGCCTTCTGCCAGGCCTCCAGGCCGCCCTCGAGCGAGGTGCCGTTCTGGTAGGACTGCCCGACGGTGTCGGCGTAGACGCTGTTCGCGTACACCTGGTACGGCAGGTAGGTGAAGTCGTTCGCCGAGGTCTTCGAGGCGTCGACGAGGACCTTGTTGATGTCCTGGCCGCCGAAGTACTCCGGCTTCTCGTTCAGGAACGAGCTCGAGTCGAGGTCGGCGGTGGTCGACGGGAAGCCGCCGGACTGCATGAAGACCTTCGTGGACTCCTCCGACGAGTTCAGCCACTTCAGGAAGCCGGCAGCGAGGGCCGGGTTCTTCGACTGCTTCATGACGACCTGCGAGCTGCCGCCGTTGCTGGCCGTCTGGGCCTTGCCGCCGTCGTAGGTCGGCATCGGCGCGACGCGCCAGTCACCCTTGGCGTCCGGCACGCTGGCCATCAGGTTGCCGGGCATCCAGGCACCGGTCACCATCGTGGCGATCTCGCCGTTGCCGAGCTGCTTGTACCAGTCGTCGGTCCAGCCGGTGGTCTTCGACAGCAGGCCCTGCTCGACGAGCTGGTCCCAGGTCTTCGCCCACTTCTGCGTGCCGGCGTCGTGCAGGTCGATGGTGATCTTGTCGCCGTCGGTCGTGAACGGGGTGCCGCCGGCCTGGGCGATCATGCTCGTGGTGAAGCCGGCGTCGCCGGAGTCCGCGGCGATGTACTTCGACGGGTCCGCCTCGTGCAGCTTCTTCGCCGCGGCGACGTACTCGTCCCATGTGGTCGGCACCGTGATGCCGTACTCGTCGAAGACCTTCTTGTTGTAGAACAGCGCCATGGGGCCGGAGTCCTGCGGCAGGCCGTAGACCTTGCCGTCCATCGCGACGTTGCTCCAGGTGCCCTTCGAGAACTTGCTCTCGAGGTCGTCGAAGCCGTACGACGACAGGTCGACGAGCGAATCGGACAGGGCGAACTGCGGCAGCGCGTAGTACTCGACCTGGGCGACGTCGGGCGCACCCGAGCCGGCCTTGATCGTGTTCTGCAGCTTCGTGTACTGGTCGGCGCCGGTGCCGGCGTTGACCAGCTTGACCTTCACCTTCGGGTACTGCTTCTCGAACGCGGCGATCTGGTCCTTGGCCGAGGGGGTCCAGGACCAGTAGGTCAGCGTGCCGCCGTCCTTCAGGGCCTTGTCGATGTCGTCCGCCGAGCCGCCGGCGGAGCTGCCGGACGCGCAGGCGGTCATGGCGATCGCGGCGGTGACGCCGATGGCGAGGGCGCTGAGCCCGCGCCGGAGACGCTTGTTCATGGGTTGCCTTCCACTTCTTCGTGATCTGGGGCTGGGGTGGTGCTGCTGTGTCCGGTCGCCGGGCGCGTGGCGGGCTGCCGGCGTGCCAGGCGTCCGGTGGGTCAGGCCTTGACGGACCCGGCCGCGAGGCCGGACTGCCAGAAGCGCTGGAGGAAGAGGAACGCGACCACGATCGGGATGATCGTGAGGAGCGATCCGGTGACGACGAGGTTGTAGATCGGCTGCGCGCCGGAGCCGGTGGCCTGCGCGTTCCACTGGTTGAGGCCGACCGTGAGCGGGTACCACTTCGGGTCGCTCAGCATGATGAGCGGCAGGAAGTAGTTGTTCCAGGTGGCGACGACCGCGAAGAGCAGGACGGTGACGACGCCGGGGGTGAGGAGCTTCAGCGCGATGGTGAAGAAGATGCGGAACTCTCCGGCGCCGTCCATGCGGGCGGCCTCGATGAGCTCGGTCGGGATCGCGTCGATCGCGTAGGTCCAGATGAGGTACATGCCGAACGGGCTGATCAGCGACGGCAGGATGATCGCCCACGGGGTGTTCGTCAGGCCGAACTGCGAGAAGAGCAGGAAGGTCGGGACGGCGAGCGCGGTACCGGGGACGGCGATCGCACCGAGGACGACGGCGAAGACCGCGCGTCGGCCGGGGAACTGGAACTTCGCCATGCCGTAGCCGGCGACCGTGGCGAGCAGGGTCGCGCCACCGGCACCGACGACCACGTACAGCAGCGTGTTGCCGAGCCACTGCATGAAGATGCCGTCGTTGTAGGTGAGCGTGTCGACGATGTTCTGCCACAGGTTGAAGTCGCCGCCGAACCACAGGCCGAAGGTCGACAGCAGCGACGCCTGGGTCTTCGTGCTGTTCACCAGCAGGTAGAACAGCGGCGCGAACGAGTAGACGACGAAGACGACCATCACGGCGGTGAGGAGACCGGAGCGCTTCACCTTGCGTCCGTCGACCGGCTTGCCGGCGCGGCGCGACCGGGAGGCGCGGGTCCCGCGGTCGCGCGGGTCACGCTGGGTGGTGGTCGCCTCGGTGACCGTGGCCGGGCCGGTCCCACCGGCGGGTCCGGTCGCGGGGTGCTGCAGGGTGCTCATCGGTTCTCCTGGCGGGTTCCGCGGACCTGGACGACGTAGGCGATCACGGCGGTGATGACACCCATGACGATGGCGACGGTGGCGGAGTAGTTGAACTGCTGGCCGCTGAAGGACAGCGAGTAGGCGTACATGTTCGGGGTGAAGGCGCTGCCGATGACGTTCGGGGCGAGGGTCTTCAGCAGGTTCGGCTCGTTGAAGAGCTGGAAGCTGCCGATGATCGAGAAGATCGTCGCGATGACCATCGGGCCGCGCAGGGCGGGCAGCTTGATCGAGAAGACGGTGCGCAGCGGTCCGGCGCCGTCGAGCTCGGCGGCCTCGTACAGCTCGCCGGGGACGACGCGGAGCGCTGCGTAGAAGATCAGCATGTTGTAGCCGAGGAACTCCCACGTGACCACGTTGCCGATCGACGTGAGGACCCAGGTCGGGCTGAACGGCTGCAGCAGGTCGATGCCGAGCGCGCTGTTGGCGGCGCCGGTGAGGCCGAACTGGTTGCCGTAGATGAAGCCCCAGATGAGGGCTGCGACGACGCCGGGGACCGCGTACGGCAGGAACACCGCGATGCGGAAGAACCCGGTGCCCCAGAGCCGTGCGCTGTCGAGCGCGAGGGCGGCGACGAGGGCGAGGCCGAGCATGATCGGCACCTGCACGACGAGGAACAGCGCGACGCGGCCGAGGCCCTCCCAGAACTGGGCGTCCTGGAACAGCTGCACGTAGTTGGCGAACCAGACGAACTGGTTGCCGCCGATGAGCTGGTCGCGGAACAGGCTGAGCCAGAGCGCGTAGCCGATCGGCACGATGAGCATCGCCACGAGGACGACGACGAAGGGGCCGACGAACAGCCAGCCGGTGTACCGCCCCCGGACCTTCGGGCGGCGAGCGGTCGGCCGTGCCGGCGGTGCCGCCTCGGCCGGGCGCGCTGCGAGCGTGCTCATGTGACTCCCTTGTCTGCTGCGTTCGGGTTCCGGACCGCGCACCTTCCGGTGCGTTCGGGACGTGCCCTGCCTGCGCTGGCACCGTTCCGGAGGACGTCGATGTTGACGTCAACATCGAACGACGTCACCGTAGCATGGCAACGTCAACATGCACTAGCGTTCGGGGAAGTCGAACGGAGGGAACACGTTGTCGACCGATCTGACCGCACCGCGTCGTGCGCCGTCGATGGCCGCGGTGGCCGATGCCGCCGGCGTCTCGATGCAGACCGTGTCGCGCGTCGCACGCGGGTTCGACAACGTCAGTCCGGACACCCGCGACCGGGTCCAGCGCGCCATGGACGACCTGGGCTACCGGCCGAACCGTGCAGCCCGCGCACTGCGGTCCGGGCGCTTCCGGACCATCGGCGTGATCATGTTCACGCTCGCGTCGTTCGGCAACATGCGCACGCTCGAGGCGATCTCGGCAGCAGCGGCGGCCGCGGACTTCACCATCACCCTCCTGCCGATGGCGTCGCGCACCGGCGAGGGCGTCCGCACCGCCCTCTCGCGGCTGCACGAGCAGGCGGTCGACGGCGTCGTGATCGTCATCGAGTCGCACATCATCGACACCGCCGAGGTCGTGCTGCCGAGCGGTGTCCCGCTCGTGGTCGTCGACTCCGCGGGCACGACCGACCGCCCCTCGATCGACATCGACCAGGCCGAGGGTGCACGGCTCGCCACGCAGCACCTGCTCGACCTCGGCCACGAGACCGTCTGGCACGTCGCAGGCCCCTCGGCCTCGTACTCCGCCGAACGCCGTCTCGACGCGTGGCGGGAGACGCTGGAGCTCGCCGGTCGTCGGGTCCCGCCGGTCCTCCCCGCCGGGTGGTCGACGGCCGACGGGCACCGTGCGGGCCGGGAGATCGCCGCACGCCCCGACATCACCGCCGTCTTCGCGGTGAACGACCAGACCGCGCTCGGGGTGCTCCGGGCGGCGCACGAGGCCGGTCGCGACGTGCCGGGGAGCCTCAGCGTCGTGGGGTTCGACGACTTCCCCGAGTCGGAGTCGTTCTGGCCGCCGCTCACCACCGTGCACCAGTCCTTCGACGAGGTCGGGCGCCGTGCGGTCGCGACGCTGCTCGCGCAGATCGAGGGCACCCCGGTCCGGACGTCGACCGACCTCGTGCCGGTGCGCCTGGTCGAACGGGCGAGCACGGCACCCCCGCCGCGGGCCTGAGCGCTCCCGGCAGGCCTGAGCGCTCCCGGCGGATCAGGCGGTCACCCGTGCGCTCCCGCGCCGCAGGAGCAGACTGACCGCATGACCACCTTCAGCGCAGTGACCGTGCTCGGCGCCGGCGTCCTCGGCACCCAGATCGCCCTCCAGACCGCTCGACACGGCGTGCCCGTCGTCGTGTACGACATCAGCGAGGACGCGGTCGCCGCCGGTCGTCAGCGGCTCACCGGCATCGTCGAGCAGTACCTCGGCGACGTCGGGCGGGACGCCCGCCCGGACGCCGACGCGGCCGTCGCGCGGATCACCTTCGACACCGACCTCGCGCACGCCGTCGCCGAGGCGGACCTGGTCGTCGAGGCGGTGCCCGAGCGACTCGACCTGAAGCGCGACGTGTACGCACGCCTCGCCGAGGTCGCGCCGGAGCACACGGTCTTCGCGACCAACTCGTCGACCCTGCTGCCGAGTGCGATCGCCGACGCGACCGGGCGCCCGGACCGCTTCCTCGCCCTGCACTTCGCGAACCACGTCTGGCGGCAGAACACCGCCGAGGTGATGGGGACCGAGCAGACCGTCCCCGAGGTGTTCGAGCGCGTCGCGACCTTCGCCGAGGAGATCGGCATGGTTCCGATCCGCCTCCACAAGGAGCAGCCCGGCTACGTGCTCAACTCGCTGCTCGTCCCGCTCCTCGACGCAGCAGCTGCACTCGTGCTCCGCGGGGTCGCCGACCCCGAGACGATCGACACCACGTGGCAGATCGGGACCGGCAGCCCGGTCGGGCCGTTCCGCATGTACGACGTCATCGGGCTCCGCACCGCGCACGCGGTCGCGAGTGCCTCCCCCGAGCCGGGCGCGCAGGCGTGGGCTGCGTACCTGCAGTCCGAGTACCTCGACCAGGGCAAGTTCGGCGTCGAGTCGGGTGAGGGGTTCTACCGGTACCGCTGACCTGAGCGCCCCTAGGATCTCGGGATGGAACTGGTCGCCCCCTCCCCCGAGTACTTCCCGTCCTTCCGCCGTGCCCTGCAGGAGTGGGACGGCGCCCACCAGGACGGAGCCGGGATCCGCGACGTCGCGGCACTGCAGGACCGTGCCGGCTTCGATCGCTGGGTCGAGCAGCTCCTCGCCGAGGAGACCGTCCCCGCCAGCCCCGGACACGTCACGTGCACCTACCGCTGGATCGTCGAGGGCGACGAGTACCTCGGCAGCATCACCCTCCGGCACGAGCTGAACGACTTCCTCCGCTCGTACGGCGGGCACGTCGGGTACGGCGTCCGGCCCTCCGCCCGGGGTCGGGGACTGGCGTCCGCGGCCCTCGCCGAGGTCGTCCGCACGGCAGCCGAGCGCGGCCTGCCCGAGGTCATGCTGACGTGCGACGCGACGAACCCCGCGTCCCGCCGGGTCATCGAGCACGCCGGCGGGCGCTACGAGCGCAGCGTCGTCGACCCGGACGGGCACACCCTGCTCCACCACTGGATCCGCACGGGTGCGCACGCACAGCCCGACGTCACCGAGGTGGACGTCGTCGGCGGCCCCGAGCCGCTCACCGTCGGGCTCCACGAGCACGACCCCGCCTGGGCGGGCCGGTACGAGGAGCACCGCGCACGGATCGCCCGCGCCCTGGACGGCCAGCACGTCACGATCGAGCACATCGGGTCGACGTCCGTGCCGGGACTCGCTGCGAAGCCGATCGTCGACGTCGCGGTCGCCGTGGCGGACGTCACCGACGAGGCCGCGTACCTCGCCCCGCTGCTCGACGCCGGGTACGAGCTCCGGGTGCGCGAACCCGGTCACCGACTCGTCCGGACGCCCGAGCGGGACGCACACGTGCACGTCTACGAGCACGGTGCCCCCGAGCTCGACGACTACCTGCTGCTCCGCGACCAGCTCCGCCGCGACGACACCGACCGGCAGCGGTACGAGGACACCAAGCGGGCGCTCATGGAGCAGTCGTGGGACGACACGAACGCCTACGCCGACGCGAAGACCGCCGTGATCGCCGACGTCAAGGCCCGTGCACGGACTGCGGTCGTGCGCGTGCGTCCGGTCCGTCCGACGGACGCGGACGCCTGGCAGGACCTGTACGCCGGGTACCGCGCCTTCTACCGTCTGCCCGAGGGCCCCGAGGCCGTCCGCACCACCTGGGAGTGGGTGTCGACGGGCGCGCACGGGCTGAGCGGGCTCGTCGCCGAGGACGCCGACGGGCACCTCCTCGGGCTGGCGGACGTCCGCCGGTTCGCCCGCCCGTCGTCGGCGACGACCGGCCTGTACCTCGACGACCTGTTCACGGCTCCTCCCGCCCGGGGACGCGGTGTCGCGACCGCCCTGCTGCACGAGGTCGCCGCCATCGCCGCCGCCCAGGGCGCGAGCGTCGTCCGGTGGATCACCGCCGCGGACAACGCGACCGCGCGGGCGGTCTACGACCGGGTCGCCGCGGCGACCCCGTGGGTCACCTACGACATGCGGCCGTCCGCGGACTGACCGACCGGCGGACGGGAGGCCCGTGGCCGGACCGCACCGCGCCTCCCGTCCGCGTGTCCCGGGTCGGGAGGCCCGTGGCCGGACCGCACCGCGCCTCCCGTCCGACACGACCGGCCACGCCGTCACGACCCGGACACGAGCGAAGGGCACCGGTCCGCTCGCGCGGGCCGGTGCCCTCCGTGCTCACTCGACGCTCACCGGAGCGCTCGCCGAGGCGTTCGTGCGCCGACCGTGGTCGGCGGCGGCTCAGCCGATCGACACCGCGGTCCAGGAGACCGGGGGCAGCTCGATCGTGATCGTGTCGCCCTCGCGACGGACGGTCTCGTTCGTGCGGAGCCCGACGCGCTCGCGGCCCTCCAGGTCGTTGACGGCGTGCACGTCGTCGTCCCAGATGCCCTCGGCGCGGACGTCGCCCTCGACGCCGATGCCCGCCAGGTCGATCGTCACCGTGGTGCTCTCGGTCTGGTGGCGGTTCACCAGGAACACCGCTGCCTTCCCGTCCTCGACGGTGGCGGCGGAGTCGACCACCGGGACCTCGCCGTACTTGCCGCCGTCGACCGTGTCACCGGAGGCCTTGACCTGCAGCGACGTGCCGTTGGCGAGCCGCGAGGTGACCGAGAACGGGAAGAAGGTCGTCTGGCGCCAGGCCGGTCCACCCGGCTCGGTCATGATCGGGCCGATCACGTTGACGAGCTGGGCGAGGCTCGCCGACGCCACGCGGTCGGCGTGGCGGAGCAGCGAGATGAGCAGACCACCGACGACGACCGCGTCCGCGACCGTGTAGACGTCCTCGAGCAGACGCGGGGCGACCGGCCACTCGTCGAGCGTGAAGGTCTTCGCCTGCGCCTCCCAGCGCTTGATCGACCACACGTTCCACTCGTCGAACGAGATGTCGATCCGCTTGTCCGACTTCTTGTGCGCCTTGACGTGGTCGGCGGCGGTCGTGACCGTGTCGATGAAGTGGTCCATGTTCACACCCGAGGCGAGGAACGAGGTCATGTCGTCGTCCTCCTCGTAGTAGGCGTGCGCCGAGATGTAGTCGACGTCGTCGTAGGTGTGCTCGAGGACGGTGCGCTCCCACTCGCCGAACGTCGGCATCGAGGCACCGGACGAACCGCAGGCGACGAGCTCGAGGTCGGGCTGGATCTGCCGCATGGCCTTCGCGGTCATCGCGGCGAGCTTGCCGTAGTCCTCGGCGTTCTTGTGACCGAGCTGCCACGGGCCGTCCATCTCGTTGCCGAGGCACCACATCTTGATCGCGAACGGTTCCTGGCGGCCGTTCGAGCGGCGGTACTCGCTGAGCGCGGTGCCGGCGTCGATGTTCGCGTACTCGAGGAGCTCGATGGCCTCCTGCGTGCCGCGGGTGCCGAGGTTCACGGCGAGCATGAGCTCCGAGTCGACCGCGTCGAGCCAGTGCTGGAACTCGTGCAGGCCGACCTCGTTCGTCTCGGTGGAGTGCCAGGCGAGGTCGAGGCGGCGGGGTCGCTGCTCGATGGGGCCGACGCCGTCCTCCCACTTGTAGCCGGAGACGAAGTTGCCGCCGGGGTAGCGGATCGCGGAGACGTTCAGCTCCTTGACGAGGTCGATGACGTCCTTGCGGAAGCCGTGCTCGTCGGCGGTCTCGTGAGCGGGCTCGTGGATGCCGTCGTAGACGTGGCGCCCGAGGTGCTCCACGAACCCACCGAACAGGCGACGGCGCACCGGCCCCACGGTGAACGCGGCGTCGAGGACGAGGTGTGTGCGGGGCATGGATCTCCTTCGATCTGCTGGGGGTTCGTGCGGTGACGTGCGCGGCCCGTCACGAAAGTGAGCGCTCACGTCCTGAGAACGCTAGCGGGTTCCGGCCCGTTGGGGAAGCGGTGGCACACCGGTGTCGTGACGTTCACGGAAGGGGTGGCGGCGACCCCGGTCGGCCGCTAATGTGAGCGCTCACGGAGCAACGACCGCTCCGCTCGGCCCGTCCCGATGGAGTGATGCCATGCCGATCCGACCAGCCGTACCCACCTCGCAGACCCGCGGCGGTGCCTTCACCCGGCGGACGCTGCTCGCCGGTGCCGCCGCAGGTGCAGCGGTCCTGCCGCTCGCAGCCTGCTCGAGCCCGATCGCCGCCGGCATCGCCGGTGCCCCGCTCAACCCGGAGACGCTCGTCTTCTGGAACCTGTTCGGTGGCGGCGACGGCGTCCGCATGCAGACGATGGAGGACGGGTACGCGAAGCAGCACGGCGGCTCGTCCGCGCTGCAGGCCACCACCTTCGCGTGGGGCAACCCGTACTACTCGAAGGTGACACTGGCCACCGTCGGGAACAAGCCGCCGGACGTCGCCATCGCCCACCTCACCCGCGCGAAGCCGCTGTGGGACGGCGACCTGCTCGACCCGATCACCGAGGACGACCTGGCGAGCGTCGGCCTGAGCGCCAGCGACTTCAACCAGAAGGCCTGGACCGCGCAGAAGACCGACGGCAAGAACATCTGCATCCCGCTCGACACACACCCCTTCGTGCTCTTCTACAACGTCGACGTGTGCCAGAAGGCGGGCCTGATCGATGCCGACGGCAAGCTCAAGGACCTGAACGGCCTCGAGAACTTCGAGGCCGCGATGGCCGCCGTCGCGAAGGTCACCGGCGGCACGGCGCTCAACGTGGCGAACGTCGTCCCCGAGACCGCGACCCCGTGGCGGTTCTTCTGGACGATGTACAACCAGATCGAGGGCGCGACCCCGTTCATCAGCGACGGCGGCGCGAAGCTCACGGTCAACGAGGACGCCTACGGCAAGGTCACCGAGATGACCCAGAAGTGGGTGCAGAACGGCTGGCTGAACAAGGCGCTCGACTACGCCACGGCGCAGTCGCTGATGTTCGACGGCAAGGCCGGGTTCTTCATGCAGGGCGAGTGGGAGATCAGCACCGCCCAGTCGATCAAGGGACTCAAGTTCGGCATGGTGCCGATCCCGCAGCTCTTCGACAAGCCCGCGACCCAGGCGGACTCGCACACGTTCATCCTGCCGAAGAAGGACCGGACGCCCGAGCAGCGCAAGGCGCACATGCTCTTCATCAAGCAGATGCTCGAGCAGAGCCTGACCTGGGCCGAGGGCGGGCACGTGCCGGCGTACATGCCGACGTTCGACAGCCAGCAGTACAAGGACCTCACCCCGCAGTCGAACTACGCGTCGGCCGCCGAGACCGCGGTCTTCGACGACGCTGCCTGGTACGGCGGCTCGGGCTCGACCTTCGAGGGCCTCGTCGGCGCGCAGCTCGCCCTCGTCCAGCAGGGCAGCAGCTCCCCCGCCCAGGCGCTCTCGGCGATCAAGGGCCAGCTCGCGACCTACCTCAACACCCCGAGCCCGCTGTGACCGGGCACGTGATCCTCCTCGTCCCCGTGGACACCGCGCGAAAGGCACGATGACGTGACCGCTGCACCAGTTCTCACCCGCCCCACGGACGCCGCGACCGTCACCCGTCGTGCGCGGCCCCGCGTGAACTCGACGAACCGAGGGCAGGGCCGCTCCGGCTGGCTCTTCCTCGCCCCGTTCGGGCTGTTCTACGCGGCCTTCCTGCTCGGCCCGACGGTCTGGATGATCGTCACGAGCTTCTTCAACACCTCGACGGTGCGCACCGGGCTCGGCAGCTTCGCCGGGTTCGCCAACTACGCCGAGATGCTCGGGCGCAGCGACTTCTGGTCGTCGCTCTGGCACACGCTGCAGTTCACGCTGTACACGACCCCGCCGCTCGTGGTCCTGGCGTTCGTGTTCGCCGTGCTGACGAACCGGATGAACCGCGGCCAGTGGTTCTTCCGCCTGGCGTTCTTCCTGCCGTTCATCCTGCCGTCGGCGACGATCTCGCTCATCTGGGTGTTCATCTTCACGCCGGCGACCGGCCTCTGGGCGAGCCTGCAGACCGCACTCGGCATGACGCCCGGGTCCGGGATGCTGTCCAGCCCGAACACCGCGATGATCGGTGTGGCGATCGCCACGGTCTGGTGGACCCTCGGCTTCAACTTCGTGCTCTACCTGGCCGGTCTGCAGGAGATCCCCCGCGAGCTCTACGAGGCCGCGGCCGTCGACGGCGCGTCGAACTGGCAGCAGATCAAGTCGATCACGCTCCCGCTGCTCGGCCGCACGACGACGCTCGTCATCCTGCTGCAGATCATCGCGAGCCTGAAGATCTTCGACCAGGTCTACCTGATGACGAACGGCGGTCCGGGCATCTCGACCCAGGTCTCGCTGCAGCTCATCACCGGCGTCGGCTTCACCGACAACCGCCTCGGCGCCGCGTCCGCCGCGTCGGTGCTCCTGTTCATCGTGATCGTCGCGATCGCGGTCATCCGGCAGCTCGTCGAGCGTGCTGCCGCCAAGCGAGAGATCGGGGCCTGACATGACCGCCACCGAGAGCATCACCACGTCGCGTCCGCGGAAGCTGCGCTCCGGCGTCTCGGCCGCAGCCCCGGCCAACGCTGCGAAGATCGGCGTCTCCGGCAAGGGCTTCAACATCGCGGCCGCGATCATCCTGACGGTGTTCGCGGTCATCTGGCTCATCCCGAGCCTGTTCGCGCTGAAGACCTCGCTGTCCGACAACGGCGTCGCCGCCCTGGGCGCGAACGCGATCCTGTCGAACTGGAACCCGACGCTGCACTCCTACGCGTCGCTGTTCCAGGCCGGCGACATCTGGAACTGGTACCTGGCGAGCGGCATCACGAGCCTCGTGACCGCCGCCCTGACCGTGCTGTTCGCCTCGATGGCCGCCTTCGCGCTGTCACGCCTGGTGTTCCGCGGCCGGAACGTCGCGTTCCTGCTCATCATCCTGGGCATCATGATCCCGACGCAGGTCCTGATCATCCCGATCTTCCAGGAGCTCAACGCCGTCGGCCTGCTCAACACCTACTGGTCGGTGATCTTCCCGCAGGTGCCGGCCGTCATCGCGGTGTTCATCTTCAAGCAGTTCTTCGACGGCATCCCGAAGGAGCTGGAGGAGGCCGCGCGCATCGACGGTGCGGGCATGTGGAAGATCTACTGGTCGGTGATCCTGCCGCTGTCGCGTCCGGTGATCGCCGCGGTGACGATCCTGACCTTCGTCGGTGTCTGGAACAACCTGCTCCTGCCGCTGTTCGTGCTGTCGAACCCGGACCTCATGACGATCCCGGTCGGGCTCGCCACGGTGCAGGGCAGCTTCGGGCAGCGCTACGCCGACATCCAGGCCGGTGCGATCCTGGCGGCGCTGCCGCTGATCATCCTCTACCTGGTCTTCCAGCGGCAGATCGTGGAGGGCGTGACGGGCTCGGGCCTCAAGGGCTAGACGCGACCACACGACGCAACGGGAGGCACGGTGCCAGCTGGCACCGTGCCTCCCGTCCGTCGCGCCTGCCTGGTCGAACCGGGCGTACCTCGTCGAATCGGGCGTACCTGGTGTGTCTGATCGACGAGGGATGCCCGGAACCACCAGGCGTCGCACCCGCTCTGGGAAGGAACGGGCGTCGCGGGGCGCGGGTCAGAGCGGGTCGAGCCGCGTCCGCAGCAGGCAGAACTCGTTGCCCTCGGGATCCTGGAGCACGTGCCAGGACTCCTCGCCGGTCTGCCCGACGTCGGCGGGACGCGCGCCCAGGGCGAGCAGCCGTTCGAGCTCGGCGTCCTGGTCCTGGTCGACCGGCGACAGGTCGAGGTGCAGCCGCAGGGTCTGGGCCGGTGCGTGGTCGACCCGGTTGAGGATGATCGTCGGGGTCGCACCGCCGAACCCAGACGCCGGTCCGATCTCGACGCCGTCGTCGTCCTTGCCGAGCTCGACGTAGTCCAGCACCGCGCACCAGAAGCGCGACAGCGCCTCGGGGTCGCGGCAGTTCAGCACGAGTTCGCTCAGTCGGACGCTCATGCCCGCACGCTACCCGGCCGGGCTCAGACGGGGACGGCCTGCCGCGCCTCGTGCTTCCAGAAGCCGGAGAACGTGATCCGCGACTTCGGGACCCCGGCGCGGTGCAGGTGCCGACGGCCGGCGGTCGCGAGTCTCGACTCCCCCACGACGAAGGCGTAGACCCGGTCGTCGCACGGCACGTGCCGCTCGAGCTCGGCGAGCGCCGCCCGCCCGGGGACCTCGTGCGGGTCGACGTGCTCGCGGACGATCCACGTGACCTCGACACCGACGGGGGCGTCGAGCACGCGGACGTCGGCGGCGGTGGGGACCTCCTGGATGATGCGGCCGACGGTGTCACGGGGCAGCGACGCCGCGATGCCGACGACGGCGGGCAGCCCGGTCTCCTCGGCCGCGACGACGACCTCGCTCACGTCGTCCGGGCAGTCGAAGATGCGGCCCTGGTCGAGCACCGCGAGCTGGTCCCCCGGACGCGCCGCGCAGGCCCAGATCGCCGCGCCGCCCTCGAGCGCGCCGTCGTCGTCGGTGTGGACGATGAAGTCGACGTCCATCTCGGCCGTGCCGTCGGGCAGGTGGCGGAAGGCGGCGACCGTGTAGTTCGCCAGGTGCGGGCGCTCGTCCTGCGGGATGGCGAGGTACTGGGGGTACCAGCGGGTGCCGTCGATCTCGGGCAGCGTGAAGGTGGACTGGTGCGGGAGCTGCAGGAACAGGCGGAACCAGTGGTCGTACCCGGCGAACGGGAACTCGTGCAGGTCGTCACCCACGACGGTCACCCGTTGCACGGACGGGGTGTGCCGGACGGAGCGGAGCACCCGCGCACGGAAGAGCCGGGGTGCCTCGGGCATGAGCCGCGGGATCTTCGCCATGAAGGGAAGGCTACCCTAAGCTGGTCCGCGTGCCATCCCCCGAAACCGTCCTGACGCCCGATCGGGCTGCCCGGACCGACGCCCCACCGCGTGCCGACGGCGTGCACCGCCGGGCCGTCCGCCGACGGCTGGTCGTGGTCGTGGTCCTGGTCGTCGTGCTCGCCGTCGCCGCGGTCGCGAGCATGCTCCTCGGGAGCAACCGGCTCGGCGTCGACCAGGTGCTCGCGGGGCTGACGCGCTCCGGGTCGAGCACCGCGGAGGCAGTCGTGTGGGGGTCGCGCATCCCGCGGACCCTCATCGGTGCCGCGGTCGGGGCAGCGCTCGGCATCGCCGGACTCCTCATGCAGGGCCACACCCGCAACCCGCTCGCCGATCCCGGGCTGTTCGGGGTCTCGTCGGGCGCGGGGCTCGCGGTCGTGCTCGGCGTCTACGTCTTCGGCGTCACGAGCACCGGCGCCACGGTCTGGTTCGCCCTGGTCGGGGCCGTCGTGGCGAGCGTCGTCGTGTTCTCGGTGACCGTCGCCGGCAGCGGGACCGCGAGCCCGGTACCCCTCGCCCTGGCCGGCGCCGCCGTGTCCGCCCTGCTCGGGGCCCTCACCTCGTTCATCGTGCTGACCGACCAGGAGTCCCTCGACGCCTACCGGCTCTGGGTCGTCGGGTCGCTCGCCGCCCGGCAGCTCGACGTGCTCGCGGCCGCGGCACCGTTCCTGCTCGTCGGCGCCGTGCTCGCGGTCTGGAACACCCGCGCGCTCGACGCCCTCGGGCTCGGGGCGGAGCTCGCGAAGGGCCTCGGCGAGAACGTGCTCGCCGCCCGGCTCGTCGGGCTCGGCGGCATCACGCTCCTCGCAGCCGGAGCGACCGCGGCAGCCGGACCGATCGGCTTCGTCGGTCTGACGGTGCCGCACGTCGCCCGGGCCCTGGTCGGCACCGGCCACCGCTGGACGCTGCCCGTCTCGGCACTCGTCGGGGCTGCGCTCGTGCTCGTCGCCGACGTGGTCGGACGACTGGTCGGCGGGTTCTCCGAGGTCGAGGTCGGCATCGTGCTGGCGGTGCTCGGCGGTCCGGTGTTCGTCGCCGTCGCCCGACGTCGATCGCTGGTGTCGCTGTGAGCGCCGCGACCGGCACGCGGCGCGGCGCGGACCGGCCGGACGCCGGCGCGAGC
>NZ_RBLU01000042.1 GCF_003989515.1 Curtobacterium sp. HSID17257
CAAGAACGGCACGTTCGACTTCGGCATCAACCCGAGCAAGGTCGGCTGGGGCAACCAGTCCTTCACCGTCACCCAGACCGTCGACGGACGCACCTCCGACCCCGCCACCACCACCCTCGCCTACGCCACCAACACCGCACCGACGGTGACCTCGCCCGGGCGGGGAGAACCGATCCTCAAGCAGGGCCAGGTCTTCACCGGCACCGGTGTCGACGGCGCGCAGCTCGCACTGCACGGCTCGGGGATCACCGCCGACCTCGCCACGACGTCCCTGCGCGGGACGACCGCGTGGACGATGACGTCGGACCCGAGCGTGGAACTGCCCACCGGCACGTATCAGCTCTTCGTCCACCAGTTCACCCAGGGCGGCAAGTTCAACCAGACGCAGCTGGGCGTCAGGGTCGCGGACTGATCCGTCCCGCACGGCCCGCACGGCCCGGGCAGCGCGCCGCACGCGCGTTGCCCGGGCCCTCCTCATCCCGACACACATCCGAGAAGGATCACCATGCGAACCCGTACCCTCACCACCGCCGCCCTCGTGCTCGCAGCCGCTGCGACGCTGAGCGGATGCTCCAGCACCGGCCCGTCCCCCGAACCGACCACCGCCCGCCCGACGGCCCCGTCGGACGTCACGACGGCTCCGCCGGTCGACCTCGAGAAGACGAACGTCCCCTGCGAGGACGGCGAGGCCCGCATCAGCGACCTCAACAACAAGGAGATCACGGTCCCGGACTGCGCGAAGGTGACCATCACGACCTCGAACTCCCGGATCGTCCTCGGTGACGTCGACGACCTCCGCGTGGACGGCGCGATCAACAGCATCAGCGCACAGCACGTCGAACGACTCGCGGTGAGCGGAGACGCCAACGAGATCAGCACCACGTCCAAGGCCGACGTGGTCGACTCCGGGCACAAGAACGTCATCACGACGCGCTGACGTTCGAACGACGAAGGCCTCGACCACACGGTGGTCGAGGCCTTCGTCGTCCCTGCCGGCCCGTCGCCGACCGATCGGGTCTGTGCAGGCGGGTCAGCGCCCGGCGAGCACCGACGCGAGGAGGGGCACCACCTGGTGCAGGGAACGGTCGATGTCGTGCGCCATGTCGGCGAAGTCGCCGGCACTCCCCTTGATCGGATCGGCGACGTCTCGGGCGTCACGTGCGGCGAATCGGAACCGACCCGTGAGGTCGGCGAGGGAGGCACCGTCGGGACTCGTACTGCTCTCCCTGACCGCCGCGGCCACGAGGGCGAGCTCGTGGAGCATGTAGGTCCGCCGGAGCGCTCGGGGCACCAGTGCCAGCACGTCGGTTCGCTGACGCCGTTCCATGGTGATCACGACGTCAGCGATCCGGACGAGGTCGGCGTCGAGTGGTCGCGAACGGTGTGCCGCGAGCATCGAGGTGCTTCCGGGGTCCTCGAAAAAGCGACCGAGCTCGTCATGCGCCCCGGCTCCCGCCGGCGCCCTCGTCCCCGCGCTGGAACTGGTCACCGGGCCGTGACCGGCCGCCGCCCAGGATTCGCTGAAGGACACCATCGCGTACGGGGAGCGACAGATGTTGCCCTCGCACACGAAGAGTACGTGCGGCGCGGAACCGTTCGACGTCATCGCGGCTCGACGGCAGCACGCCGAGCAGCCCGACGTGGGCTCTCGCTCTGCGGCCGCTCCGTTGAGTAGTCGTAGTACGAGTCCGGCCGACGTCCAGCAGCGGTCCGGTTCGCGACCACTCCGATGATCCGGGCACCGACGGAGTCGATCGTGCCGAGGGCCTGCGCCACGTCGCGTTCCGTGGTGCGTCCGTCGACCGACGTGACGAAGAGCACGCCCGTCGCCGACGCGCCGAGCACGGCCGGATCAGTGACGGGGAGCGCAGGCGGTGCGTCGATGATCACGTAGTCGTAGGAGGCGGACAGCGTCTGGATGACGAGCTGCATCTGCTGCGAGCTCAGGAGCTCGCTCGGGTTCGGCGGCACCTGACCCGAGGCGAGCACCTGGAGGCCCGCCTCTCCGACACTCTGCAACGCGTCGTCGAGTTCCACCTGGTGAGCGAGCACCGTGGAGAGTCCCACGCTGCTCTCGATCCCCAGGAACCCTGCGATCGACGGCCGCCGCAGATCGGCGTCCACGAGGATGGTCCGTTGACCGTTCTGCGCCAGCATGAGCGCAAGGTTCGCCGCGGTCGACGACTTGCCTTCGCCCGGGACGGAACTGGTGACGACGATGACCTGGCAGTCGCCGTCGAGGTTCGTGAAGGTGAGGTGCGTCCGGAGCTGCCGGTAGGACTCCGCCGTGTTCGAGAAGTGCCTGCCGTCGTTGGCGAGCGCCACCGTCGTGATGTCATCGGCGATCGGGATCTCCGCCAACACGCTCTTCTCCGCCACCCGAGCGAGGTGGTCGGCGCTGCGGACCTTCGTGTCCATGGCCTCGCGCAGGAGGGCGGTACCGATACCGACCAGCAGGCCGAGCAGCGCGCCCACGACGATGTCGACGACCACCCGCGGCGAGGTCGGCACCGTCGGGGCTTCAGCACGCTGGTAGATGCTCAACTTGACCAGTGACTCGCCGAGCGCGTCGGTCTTCTCGATGTCGCCCACGAGCTTCACGGTCTGCTCGGCGACCGCGTTCGCCAGCGCCGCTGCGCGCTCGGGATCCGGCTGCGTCGCTGCGATCGAGAGGATGACCGTGTCGGCACTGGTGGTCGTGCGGACCGAACCCTGCAGCTCCGGAACGGTGTCGGCCACCCGCGCCTTGCGCGCAGCAGCTGCGAGGACCGACGGAGAGGTCGACAGCTTCGCATAGGACGAGACGCGCGACTCCGAGAACGACCCGCCCTGGCTGAGGTCGCTCGCGGTCGCTCCACCGTCGACGGAGACGAACATCTGCGCCTCAGCGCGGTAGAGCGGCGTGGAGGTCAGCGCGACGGCCGTTCCCGCGAGCACCCCGAGCAGGACGAAGAGCGTGAGGAACCAGTGCCGTCGGCGGACGACGACGAGGAACTGCGCGAGCGACATGGACGGACTCCAGGGTGTCGAGGTTCGGGATCTGATGCATAATATATCTCAAACAGATGAGAGGAAAACATGACGGCCCTCGGAGCGGTCCTGATGTCCCTGGCCGCCGTCGGCGTGATCCTCCGACGGCGGGTGCTCGTCGCGGTCGCGCTCGGCGTCGCCGCCGGCGTGCCCTCCTCCGCCGGCATCGTCGTCGTGCAACCCGTCCCGATCTTCGCCTGCGTCGGAGCCGTCGCGGGCGTCGCGCTGTTCCTCCGCCCCGTCTCCGATGGCCGACCCCGAGCACTGAGCCTGTTGTCCGCCTTCCTGGCGTGGTCCCTCGTGTGGACGGCGCTCGCTCCGTGGGTCTTCGCCGGTGTGCCGGTCCTCACCCCGCGAGGAGGCGTCGAGCGACAGCTCTCCGCGCTCACGCCACTCGACTACACGACGACGAACTTCGCGCAGGCGGTCATCCTCCTGGCAGCCGTCTGTGCCACGGCGTTCCTGCTGCGCTCCGGGACCGCGCAACTCGCCCTCGCCGTGGCGGCCTGGGTGGGGATCACCACGAGTCTGGTCCGGGTCGGCCTGCGCCAGATCGGCCTCGACGTCCTCGCACCCGTCCTGGACACGCTGCAGACGTACTACGCCAACACCGACAGCCGTTGGCGGGGTGTCTTCAACGAGCCGAGTGAACTCGCGGCGTTCGCCACCGGAGCCACCGTCTACGCGGTCGTCCGAGCCGCTCGGTCGGATCGGCCGGGTGAGCGTCTCGCCCACGGAGCGCTGGCCTCGGGCGGAGCCACCCTGCTCCTCGGGTCGGCATCAGGAACGGCGCTCGTCGCTGCGGCGATCATCCTCGGGATCGCGTCAGTCCTGCTCCTCGCGCGGTTCGTCACCAGCGGCGGCCGCGGCGCACCGTGGATCGTCGCGTCGGTGATCGTCGCGGCCATCGCCGGTCTGCTGTTCGGTGACGTCCTGGTGGAGCCGACGGTGGACCTCCTGCAGGCGAAGATCGGGAGCAAGTCGCACACGGCGAGGAGTGGCGCGGACGCCGTGGGGCTCGACGTCCTGTGGTCGACGCACGGCTTCGGTGCAGGACTCGGCGGGAACCGCTCGTCGTCGTTCATCGTCACACTCCTCTCCACTGTCGGCGTCATCGGTACCTCGCTGTTCGCCTGGGTCCTGGCCAGCGCCGTCCGGAGCGGATCACGGGTCCCGACGGCACTGCCGGCAGTCGCCGCACTCCTGGCCATCGTGGTCGCGAAGGCCGTGGCCGTCCCCGACCTCGGGACTCCGTTGCTGTGGCTCCTGCTCAGCGCGAGCACGACGACAGCGCTGGTCCGCAGCAGATCGGTAGGCTCGATCCCGTGCGATGGAGTCGAGTGGGCTGGCCCGGGGTCGGGTACGTCTCCCTCGAGGACGTCGAGGGCTACGCCGAGCACCTCGCCCGCCTGGTCACCGACGCACCCCCGTCCGTCGCGGCCCTCGCGTCCGTGACGTGGAACGAGGCCCGCATCGCCGAGTGGCACGAGACCGAAGCCTCGACCCCGACCGGCACCCCGGACACCGCCGGCATCGACGAGGCGCCGACCCACACCGTCCGGGCCGTCCTCGTGGTCCGGACCGACGAGGTCCTCGACACCCCGGACGGCCTCTGGCGCCGCTGGAACCACGCCCGTGTGACGCTCGAGTTCCACCGCGCGGTGCTCGAGCCCGCGGACACCGCACCGCTCGCGGTCCTCGCCGGCGACGTGCAGGTCTCCCGCGGCGAGATCGCCCACGTCGACGCCGACGTCTGGGAGCTCCGCCTGCTGCTCTCCCCCACCGGTGAGCTCGCGGTGCACTTCCGTGACGTGGTGATCGAGGTCCGCCCCGTCGCCGAGTCGGCGTGGTCCGACCTGGAGGCGCGCCCCACCCACGGCTGGCACGGTCCGGTGCCGGACGGCTGGCTCGAGTGGGCCGCCCCCGCGGTGCGCGCTGCGGGTCACGGTGACGTCGGTGGGCTCTCACTCGAGCTCGACGGGTTCGGCGCGGACCCGACCGGCATCGACGAGGTCGACCCGCGATGGGGCTTCGCCCCGCTGCACGCCGCCGCCTGGTTCGACCGGCGCGGCACGACCGAGGCACTCATCGAACGCGGCGCGGACGTCACCCTGCTCGACGCCGAGGGGCGGACGGCGCTCGACATCGCCCGCGAGCGCGGGTCGCGCAAGGCGGAGGAGGTGCTGCTCGCCTGGTTCGACGCGCACGCGATCGGCGAGGCGTACGTGGCCGACGACCCCTCGAGCGACGAGGCGACCCGCTGACGATCCCCCCGGCGCCGCGTACCACGTCGGTGGAGCAGGAACTGTCGGCAGCGTCGGCCGGACTCGACGGTTGCTGCTCCACGACGGAGGGGCAGCAACCACAGAACGGACTGGAGGCTCGTGGCGGCATCGCCACGAGCCTCCAGACCGGAAGAGGGGTCGCGTCAGTCGCGACGGGTCTCGAGCGCGTTCGCCTGCGCGACCTTCCCGTACCACCGGGCCGAGTCCTTCGGCGTGCGCGCGAAGGTCTCGCGGTCCCACGCGACGAGCCCGAACGTCGGGCGGTAGCCGGACGCCCATTCGTAGTTGTCGAGGAGGGACCAGTGCTGGTAGCCGAGGACCTCGATGCCGTCCTCGATGCAGCGGTGGATCCCCTCGAGGGCGCCCTGGGTGTACGCGACCCTGCGGGAGTCGTCGGCGGTGGCGATGCCGTTCTCGGTGATCATCAGCGGCACGTGGCCGGAGAGCTCCCAGGCGCTGCGGAGCCCGTCGGCCGACGCCTCCGGGTAGAACTCCCACCCGGTGAGGGTCGTCTCGACGTCGTCAGCGACCGGCACCGGGCCGGAGGCACCGATGAACGTGCGGGTGTACGCCTGCACGCCGAGGAAGTCGTCGCCGGCGGCCTGCTCGAGGTACCAGTCGTCGCGCGGGTAGCCGTACTCGCGGAGCATCTCCTCGGAGCCGGGCTCGCCGTTCGCGCGGAACGCCTGCGTCGCGATGGTCCAGCCGGACTGCAGCCCGGGGACCTGGGACAGGACCTCGCGGGAGCGCCGGTGTGACGCGAGCAGCTGGTCCGCCACGTGCAGGTCCGGGTTCGGCAGGCCGTAGGCCACCAAGTTGGCGGCGTCCTCGCCGCCCGCGAGCATCGCCGCGATGTTCGGCTCGTTGATCGTGCAGACGTAGCGGACGCCGTCCTGCACGACCGGGAGCGCGGCCTCGGTGTACCGGGCGAACAGGTCGGCGGCGTCGTCGGCGCGCCAGAAGCCGTCGCGCTCGAACCAGCGCGGCACGGTGAAGTGCATCAGGGTGACGATCGGTTCGATGCCGGCCTCGTGGCAGGCCTCGACCATGCGGCGGTAGTGGTCGACCTCGGCGCGGGAGACGGATCCGCGCTCGGGCTCGATGCGTGCCCACTCGATGCTGAACCGGTAGGAGTTCAGGCCGAGGTCGGCGGCGATGCGGATGTCCTCGCGGTACCGGTGGTAGCTGTCCGCGGCGTCGCCGGAGGGTTCGACGATGGTGGTGTCGGATTCGTGCTCGTGCACCCACCAGTTCGAGTTGACGTTGTTGCCCTCGATCTGGTGGGCGGCGGTGGCGGCACCCCAGAGGAAGCCGTCGGGGAACTGCAGCGTGGTGATGATGGAGCCTTTCAGGTGCGAGCCGGGGCGTGCCGGCCGAGGAAGTCGTCGAAGAGCGCGATGGTCGCGGCGGGGTTCTCGACGTGGGGGCCGTGGTAGCTCGTGGGGACGACCTCGTAGCGGGCGCCGGTGTCCTCGGCCATCTGCCGCTGCCACGGGATCGGCCAGGCACCGTCCCACTCGCCGTGCGCCACGAGGACCGGCAGCCCGGTCGCGCGGAGCTCGGCGGACGAGTCGGTGTGGTCCTCGAGGACGTGCCCGCCGGCGACGACGCTCAGGGGGCTCGTCGCGTCGAAGCGGTCGCGGACCATCCGGACGTCGTCGGGGAGCTCCTCGTCCGGACGCCCGGCCCAGAGGGGGTTCGTCGCGTCGAACAGCTGACGGAGGTTGCCGCCGGTGTCGTGCAGGATCGTCAGCTCGGTGACCTTGCGGTAGGGCCAGCCGTACGGGCCGGAGCAGAACTGCACGACGCTGCGGAACGACCCCGGCGACGCGATGGCTGCTGCCCGGGCGATCACGCCGCCGAGCGAGTGCCCGATCAGGTGCACGGGCGCGCCGTCGTCGAGCAGTGCGGCGACCCGGACGACGTCGGCAGCCTCCTCGTCGAGCGAGTACTCCGAGGGGGTGCCGGGCGCCGCGGAGTCCGCCTGGCCCCGGCGGCTGATCGCGACGGCGGTCCACCCGGCCTCGCGCAGGAGCGGCATGAAGGTGCGCCAGTCCTCCTTCGAGCCGGTGTACCCGGGGACGACGAGCACGACGCCCTTCGACGGTCCGGACGGGACCACCCGGTAGGCGGTGAGCCGCCCGACGGGCAGGTCGATGCCGACGACGTCGACGCCCTCGGGCGTGGGGAGGTGCCCGAAGGCCGGGACGGACGGGAACTCGTGCACGGTGGTCATGCGAGCAGTGTCCGCCGCGGGTTCGGCACCGCGTCCAGCAGCGCGACCGTGTAGTCGTCCTGCGGGTGCTGCAGCACCTCGGCCGTCCGGCCCCGCTCGACCACCGCGCCGTCGTGCAGCACCATGATGTCGTCGGTGATGAGCCGGGCGCTCAGCAGGTCGTGCGTGATGTAGAGGAGCGACACACCCCACTGCTCGCGGAGGTCCTCGAGCAGCGCGAGCACGCCGGCGCGCAGCGTGACGTCGAGCATCGAGACGGGCTCGTCGGCGATGATCACCTGCGGGTCGCTCGCGAGCGCCCGGGCGATGACCACGCGCTGCCGCTGCCCGCCGGAGAGCTGGTGCGGGAGCTTCTGCGCGAACTGCTCGACGGGCGTCAGGCCCACGGTCTCGAGGATCTCGAGCATCCGGCGCCGGGCATCACGTCCGCGGAGTCCGGTGTAGTTCGCGATCGGCCGGGAGAGGATGTACTCGACCGTGTGCAGCGGGTTGAGCGCCGCGTACGGATCCTGGAACACCATCTGCACCTCGGAGCGCAGGTCCTTCAGCCCCCGCCGCCCGAGCTTCGCCACGTCCGTGTCACCGAACCGCACCGTGCCCGAGGTCGGCTGCTCGACGCCGGTGAGCATCTTCGCGATGGTCGACTTGCCCGAGCCGGACTGGCCGACGAGGGCGAGCGACTGCCCCGGCTCGAGCGTGAACGACACGTCGCGGACGGCCTGAACGGGCTGCTCGCCGCGGCGGGGCGCCGGGTACGTCTTGACGAGGTGGTCGACGACGATCGGGTTGCGGGCGGCGCTGCGCTCGCGGGACCCGACGGTGCTGAACGAGGACGTGGTCTCCTGTCGTGTCGCGCCCTCGGACGAGCGGAGCGACCGGTCCGGGAAGCCGGGCAGGCTCACCACCGAAGCACGCGGGTCCGCGTAGTGCGACAGCAGCATCTTCGTGTAGTCGTCCTGCGGGTCGCGGAGGACCTCGAGCGAGCGGCCGTCCTCGACGATCCGCCCCTCGTGCATGACGAGCACGCGCTCGGTGGCCTCGAGCACGATGCCGAGGTCGTGGCTGATGAGGATCGCCGTGAAGCCCTCGGAGCGCTGCAGTTCGATGATCGTGTCCATCACCGCGTGCTGCACGAGGACGTCGAGGGCCGTGGTCGGCTCGTCGAACACCATGAGCTGCGGCTCGAGCGACAGGGCGAGGGCGATCGAGACGCGCTGCCGCATGCCGCCGGAGAGCTCACCCGGGTACCGCGCAAGCATCGTCTCGGGCAGCTTGACCTTGCCGATCAGCTCCCGCATCCGGGCGTCCCACCGCTCACGCGGCACGTGGCCGTGGGCCTTGAAGACGTCGATGAAGTGGTTGCGGACCGTGCGCACCGGGTTCAGCGCGTTCATGCCCGACTGCAGCACCATCGCGAAGCCGCCCTGGCGCTGTCGGCGCAGGGCCTCGTCGTCGAGGTCACGGATGTCGGCACCGCCGAACACGATGCTGCCGCCGTTGGTGCGCGCCGGTGGCTTCTGCAGCCGGGTGAGCGCGTAGCCGAGGGTCGACTTGCCCGAGCCGGACTCCCCGACCAGGCCGACGAACTCCCCCTTGCGCAGGCTGAACGAGACGTGGTCGACGGCCTGGACGGCCGTCTGGCCGGCCGACTCGTAGACGACGGACAGGTCGCGGACGTCGAGCAGGACGTCGGCCTGGGTGCCGTCGGACGGGAGGCGCGTGGCGGTGCCGCCACGGGCCTCCAGGCCGTCGCCGGTCACGTCGGGTGTCTGGCCGCTCATGCTGCTGCCTCCTTCTTGCGGCGCGCACCCTCGCGCAGCCGCGGATTGGACACGGCGTCGACGCCGAAGTTGATCAGGGTGAGGCTCATCGCCAGCAGGGCGATGCAGAGACCCGGGGCGAACAGCAGGATCCACTGGCCGGTGAGCAGCGCGTTCGAGTTCTGCGCCCAGTAGAGGATCGTGCCCCAGCTGACGATCGACGAGTCGCCGAGTCCGAGGAACTCGAGGCCCGCCTCGGCGAGGATCGCGCTCGTCGCGGCACCGAAGAAGCTGCCGACGATCAGGGACGTCATGTTCGGCAGGATCTCGCGGAACACGATGCGCGTCGCGCCGTCGCCGGAGAACTGTGCGGCGGTGACGAAGTCGCGGCTGCGGAGCGACTGCGTCTGGCTGCGGAGCACGCGCGCACCCCAGGCCCAGCCGGTGACGACGATCACGGCGATGATCACCGCGATGCCGCCGTTCTGCAGGTAGGCCGCGATGACGATCATGAGCGGCAGGCCCGGGATGACGAGGAACAGGTTCACGATGAAGCCGATGACCTCGGCGACCCAGCCGCGGATGTAGCCCCAGCTCAGGCCGATCGCGACGGCGACGAGCGTGGACAGGAGGCCCGCGACCGCGCCGACGAGCACGGAGACCCGAGCGCCGTAGATGAGCTGGGAGAGGACGTCCTCGCCCGCGGCGGTGGTACCCATCCAGTGCGCCCAGCTGGCGTCGGCGTTCCGCTCGAAGCCGTTCTGGCTGCCGCCGTACGGGGCGAGGAGCGGGGCGGCGATCGCCACGAGGACGAAGAAGCCGAGGATGCACAGGCCGATGCGGGCCTTCGTGTTGCTCCAGACGACGCCGAACTGTCGTCCTGCTGATCGGAGCTTGGAGGGGGCCCGCTGTTCTTGCTGGGTTCGTACTGCGACCGTGGTGTCCGGTGCTTTGGTCTGGGTCATCGGCGCGTCCTCGGGTCCAGGACGCCGTACAGGACGTCCACGATGAAGTTGGCGATGAGCACCGACACGGTGATCATCAGGAAGAGGGCCTGCATGAGCGGGTAGTCCTGCCCGATCACGGCGTTGAACAGCAGGTAGCCGATGCCCGGGTAGCCGAACACCTGCTCGACCAGCACCGAGCCGCCGACCACGCCACCGAGCGCCAGGCCGAAGCCGGTCAGGTTCGGCAGGATCGCGTTCCGCGCGGCGTAGCGGACGGCGACCGTACGACCACGGAGGCCGTTCGCCTCGGCGAAGGTCACGTAGTCGTCGCCGAGCGTGTTGATCATCGCGTTGCGCATGCCGATGATCCAGCCGCCGAGGCTCGTCACCAGGATCGTCACCGCCGGCAGGATCGCGTGCCGCAGGACGTCGCCGATGTACGTGCCGTTCCAGCCCGGGACGCTCGTCGCGGACGACGCCCCGGTCGTCGGGAACCAGTGCAGGACGTAGCCGAGGAAGAACAGCAGCAGGAGCGCCGTCCAGAAGTACGGGAACGTCGACATGAAGCTGCCCGAGAGCGTCGGGAGCGAGTCGAGCCAGGTGCCGCGCTTCCACGCCGCCGCGACACCGATCAGCGTGCCGATGACGAACGCCAGGACCGTCACCGTGCCGACGAGCACGAGCGTGTACGGCAGCGCGCGGCCGACCAGGTCACCGACGGGCTGCGGGTAGAACGTGTAGCTCGTGCCGAAGTCGAGGGTGACGACCTGGTGCAGGTAGCTGACGTACTGGTCCCAGAGGTTGCCGGAGGGGACGCCGAGCTGGGCCTCGATGGCCTTCTTCGTGGCGTCGGTGACCGGGCCGTTCTGGCTGAGCTTCGCGAGCGCCGCGTCGGACGGGCTGCCCGGCATGAGGCGCGGGAGCACGAAGTTCAGCGTGACCGCGGCCCAGAGGGTGAGGACGAAGAGGACGAGTTTCTGCAGGATGTACTTCACTTGGCCTGCTCCTCGAGGATCTTCCGGCCGGCCTCACTGTCACGGAGTCGGAGCTTCGTGAAGATGAGCAGCGGTGCGGAGTCGTAGTTCTGCGGCGCCATGTACGGGTCCTCCGCGCTCGGCCACCCGACGAACTTGCCGGTGTTGAACAGGCCCCAGAGCCCGCCGTAGTACATGCCGATCACGGGCAGGTCGTCGTACACGATGGCCTGCAGCTGGTTCAGGATCTGCTGCTGCTCGGCGCGGTCGGTCGTCCCGCGGTACTCGTCGAGGAGCTTCTGGGTGTCGGCGTTCCGGTACCGCTCGAAGTTGTTCACCGTCGACTTGCCGACCGGCTGGTAGAAGTCGCTCGACAGCAGCGAGTTGTAGGCCTGGAAGACGTCGCCGTTCCCCATGCCGCCCATCGCCATGTCGAACTTGCCGTTGTTGATGTTCTGCTGGTAGCCGGCGGGCTGCGGTGCCTGGATCTGCACCTTCACGCCGATCTTCCCGAGGTCGCGCTGGACCTGCTGTGCGGCACGGAGCCAGTCCGAGTAGCCGTTCGCGGTCATCAGGTTGATCTCGAGCTGCTTGCCGTCCTTGACGAGCTTGCCGCCCTGCTGCACGTAGCCGGACTTCGCGAACTCGGCGAGGGCGCGGTCGGTGTCCTGCGTGATCATCCCCTTGTCGGGGATCGACGGGTCGAGGTACTGCTCCTGGTTCGGCAGGATCAGGCCGGTCTGGCCCGCGGCGCTGAGGTTGCCCTCGGAGGCGGTCTCGGCGATGCCGTCGCGGTCGAGTGCGTAGGAGATGCCCTTGCGCACGTTGACGTCGTTGTACGGCGCCTTCGTCAGGTTCGGGATGAGACCGGTGACACCGCCGGCCGGGAACCACCACTGGTTCGTGTCGGACGCGGCCCCCCACGTGCCCTTGACGTCCGAGATGAACGAGTACGCCCAGTCGTAGCCGCGGGTGACGGTGTCGAGCTGCGTGTTCGTCGCGGGCAGGACCAGGTGCTCGATCGCGATCTTGTCGGCCTGCCAGTAGGTCGGGTTCTTGTCCATCGAGTACTGCTGGTCGGAGTAGTTGCCGAGCACGAACGGGCCGGTGCCGACCGGGTTCGGGTCGCGCCAGGTGACCGGGTCCTTCACCCCGCCGTAGTGGTGCTCGGGGAGGATGTACGTCGCGCCGATGATGTTGAGGCTCGGGACGTCGTCGCCGTTGAGGTGGAAGACGAGGTGGTCGCCCTTCCGCTCGATGCGGTCGATGTGCTGCCAGGCGCCCTTGACGTCCATCGCCGGGAACTTCTTGAGCAGGTCGAACGTGAAGAGGACGTCCTCGGGCGTGAACTTCGTTCCGTCGGACCACTCGACGCCCTTGCGGATCGTCATGTCGATCGTCCGGGCGTCCGGGAGCTCCCACGAGCTCGCGAGCCACGGGGTGCCCTTGCCGTCGAGGGGGTTGATCTCGATGAGCGGCTCGTACATCCACTTGCTCGCGGTGCGGGCGTTCGGGATGTACGGGTTGAAGTTGCGGTCGAACAGCGGGTTGCCGCGGTCCGCGTTGATGAGCATCGTGTCCTTGCCGATGCTCGGGTCCGGCTGGGAGCGGACCTGGACGCTGCAGCCGGCGGCCACGAGGGCCACGACGGCGAGTCCGGCGATGGCGGCGGCGATGCGGCCGCGGCGTCGGGTGGGGGCGTGTGGCGCCGGTGGCGTCCGCCGTCCGTCCGGGCGCGGGTCGCGGTGCCCGCGCGTGCGCTGTGGGGGAAGCGTCATTGCTCGGTCGACCTCCGTGTCGAGTGGGTGCTGCGCCCAATGTATGCGCTTACATCGCCACGTGCAACCTCCGGGTTCCGTGCCGGGGCGGAACGTCGGTGCCACCCCTAGAGCGCGGGCGGGCAGCTCTCGCGCAGCAGCACCTCGACCGGCAGCCGCACGGCCCGCGGAGGCCCCTCGCGCCGCTCGAACCGGTCGACGATCGCCCGGACGGCCGCGCGCCCGAGCTCCCCCATCGGCTGGTGCACCGTCGTCAGGGGCGGCGCCGAGAACCGTCCCGCGTCGATGCCGTCGAAACCGGTCACCACGACGTCCTCGGGCACCCGGAGCCCCCGCTCCCCGGCGGCGTCGAGCACGCCGAGCGCGGACTGGTCGTTCGAGCAGATCACCGCGCGCGGTACCGCGGCACCGTCGAACAGGGCCGACGCGAGCTCACGAGCGCGCGCACGCCCGAAGTCGCCGTGCACCACCCGGACGTCCGGCGCCGCCAGTCCGTTGTCGGCGAGCGCCTGCCGGAATCCCGCCGACCGTTCCATGTCGTCCGGGGAGTCGATCGGCCCCGCGAGGTACGCCAGCGATCGGATCCCGAGCCGACCGATCACGTGCGACGCCAGCGTGCGCATGCCCGCGGCGTTGTCGACGCTCACCGAGTCGAAGCCGTGCGAGCGCCGGTCGTCCGCGAGCACCACGACCGGGATGCGTCGGGCGACGTGCTCGAGCAGATCGTCGGGCACCGTCTGCGCGAGCACCGCCAGGCCGTCGACGCGGCCCGCGACGTCGTTCACGATGACGTCCCGCGAGGACCCACGCCCGGCGGCCACCATGAGGGCGAGTCCCCGTTGCCACGCCTCGGTCTCGGCACCGCGCAGGACCTCGTCGAAGTACAGGTTCGAGGAGAACGGCTGCGTGACGTGCCGGCGGTCGTCGACCACGCGGACGCCCCCGTCGGTGACGAGGTCGGGTCGCTCGTCCGGCACCACGTCGAACCCGGGCAGCAGCAGACCGACGACGCCGGTCCGCTTGCCGGCCAGCGCCCGTGCGTTGCCGGACGGTACGTAGCCGAGGCTCCGGATCGCCGCCTGCACCCGGTCACGGGTGCCCTCGCGGACCGCGTCGGGCGTGCGGAGCACGCGGGAGACGGTGGCGATGGAGACGCCGGCCTGGGACGCGACGTCGTAGACCGTGGGAGGTGCGGTGCGCTGCGCGCTCATGCCGTGCCTCCCGTCCGACGTCCACCCCGGCCGCCGCGCCGGTGCGCGGCCGGACCATCCTAGGCACGGGCCCGGCTCCCACTCCTCCACAGGCTGGCCGACACCCTTGCGTTCCGCGGACGGGCGGGCGCAGACTGTTGCGACCTCAGAACGTCCCGTGAGGAAGCGCACCACGACGGTGCCCACGCACACAGGAGGAACTCTCGATGTCCCAGCAGACGCGGTCCGGCAGCAAGCACGCCATCCGACTCACCACCGACGAGGCCGAGGTGCGCGACGCGCTCCTCGACCACACCGAGCACGGGGCGTCGTCGTCCGCCCAGGGCATCGACGGGTCCGAGGAACCCACGACCAGGGCCTGACCGGCCGGGAGGCACGGCTCGGGTCCGCCTCGTCGGTCCGTCCGGTGCCACCTGGCCGGTGCGCCTGGCGGCGGGTGCGGCCGGTGCCTGCTGGCCGGTGCGCCCGGTGGTCAGTCCGACTGAGTGCGGGCCGGCTCACCCTCGCCGAGCAGCTCCGGGCTGCCGACGATCGCCATGCCCGCGCCGCGCAGGCGCCGTCGCTCCTGGGCGATGAACGCGAGCAGACGGTCGTTGGTCCCGGCGACGTGGGCTGCGAGCAGCTCAGCGGCACGGTCGGCCGCTCCGGAGCGCACGGCGTCGAGGATCGCGCTGTGCTCGTCCCACGCGGCCTCGCGCGCCTCGGCGGTGCGGACCTCGATCCACCGTGTCCGCTCGAGCCGGGTGAGCGCGTCGGCGATGGCGTCGGTGACGAAGCGGTTGCCACCGAGTGCCGCGAGGTCGAGGTGGAACGTCGAGCCCATGCGGATCCCGGCCTCGCGGTCGGGGGTGCTCCGGAGCTCGTCGAGGTGCGCTCGGACCTCGTCGAGCTGCTCGGCCGAGGCACGCTCGACGGCGAGGCGCGCGGCGGCGGGTTCGAGCACGCCGCGGAGCTCCGCGAGCGAGGCGATCTCGTCGAGGTCGATCGGGGTGACCGTCCAGGTCCGCCCCTCGTGGAGGATGAGCCCCTCGCGTTCGAGCCGCGACAACGCTGCGCGCACGGGGGTCCGTGAGGCGTGGAAGCGCCCCTCGAGTCCGCGCTCCGAGATGCGCTCCCCGGGGGCGATGTCGAGGGTGAGGATCGCCGCACGCAGGTTGTCGTAGAGCTGGCTCGTCTGCGACACGGGCACGGCGGTCTCGGTCGTCTCGGTCACGGCGGACCAGCCTAGTGCGGATCAACCCACTTTGGTATACCGGAGCACACCCACTCTTGTATGTGGAATGTTGTTGATTCAGGGGTAGCCGTCGATAGCGTGCGGCCATGGCCGTCGCGCACATCTTCCGAAGCGTGCAAGCTCTACGCGCTGTGGCTGCGCTGCTCGTCGTCGTCAACCACGCGCTGATCACTGCTGGGCACCGTTCGCAGATCGGCGTTGACGGACACCCGATCCTCGGCCGACTCGGAGTGGAGATCTTCTTCGCGATCAGTGGCTTCGTCATGATCCGCGTGACGGATCCACTCCGCCCCGGGAGGGCTCCCATCCGCACGGCAGGACGATTCCTGTGGGCCCGGGCCGTGCGGATCGTCCCCCTGTACTGGTTGTGCACGATGCTCGTGATGCTCGCTGACCTCGTGGGATCGCGCCGATCCGGAGACGACGTCTCCCCGGCAAGGCTGATCGCAAGCCTCCTGTTCCTGCCGAGCACCGCAGCCAACGGACTGGTGCAGCCCGTCCTCTACGTCGGATGGACCCTGCAGTTCGAGATGGTCTTCTACCTGATGGTGGCCATCGCGCTCGCCGTGCAGGTCAGCCCCGTTCGCCTCTGCGTGCCCGTGCTGGCCGGCCTGGCAGCACTGTCGACCGTCCGACCGCCGGACTCCGGTGCGGGTTGGTTCTACGCAGACTCGTCGACACTGTCCTTCGCGGTCGGGATGCTCACCGCGCGGATCGCGGCCCCGGGGCCCCACCGTCGGGCCGCCTGGGTCGTGCTCGTCGCAGCGACATCGGCCCACGTCCTGGTCTGCGGGGTCCGCGCCGTGGGGCCGGATCCGACCGGCATCGTCGTCGCGCTCGTCGTGCCGCTGATCTTCGTGCCGACCGTGATGACGGAACACCGGGTCGGCGCTTCGGTTCCGCGTTGGGCGACAGCCGCGGGGGCCACGTCCTACACGCTCTACTTGACCCACCCGTTCGTCAGCACTGCGGTCGCCGACGGCCTCTCGGCGCTCGGTGACGCGGCACGGTCACCGATGCTGTTCGTCACGGCGGTCGTCGTGACGCCGTTGCTGACCGCACCGTTCATCCACCGGTACGTCGAGCGACCGATCACGCGACTTCCCGCGACGCTCGTCCGCAGGCGGCCCGGACCGGCGTAGTGCGGATCGACGGCTGTTGGTATACCGTCCTGGTACACCAACCGCTCCCCGATCGGACCGCCGTGCCCGCGCAGATCTCCACCGCAGCTCCGGCCGTCATCCCCGCCAGGGCGTGGACGATGCTCGCGCTCGGCGTCGCCGCGCAGGCCGCAGGGACCCTCGTCGTGTCCGCGCCGGCGCTGCTCATCCCGCACCTGCTGGCGCAGGGGATGCCGTTCGCGTCGGCGGGGCTGTTCGCCGCCGCGCCGACGATCGGCCTCGTCCTCACGCTGATCGCCTGGGGCGCGGTGACCGACCGGGTCGGCGAGCGCGTGGTGATCGCCGGGGGTCTGGCGCTGACCACGCTCACGGTCGTCGCCGCGTGGGTCACGGCCGGAGACCCGCTGCTGCTCGGGTTCGCGTTCCTGGCCGCCGGCATGACGAGTGCGTCGACGAACGCCGCGAGCGGGCGCGTCGTCGTCGGGTGGTTCCCGAAGGAGCGCCGCGGGCTGGCGATGGGCATCCGACAGATGTCGCAGCCGCTCGGGGTGACGCTCGCCGCGGTGACCGTGCCGGTGCTCGCCGAGACGGACGGCATCCGGAGCGCCCTGGTGCTGCCGTTCGTGCTGTGCGCCGTGCTCACCGTGCTGTGCGCCGTCGGCATCGCGGACCCGCCCCGTGCGGCGCGCGGGTCCGACGCCGGTGCCGCTGCGCGGGTGAACCCCTACCGCGCCTCGGGCTTCCTGTGGCGCGTGCACCTGGTGTCGGTGCTGCTCGTGGTGCCGCAGTTCACGCTCTCGACGTACGGGCTGGTCTGGCTGGTGGGCCTCGGGTGGTCGACGCCGGCAGCGGGGCTCCTGGTCGGGGCGTCGCAGTTCGTCGGCGCCGTCGGGCGGATCCTCGTCGGGGCCTGGAGCGACCGCGCGGGTTCCCGGGTCGGGCCGCTGCGGATCGTCGCCGTCGCGGCTGCGGTCGTGATGGCCGTGCTCGCACTCGTCGACGTGTCGCACCTGGCGGCCGCGGCCGTGTTCCTCGTGGTGGCCACGAGCGTCACGGTCGCGGACAACGGCCTGGCGTACACCTCGGTCGCCGAGGCGGCGGGTCCCGCGTGGTCGGGCCGGGCGCTCGGGGCGCAGAACACGGGGCAGTTCATCGCGGCGAGCGCCGTCGGTCCGGGCGTCGGCGCGCTCGTCGGGGTGCTCGGCTTCGCGGCGTCGTTCGCGATCGTGGCCGCGCTGCCCCTGCTCGCGCTCCCGATCGTGCCGCGCACCGACCGCTCCCACGACTGACGCGTCCGGTCCGGCGCGCCCGCACCCCCGCAAGACGCAACGGGAGCGACTCCTCGCAGCGGGATGTCGCTGCGCGGAGCCGCCCACGTTGCGTTCTACGAGACGGACGGCCGGGTCAGGCGGGGACCGCGGGGCCGACGGGCCAGCGCAGGAGCGCGGACGCCGGGGCACCGCTCGGCAGCGACGCGGCGTTGACCAGCACGAGTTCGGCGTCGGTCAGGACGATCGCGCGGACCAGGGCGCACACGGCGGGTACCTGCCCGAGCACCGAGGCACCGGCCGCCTGTTCGGGAGCAGTGGCGACCCACGGTGCGGCGTCGAGCGCGTGGAGCGTCCGGTCGCCGAGGGCTCCGGCGTCGAGCGCGACGACCGCTGCCTGCGCCTGCTGCAGCGCGGACACGACGGACCCGAGCCCGCTGACGCTCTCGTTGTCCCCGCGGCCCTCGTGCGTGCGGAGCAGGTCCTGCACGTCGTGCCGCCGCGACGCCAGGACCCGGGCGAGCGCGAGGTCGACGTGCTGCACGAGCGCCTTCTCGGAGGCGTCGTCGGCGCGCGGGTCGACGGCGACCTCGGTGACCAGTGCGCGGGTCGACGTGGAGAGCTCGCCGCGCAGGAGTTCCCGGGCACGGATGTCCCCGGCGAGCACGATCAGGCGGGGCGAGGTCGCGCGGACGGTCTCCTCGATCGCTGCCGCGACCTCGCCGGCGGTCTGCTTCCAGATCTCCTCGGCGTGCTGGTGCCAGTGCGGCTGCTTCCACCCGGCGCCGGACTTCGCCTTGTGCAGGGTGTCGGTGCGGCCCTGCACGCGCTGTTCGTCCTCGGCGGCGCCGGTGGGGGCGTGCCCGAGTCGGTAGCTGCGGAACCCGCCGCCCTCGCGTCCGACGGTGACGACCAGGAACGGCAGGTCGAAGGGCCGGTGTGCGAGCAGGGGCAGCAGGTCGGGGACGGCGCCGGTGCCGACGGACTCCTGCCCGTGCAGGTGCCCGGGGAGCACCTCGCTCAGCACGAGTTCGTCGTCGCGGACGAGCACGTAGCGGGCGACCGGTGCGGGGACACCGGGCTGCTCGACGAGCTCCTCCTCGATGATCTGCGCGGCACGCTCGGAGCAGCCCTGCCCGGCGAGCGCATCGGAGACGGTCCGGCGCTGCAGCGCGGCGATGCGCCGTGGGTCCTCGCGGTTGCCGGACGCGTCGACGTAGGCCCACGTCCAGGTGCCCGGTGTCTGGAGCGCCCGGATGACCTCGGGCTGCAGGGCGCTGGTCTCGCGGGTGGTCTGGGCCATCAGCGCTCGCCCTCCTCGTCGGTCTCGGTCGTGAAGACGGCATCGGAGCCGGACCCGTCCGCGGTCGTGTCGGTGGCGTCGTCCTGCAGCGAACCCTCGAGCTCGCCGTCGTACCCGGAGGCCGTGACCGTCTCGGCGTCGTCGATGTCGTCGGGCACCGGTTCCGACTGCCGGAACTCCTCGACGTGCGCGTTGCTGCCGTGTCCCTGGACGATGCTCTGCGCCTCGTGCGCGAGCTGGTCGTCGAGCTCCGGTCCGTGCGTGCTGTTCCCGCGATCGGTCATCGCCTGCCCCTTTGCATCAGTGCCGCCGACGACGCTGTCGGGCCGCCTGCGGCTTCGGTGTTCTGCGTCCGTCCACGGTGCGCGCTCCGTACTGACCACGTTCGGAGGTCGGAGCGAACACGCAGCCAGCGGCGGAGACCGGAGCCAGCAGCGCTCGCACTGTCGGCGGACCGCGCGACCGACCGGGCCCGGCCACGGTTCGGTCACGACGTTCTGTGGATACTGCGGGAATGCACAGCATCGCTCGGTTTTGTGCTTTGCTGGCTCCGACCCCGCTCAACGACGAACCGGAGCCGTGATGACACCCATCCCATCGAGAACCGTCCTGTCCCGACGGAACCTGCTCGGACTCGGACTCGGAACAGCTGCGGCGGGGTTGCTCGCCGGGTGCGCCGTGCCCGGGTCGACGAACGTCAACAGGGCGCCGCTGGTCCCCGCGGCCGCCGGGAGCGAGACCGTCCAGATCACCTACTGGGCGTGGCTCAAGGACCTGCAGAAGGTCTGTGACGTCTGGAACGCGAAGAACCCGCGCATCCAGGTGACCGCGAACTGGATCCCCGGGGGCAACTCGGGCGGGTACCAGAAGATGTACTCCGCGCTCGCGGCCGGGGGTGGTCCGGACATCGGGCAGGTCGAGTTCCGGCAGATCCCGGAGTTCATGCTCGCCAACGGCCTGGTCGACCTCGCCCGGTACGGCGCGAAGGACGTGCAGTCGAAGTACGACGAGGCAGCGTGGTCGCAGGTCGAGTTCGTCGACGGCGTCTACGGCATCCCGCAGGACACCGGCCCGATGGGCTTCTACTACCAGACCGCGATTCTCGAGCAGGCCGGCGGTCAGCCCCCGACGACGTGGGACGAGTGGCGCGACCTCGCCGACAAGGTGCGCGGGACGGGCAACGGGAACTACCTCGAGGTGTTCCCGGTCGCCGACGCCTCGCCCTTCGCCGCGTACGCGCAGCAGGCCGGCGCGCGCTGGTTCAGGACCGACGGCGACGCGTGGGTCGTCGACATGACCGACGACAAGACCATGATGGTCGCCGAGTTCTTCGACGGGGTGATCGACGACAAGCTCGTCGACACCAGCGCCGGGGCGTACTCCCCCGGCTGGTACGCGGCCGCAGCGAGCGGCAAGATCGCCGCCGTCACGAGCGCGAGCTGGGGTGACGCCCTCATCCAGTCCGTGCAGGGCGGCGAGGGCAAGTGGAAGGTCGCGCCGATGCAGATGTGGGGCGACACCGGTTACGGCTCGAGCTCGATCGGTGGCTCGACGGCCGCCGTGCTGGCGAACGCGAAGCACCCGAAGGAGGCGCTCGAGTTCATCACGTGGATGACCACCTCGAAGGAGGGCGTCGACGCGATGATCAAGTACTGCGGCATCGGGTGGTCGCCGGCGAAGGACTACATCGGCGGTGCCCGCCAGCAGCCGTCCGAGTGGTTCTCCGGGCAGAACTACAACGAGGAGGTCTTCGCCCCCTCGGCCAAGGAGCAGAACCTGGAGTGGTCGTGGTCGCCCGTGACCCAGTCGGCCTTCACCAGCCTGCAGAACCAGTTCCGCCGCAAGCTCACCGGTGGGCTGAAGCTCACCGACGCCGTCGAGCTCGCCCAGCAGGAGATCGTCCAGTCCTTCAAGGACAAGGGCCTCAGCGTCAGGACCGCACGATGACCGCCACGCAGCCCGGATCCGGCTTCCGCACGAGCACCAAGGCCACGAGCGCCCAGAAGCGTGCCCCGTGGATCCTGCTCGCCCCGTTCCTCGCCCTGTTCGTGCTGACGTTCATCATCCCGATCATCAGCGCGCTCTTCCAGAGCTTCACCACCGTCGACCGCGAGGGCCTGTTCGGCGAGGACGGCGTCACCGGCCGCTTCGCCGGGTTCGACAACTACGTCACCGCCCTGAACGACGCCGGGTTCGTCGGCTCGATCTGGCGCATGCTCCTGTTCGGCATCGTGCAGGTGCCGGTGATGATCGTCCTCTGCACGATCCTCGCGCTGCTGCTCGAGTCGGCGAGCGCCCGCTGGCCCGCCTTCTTCCGCGCGGTCTACTTCATGCCGTACGGCGTCCCCGGCGTCATCGCGACGATCCTGTGGTCGTTCCTCTACGTGCCCGGCCTGTCGCCGATCGTGTCGCTGCTGCAGTCGATGGGGCTGCAGCCGGACTTCCTCGGCGCGAACAGCGTGCTCTGGTCGATCGCGAACATCGTCACGTGGACGTACACGGGCTACAACATGCTCATCATCGTGGCGCAGCTCAAGTCGATCCCCGGCGAGGTCTACGAGGCCGCGAAGATGGACGGCGCGAACGCCTTCCAGGTGGCGTGGCGGATCCAGATCCCGCTCATCGCGCCGGCCCTGGTGCTCACGACGGTCTTCTCGATCATCGGCACGCTGCAGCTCTTCGCCGAGCCGCAGATCCTGTCGACGGTCGCGCCGGCCATCGACACCGAGTACACGCCGAACTACGCCGCGTACACGAACGCCTTCGCGTTCAACGAGTACGGCGTCGCGAGCGCGCAGGCAGTGATCATCGCGCTGGCCGCGTTCATCCTGTCGTTCGCGTTCCTCGCGCTGACGAACCGCGCGCCCAAGAACGAGCGCGACCAGAGGAAGCGGGCCAAGCGCGACGGCCTGGAGGCACGGCGTGCGCTCCAGACGCGCGGCACGTCCGCCACCGGGTCGCGGCCCGCCACCGGCGTCGCGAACCGCAGCACCACCACCGGAGCCGCGCCGCGCCTCCAGGCCGACAGCAAGGGGGCGGAAGCATGACCAGTGAAGCCATCGAGGCACCGGTGACCAAGCAGGCCGCCGAGCCCGTCGACACCACGTCGATCACGGCGCACCAGCGCCGGAAGCTCGACCGCTCCCCCCGCTCGCAGATCGTCGTGACGGCGATCCTGGTCATCGTCGCGGTCTACTTCCTCGTGCCGTTGTACTGGGTCGTCATCGCAGCGACGAAGACCACCGGCGCCCTGTTCGCGACGAACGGGTTCTGGTTCGGCGGCGAGTTCGCGCTGTTCAGCAACATCCAGCAGGTGTTCTCGTACGACGGCGGCATCTTCGTCCGCTGGATCGCGAACAGCATCCTGTACTCGGGTGTCGGCGCTGTCCTGGCGACGTACTTCGCCGCTGCCGGCGGGTACGCGCTCGCGAAGTACGAGTTCCGCGGGCGCCAGCTCGTGTTCGGCACGATCCTCGGCGGCGTGCTCGTGCCGGGGACCGCGACGGCGCTGCCGCTGTTCCTGCTCTTCTCGACCATGGGCCTGACGGACACCTACTGGAGCGTGCTCATCCCGAGCCTCGTCTCGCCGTTCGGCCTGTTCCTGTGCCGGGTGTACGCGGCGGCCTCGGTCGACACCGCGCTGCTCGAGCAGGCACGCATCGACGGCGCCGGGGAGCTGCGGATCTTCCACACGATCGTGCTCCGTCAGATGACGCCGGCACTCGTGACCGTGTTCCTGTTCCAGGTGGTCGGCATCTGGAACAACTTCTTCCTGCCGCTCATCATGCTGGCGGACCAGAAGCTCTACCCGATCACACTGGGACTCAACAACTGGCGGGCACAGGTCGATCGTCTGCCAGAGTTCTACCAGCTCACCACCGGCGGCGTGCTCGTCTCGGTGATCCCGCTGGTGATCGCGATCATCGTCCTGCAGCGCTTCTGGCGCGGGGGCCTCACGGAAGGATCGGTCAAGGGTTGACCATCGCTGCTCACTCGTCCTCCACCAGCACCACGCCCGATGCGCTCGACGCGCTCGCCTCGACGGCACCGGGCTCGGACACCCGGCTCGTGCCGCGGGCCTGGTTGCACACCGACGCCCCGTCCCTGTCGCTCGACGGGGAGTGGGACTTCCGGTGGTCGCCGGTCGCGGACGTCCCGCTCCCGGGGGTGGAGGACGGGTGGGGCAGCCTCCCCGTGCCGTCGCACTGGGTCCTGCACGGGCACGGCGCGCCGAGCTACACCAACCTGCAGTACCCGTTCCCGATCGACCCACCGCACCCGCCGGAGGAGAACCCGACCGGCGACCACCGCCGCACGTTCGAGGTGCCCTCGACGTTCGACGGCGCGGCTCGGGTGCTGCTCCGCTTCGACGGGGTCGAGTCGCACTTCCGGGTGTGGCTGAACGGCTCCCTCGTCGGGTGGTCGACCGGATCGCGGCTCGCGACCGAGTTCGACGTGAGCGACCTGCTCGTGCCCGGGTCGAACGAGCTGCTCGTGCGGGTGCACCAGTGGTCGGCGGCCTCGTACCTCGAGGACCAGGACCAGTGGTGGCTTCCCGGCATCTTCCGGAGCGTCACCCTGCTCGCCCGACCGACCGCGCCGATCGACGACGTGTTCGTCCGCGCCGGCTGGACCGCGACGATCGGCAACGCCGCCACGGCCGGCACGGCGGCGTCCGGAAGGCCGGAGACCGGCTCCGGGACGATCACGTTCCCGACGCTCGACGCCGCGTTCCCGGTGCGGTTCCGGGTGCCGGAGCTCGACGTCGACGTGACGTGGGCGTCGGCCGACGAGGTCGCGCCGATCACGCTCGAGGGCGTCGAGCCGTGGAGCGCCGAGGTCCCGAAGCTGTACGACGCGACCGTCTCCACCGGCACCGACGCCGGCGGCCGTGCGGGCGGCGAGACCGTCTCGCTGCGCCTCGGCTTCCGCACGGTGTCGATCGAGGGCGACCGGTTCCTGGTGAACGGCGAGCGCGTGGTGTTCCACGGCGTGAACCGGCACGAGACCCACCCCGTGCGCGGTCGCGTCTTCGACGAGGAGCACGCCCGCGCGGACATGGCGCTCATGAAGCGGAACAACGTCAACGCCATCCGCACCTCGCACTACCCGCCGCACCCCCGCGTGCTCGACCTGGCCGACGAGCTCGGGTTCTGGGTGGTCCTGGAGTGCGACCTCGAGACCCACGGCTTCCTGTTCACCGACTGGGTCGGGAACCCCTCCGACGACCCGGCCTGGCGCGAGGCGTACCTCGACCGCATCGCCCGCACCGTCGAGCGCGACAAGAACCACGCGTCGATCGTGATGTGGTCGCTCGGCAACGAGTCCGGCACCGGGCGGAACCTCGCGGCGATGTCGCAGTGGGTGCACGACCGCGACGACGAGCGCCCCGTGCACTACGAGGGCGACTACACCGGCGCCTACACCGACGTGTACTCGCGGATGTACCCGACGCTGCAGGAGACCGAGTCGATCGGCGGCGGCGCGGAGACCCCGCTGCTCGGCTGCGGTCCGGCCGAGGCCGCGCGGCAGCGGTCGAAGCCGTTCCTGCACTGCGAGTACGTCCACGCCATGGGCAACGGACCGGGGCAGATCCAGGAGTACGAGGACCTGGTCGACAAGTACCCGCGACTGCACGGCGGGTTCGTCTGGGAGTGGCGGGACCACGGGCTCCTCGCGCAGACCGCGTCGGGTGAGGACTACTACGCGTACGGCGGCGACTTCGGTGAGGTCGTGCACGACGGGAACTTCGTGATGGACGGTCTCGTGCTGCCCGACGACACCCCGACCCCCGGGCTGGCGGAGTTCGCGGCCGTCGTCGCCCCGATCCGGTTCTCGGTGTCGGACACCACCGTGCTCGTCGAGAACCGGTACCACTCCGCCTCGACCGCGGGGCTGCGCTTCCGCTGGACCCTGTCGCGGAACGGCGTCGAGGAGTCCGGCGGCCGCTTCACCCCGGGCGTCGTCGCGGCGCGGCAGTCGGCGACCGTCCCGGTGCCCGACGAGGTCCTTCGGGCCGCCGCGGACACCGGCTCGCTGGCCCCCGGTGACGAGCTGTGGTTCGACGTGACGGCGGAACTGGCGGGGCCGACCGCGTGGGCGGACACCGGCCACGTCGTCGCACGCACGCAGCGGCTCGTGGCGAGCCGCGCGGCGGACGTGCCCCGGGCCTCCCGGCAGGGCTGGGACGGCGACCGTCTCGGCGAGGGCACCTTCACCGCGCGCGGTGACCTGGTGTCCTGGAAGGGGCACGAGGTCGCCGGGCCGCGGCTCGAGTTGTGGCGGGCGCCGACGGACAACGACAGCCTGGCCTCGCAGGGCGGTTACGAGACGGCCGACCCGGTGCTGACGAAGGGCGTCGGCGACCCCACCGCTCCCGCGTCGGCGGTCCGCTGGCGTGCACGCGGGCTCGACCGGTTGACGCACCGGCTCGTGGCCGTGAGCCGCAGCGAGCACGGGCTGGAGCAACGGGTCCGGGTCGCCGCGGCGAACAGCGGGTGGGGCGTCGACGTCACGCACCGCTGGACCCTGACCGACGACGGACTGCTGCTGCAGACCGACGCGGTGCCGTTCGGGGCGTGGGACGTCACCTGGCCGCGGATCGGCGTGCGGTTCGACCTGCCGGCGTCGCTGCTCGACGGCGATGCCTCGTGGTTCGGGACCGGACCGGCGGAGTCGTACGCGGACTCGTCGCGGGCGGCTCGGGTCGGACGGTTCAGCGCGCCGGTGCGGGCGCTGACCGTGGACTACTCGATGCCGCAGGAGACCGGGCACCGGCCCGGGCTGCGGACGCTGTCGGTCGGAGGTCTCACGGTGTCGACCGTCGGGGCGCACCGGGCGGGTTTCACGCTCTCGCCGTGGACCGCGCAGGAGCTCGGTCGGGCGATTCACCCGTACGAGCTGCCGACGCCGGAGCACGCGTACCTGTACCTGGACGCGGCGCAGCACGGGCTGGGCTCGCGGGCGTGCGGGCTCGACGTGCTGCCGGAGCACCAGCTGTGGCCGCAGGCGTTCTCGTGGAGCGTGGTGCTCGGCTAGGGGCCGGCGCCGCGCGGGCGGCGGGCGGCGGGGCACGGCGCTCCGTGGTGCGACCTGCTCGCGCACAACCGAAAGCACCTCGCGCCACGGGTTTCCGTGGCGCGAGGTGCTTCGCGTTGTGCTGCGGCCCGCAGC
>NZ_RBLU01000003.1 GCF_003989515.1 Curtobacterium sp. HSID17257
TGACGTGCCCGCGGTCGACGCAGCGGCGCTCGCCGCACTGCCCGAGGCCCGCTACTCGGCCGTGGTCGGCGGCCTGCTGCCCGTCGACCGGACCGTGTCGTCCGCCGAGGTCTTCCGACTCCGCGCCGACGCCCCGCTCTTCGGTGCGGACCGGCAGCACCCCGTCGCGCGCTTCGCTGCCGCCGACTTCCTCGGCCAGCCGACGACGGTCGTGGGGCTGCGGCACGAGGGGGCGTGGGAGCTCGTCCTCACGCCGGCGCGGCAGGAGCTGCCCTCGGCGGCCGGCGGGCACGCCGCCGCGCAGACCGCCGCCTGGGTGCCGCGGGATGCGCTCGTGCAGCAGGCGGCGCCGACGTCGCACGTGGTCATCTCGACTGCCGACCAGACGGTGTCGATCGTGTCGTCGTCCGGGCAGGTCTCCCGGAGCTTCCCCGCTGGGATCGGCACGTCGGACACCCCGACGCCGACGGGGGTGACGGGTTACCTGGAGCAGCGGTACGTCGACCCCGCGCAGGGGACGGGTGACCACCCGATCCAGCTGACGTCGCTGCACTCGAGCGCGGCCGACGAACCGTACGGCGGCTCGGACGGCGGGCTCATCGGCCTGCACTGGAACGCCGCCGCCGCGGGTGCGGTGTCCCACGGGTGCGTGCGGCTCTCGGCCGGCGGGGTCGCGGCGATCGACGCGCTGCCGCTCGGGACGCTCGTCACGGTGGAGTAGGCCGGTGCCGGTGCCGGTGCCGGTGCGGGTGCGGGTGCGCACCCCGGCCCGCGGTCGGGCGCTCCGGGTACGCTCGGGCCGGTGACCGACGGGACCGGACAGTTGCCCAGGACCGTGCCGTCCGGGGCCGGTGCCACCGTGCGTCGACTGGTCCACATCTCGCGGCCGGTCCTGTGGATCAACACGATCGGCTCGGGGTTCGTCGCGGTGTGGCTGACCGGCGCGCTGTTCGACCTCCGGGCGCTGCCGATCCTGATCTGGCTGACCCTGCCGTTCAACCTGCTCATCTACGGCGTCAACGACGTCTTCGACCAGGACACCGACGCCGCCAACCCCCGCAAGGGGTCGATCGAGGGCGCCAGGATCCGGCAGTCCGAGGTCCGGCTCATCGTCTGGGCCGTCGCCGTGGTCAACGTGCCGTTCCTCGTCGCGTTCCTGCTGACACTGCCGCCGCTCGCGAACGTCGCGATCCTGCTCTACGCCGCCGTCTTCGTCGGCTACTCGGCACCGCCACTGCGGTTCAAGGCCCGGCCGTACCTCGACTCGCTGAGCAACGCGGCCTACGCGCTGCCGCTCGTCATCGTGCCGTACGCCCTCGGGGACGAGCCGGTGTGGCCGGCCGCGGTCGGGCTGATGGCCTGGAGCGTCGCCAAGCACGCCTTCGACGCCGTGCAGGACATCGTCGAGGACCGTGACGCCGGCATCACCACGACCGCGGTGCGACTCGGACCCCGGGGGACCGCGCTGTGGAGCGGCGCCTGGTGGATCGTCTCGACGGTGTTGTTCGCCGTGGTGAGCCTCCCGGTGGCCGCCGTCAACCTGCTCATCGCGGGCGTCCTCGTCGTGAGCCTGCTCCGTGCACCGACCCCGGAGACCGGGCACCGCCTGTACCGGCTGTCGGTCGCCTTCCCGTACATCGCGGGGTCCTTCGCCGGGGTGCTGCTCCTGGTGTCCATCGTGCTCGGAGGTACGCGGTGAGTCGTGTCGTCGTCGTCGGAGGCGGGATCGGTGGCCTCACCGCCGCCGCCCTGCTCGCCCGTGCGGGGCACCGGGTGACCCTGCTCGAGGCCTCGGACCGGCTCGGTGGCAAGAGCCGGCGCATCCAGCTCGGGTCGGACCGGATCGACACCGGGCCGTCGCTCGTCACCTTCCCGGCGGTGTGGGACGAGCTGCTGCGGCGACTCGGCGGCCGCTCCGGCGAGGACGGGCACCTCGACCTGGTGCGCATGCCCGAGGTGGGGCGGTACTTCCACCGGGGCGAGGAGACCGCGCTGCCGGTGGCCCCCGACCACCCCTGGTACCCGGCGTGGCGACGGTTCGCCGACCTGCACGCGCCGCTCGCAGACGACGTGACCCGGCTCCTGCTCGCCGACCCGCTCGACCGCGCCGCCCTGCCGGCCGTCCGACGTCTGCTCTCGGTGTACGGCTCGCGGCTCACCACGCGCGCCTACCTCGACGGGCTGCCCTGGCTGCCGGACGGGCTGCGCGAGATCATCGCGATCCACACCCTGAACGCGGGGGTCTCACCCGCACGCACCCCGGCGCTCTACGCGAGCATGCCGGCGATCATGGCGGAGACCGGCGCGTGGGTGCCGGACGGCGGCGTGTACGAGGTCGTGCTCGCCCTGCAACGCCTGGCCGAGGCAGCGGGTGTCGACGTCCGCACCGGCGAGGCCGTCACCCACATCGACCGCGGTGGGGTCACCACCGAGGGCGGACTCCACCCCGCCGACCTCGTGGTCAGCGCGCTCGACGCCGACCGGCTGGCCGCGCTGACCAGGCCGTCCCCGATGCCCGCGCTGCCGCGTCCACGCTCCCGGCCCCGGGCGCTCTCCTGCTCCGCCGTCGCGCTGTACGGCGTGCTGCGCGAGGAACTGCCGGCGGGCCTCGCGACGCACAGCGTGGTGCTGCCGACGAAGCCGGACGCACTGCACCGGAGCCTCGAGGCGGGGGACGAGCCGGCGGACACCATGGTGTTCGTCAACCACTACCGCGCGGGGGAGCTCTCGCCGAACCCGCACGGCACCGTGGGGGTGCTGCTCACCGCGCCGGCTGACGGCGGGCACTACGACATCGACCACCCCTTCGTGCGGCGCGAGGTCGAACGGGTCTCGGCGGCGCTCGGCCTCGACGGTCCGATCACGGACCTGCTCGACGACCACGTGGTCCTCGACCCGGAGTACTACGGCACCGGGGGCGAACCGCACGGGGCGCTCTACGGGGCCGCGCGTCCGCCGTGGCAGAGCGGCCCGTTCCACCGGCCCTCGTACAACGACCGGTGGCGGCCCTGGCTCTGGCGGGTGGGCGCATCCGTGCACCCCGGTGGCGGGATCCCGGCGGTCGTCGGCGGAGCGATGATCGCAACGGCACGGCTGCTCCGGTCGACCCCGGCCTGAGCGCGCCCGCGCCGTAGCGCGCCCTCGCGCTCGCGCCCTCGCGCTCGCGCCGTCGCGCTCGCGCCCTCGCTACATCTCGACCTCGATCGGGTCGGCACGGACGAGCTCGTGCACGCCCGCGATCACCTCGCTCGGGCGGAACGGGTAGCGGTCGATCTCGGCCTGGTCGCTGATGCCCGTCATCACGAGGACGGTGTGGAGCCCGGCCTCGATGCCCGCCTGCACGTCGGTGTCCATGCGGTCGCCGATCATGCCGGTGTTCTCGGAGTGCGCCCCGATCCGGTTCATCGCCGACCGGAACATCATCGGGTTCGGCTTGCCGACGACGTACGGCTGCTTGCCGGTGGCCTTCTCGATCATCGCGGCGATCGCCCCGGTCGCGGGCAGGACACCCTCGGCGCTCGGCCCGGTCGCGTCGGGGTTCGTCACGATGAACCGCGCGCCGTCGCGGATGAGCCGGACGGCCTTGGTGATCGCCTCGAACGAGTAGTTGCGGGTCTCGCCGACGACGACGTAGTCCGGAGCCGTCTCGGTCATGATGAAGCCGGCCTCGTGCAGCGCCGTCGTCATGCCGGCCTCGCCGATCACGAACGCCGACCCACCGGGCATCTGCGAGCGGCAGAAGTCCGCCGTGGCGAGCGCCGACGTCCAGATGCGTTCCTCGGGCACCTCGAGCCCGGACCAGCGGAGCCGCGCGCTGAGGTCACGGGGCGTGAAGATCGAGTTGTTCGTCAGGACGAGGAACTCGGTCCCCTCGTCCAGCCACTGCTGGATGAGCTCGGGAGCCCCTGGCAGGGCCTGGTTCTCGTGGACGAGCACGCCGTCCATGTCGGTCAGCCAGCACTCGACTTCGTCGCGGGTCGCCATGGCCTCAGCGTACTGGGGCTGCCTCGCGCCGGACCCGGTGGTCACCCGGCTGTGGAGAACTGGCCGACCGGACACCGAGCGGCGTTCGGCTTTGGGCTACGATTTTCGGGACACGTACCGGATCAAGGAGGCCCCCTGTGCTCGTCGACCCCGGCAACCCGACCGTCCAGCCGCGGACCACTGCCGACCCCACCCTGCGCGCGCAACCGCAGAGCGGCGCCGAGTCGGCACCGACGCCGGCTGCCGCCACCGCGCCCCGTCGCCGCCGCGGCCGCCCGAACGTCCTGAGCCGCGAGCAGGTGGTCGACGCCGCCACCACCATCGCGAACGAGGAGGGCCTCGATCGCCTGTCCTTCCGCGCACTCGGCGCGAAGCTCGGCGTCGCGCCGATGACCGTCCACCGCACCATCGGCGGCCTCGACGACCTGCACGCCGAGCTCGTGCGCCGCACCGTCGACGAGTTCACCGCGACCTTCGTCTGGCCGGACGACTGGCGCTCCGTCCTCCACGTCTTCGCGTGCACCTTCCGCGACCTCATGCGCACCCACCCCCTCGTGCTCGAGTCGCACAGCCAGCGCGCCCCGCTCGCGTCCACCGAGTCCGACGCCGTCGTGGCGAAGGTCGTCGGTGCCCTGCAGCAGGCCGGGCTGCCCGAGCGTGAGGCCATGTACGCCTTCTTCGTGGTCTACGACTTCGTGGTCGGGCACGCCGGCGTGCAGGTCGGCCGCGGCGACTCCGAGACCGGGCGCCCCGAGCGGCACCGCGTCGTCGGCGAGATCCTCGGCGAGCACTCCTACGACGAGCGCTTCACCCTCGGGCTCGAGATCATCACCGCCGGCATCGAGGCCCGTGTCCGCGCGCACGGCACCGCGACGTCGTGAGCACCGTCGACCCGCAGCAGGCGCGACGCGAGCGCGAGGCCCGGTACCGCGGCTCGACCACTGCCCTGACGATGACCGTCGTCGGCGCGCTGCTGGTCGTCGCCGCGGGCGTGATCGGTGGGCTCGCGGTGTCGGACTTCGTCCTGCGCTTCCGGATGATGACGGTCAACAGCATCTTCTCCGACAGCCCCGACCCGGAGACGCACCTGTGGGCGGCCCCGGGCGCGGTCTTCGGCACGCTGGTGGCCATCGGCTGGTACACGAGGTGGAACCACCGCTGGTCCGGACGCACCACCGACCTGGTCGGGATCGGACCACTGCCGCTGTGGCTGGTCGGTGCCACCCTGTACGCGTGGTGGGCGACGACCACGCAGTGGCCCGCGCCGGACCGCGTCGGCGTGGCCGTCGACCCGACGTTCGGACACGACGAGACGTGGGGCATCGGCGCCTGGATCTGGTACACCTCCGTGTGGTGGCTGCCGGGGCTCCTCACCGTCGTGACGGCCCTCGCGCTCGTGGCCGGCGGTGCGACGCGGGTCGGCCGCGGGAACCGTCGCGCCCGGCTCACCGACGTCATGGCGAACGGTCGACGCACGACGGGTGAGGTCACCGCCATCAGCGGCGGCACGAGCCCGGACGCGTCGCGCACGCTGCTGCGGTGGACGTTCTCGTTCGTGGACCTGCACGGCGTCCGGCGCTGGGTCGAGCGGACCGAGGGCTTCACGCACGGCGCGGCACCGGTGCTCGGCGGGACGGTCACCGTGCTCTACGACCCGGCCCGCCCCGGCGACCGGAAGCGCATCTTCACGACGACCGGGAGCGGCGACGAGCCCGAGGGCTTCCTGCGCCCCGGCACGACGTGACGCCGGTCGAAAGTTGGCACTTCTCCACGAAAACGCGGCGCTCCTAGGCTCGTCAGCCGTGTCAGAACAGAACGCCCAGACCCCGCAGGACCAGTACCAGCCGTACGCAGCGGCGCCAGCCTCCCCGCAACGCACGAACACCCTCGCGATCATCGCGCTCGTGGCGGCGTTCGTCGCGCCGATCGTCGGGTTCGTCCTCGGCTTCGTCGCGATGTCCCAGACGAAGAAGCGTGGCGAGGGCGGCCGTGGCCTGGCGCTCGCCGCGGTCATCGTCGGCGGGGTGATCACGGTCTTCTACGCCGTGCTCTTCATCGCGCTCGTCGCGGTCGCGATGTCCGAGCCGTCGGTCACGTACCCGACGTCGTACTGACCCCACCCGGCCGTCGGCTGATGACGGCCGCCGGACGGGAGGCACGGGGCACGCGCCCTACGCTGGTCACGTGACCGAGCGCCTCCCGTCCGACCCCGCGGTCCCGTCGGGACCGTCCCGCCCCACCGGTACCGCTCCGGAGCTCCCGCCGACGCACGAGGCCACCACCAACGGTGTCGGGCCCCACCCCGAGCCGTGGCCGGACGACCCGCGACTCGACCCGGAACTGCTCGCGGCGGGGGACACCCGGAACGTCGTCGACCGCTTCCGGTACTGGTCGATGGACGCGATCGTCGCCGAGCTCGACACCCGCCGGCACGCCTTCGACGTCGCGATCGAGAACTGGCAGCACGACCTGAACATCGGGTCGATCGTGCGGAGCGCCAACGCCTTCCTCGCCGGCACCGTGCACATCATCGGACGGCGTCGCTGGAACAAGCGCGGGGCGATGGTCACCGACCGCTACCAGCACGTGCGGTACCACCCGGACGTCGCGGCGTTCCTGGTCGCGATGCACGAGGAGGGTCGGCCGGTCGTCGCCGTCGACAACACCCGCGGGGCCGAGCGCATCGAGACCGCGGCGATCCCGGAGCGCTGCGTGTTCCTGTTCGGGCAGGAGGGGCCGGGGCTCACCGACGACGCCGTCGCCGGAGCCGACGCGCACCTCGAGATCACGCAGTTCGGGTCGACGCGGAGCATCAACGCCTCGGCCGCGGCAGCCGTCGTCATGCACGCCTGGGTCGTCCAGCACGCGGTCCTGCCCACGGACTGACCCGCGGACGGCAGGAGCGTCGCGGGCGTGCGCGTCAGTGGGCGGCGGTCGTGCGGCGGGCGACGAGCCGGGGCTCGACCAGGGTCTCCTGCCCGGGAGCGCCCGGGTCGGCGATGCGCGCGAGCAGACGCTCGCCGGCGCCGCGGCCGATCTCCACACTGCGGTCGTCGATGCTCGTCAGGCCGACGTAGGACGACGCCGCGAGCGGGGTGTCGTCGTAGCCCATCACCGACACGTCCTCGGGGACTCGCAGCCCACGCGCGGCGAGCCCGGACATCGCGCCGAGCGCCATCACGTCGTTCGCGGCGAACACCGCAGTCACGTCGGGGTGGGCGTCGAGCAGGTGTCCGACGGCCTCGGCCCCGGCCTCCTCGGTGGGCTCCACGGGCATGACGTGCGTGACGAGGGAGGCGGGCGACGGGGCGGAGGTGATCCGTGCCTCCAGGCCGGTGAGTCGTTCCGCGGACGCAGCCGAGCGTCCGCCGACGAAGCCGATGCGCGTGTGCCCGAGCGCGAGGAGGTGGTCTGCTGCCATCCGGCCGCCGGCGCGGTCGTCGTTCGCGACGGTGTCGGCGCGGGGGAGCACCGCGCGGCCGCCGGCGACCACGACGGGCATGCTCGCGGGGATCGCGAGGTCGGTGTCGGGCTCGCCGGCGATGACGATGCCCTCGACACGCATGGACAGGAAGCCCTCGACGGGGGAGACGTCGAGCCCGGTGTTGAGGAAGCGGTCGGCGACGACCAAGCGGTGCCCCTGGTCCTGCAGTGCCTCGCGCAGGCCGGTGAGCAGGTCGACGAACCACTGGTTGCGGAAGTCGTCGAGCACCACGCCGATCGTGCGACTGCGGGTGCCGGCGAGGGAGACGGCGGCGGTGCTCGGCCGGTAGTCGAGTTCCTGGATGGCGCGGAGGACCGCCTCGCGGCGCTGGTCGCTGACCTTGGGGGAGCGCTGGAGCACGAGCGAGACGAGGGACTTCGAGACGCCTGCGCGTGCGGCGACGTCGTAGATGGTCGCCGGTTTGCCGTCTGCGGTGGCGGACCTGCCGTCTCCCATGATCTCCCTCGACCGGTAGTGGTGTCCCTCGATGGTAGCGGGCCGGACGCGCGCGGTTGTCAGGACATGAGGCGGTGCTCGCGGGATGGGGGTGGCACGTGCATTCACGCGGTGCCCATAGTTGATGGAGCAGCAATCGTCGAGTACGACGGCTCCATTCGACGTTTCCTGCTCCATCGAAGGTGGCATGAGTCCTGCACAGGGCAACTCGGGCGCTGCTCTGTGCACAGGATCGGTGAGCAGCTCGGCTCGACCAACGCAACGCACCCATGCTCGGAGCGTGCGACCACGACCGCTGCCGAAGAGCCTGTCCGTGCGGAGCTTCGACGTCCGCTCTGCAGACCGCGCAGGTGTGCACCGCGAGCGACTCCGTCGGTCGGACCTGGTGCGACCGACGCGGTCGATCCGGTGGCACCGGCATCGGCCCCCGACCGGGATCGACCGCATCCGTGCCTTCCGGCCCGTGCTCGGCTCGGGCCAGTTCGTCAGCCACCTGTCCGCGGCGGTCCTGTGGGGCCTCCCGCTGCCGCGCGAGCACCCCGGCGACGATCCTGTCCACGTGACGAGCATCCGGCCGGCCGCCCAGATGCGGCGCCAGGGTGTCGTCGGGCATCGGACCACGGACGATCGTGCCGCGGTACTGACCCGGTGGGGGATGCCGACGAGCGCTCCGGCGGCCGCGTGGGTGGAGAGCGGGTCGCTGCTCGGTCTCGACGACCTCGTCGTCCTGGGTGATGCGGTGCTGTCGAGCCGAGCGTGCGCGACGACGACGGACGCGCTGGCAGCCGCGTTGGCAGCACGGGGCCGCTGCCCTGGCGCGCGGAAGCTCCGGGCGGCGCTCGGCCTGGTCCGCAAGGGGAGCGGATCGCCGCAGGAGACCCGGGCGCGGTTGGGCATCCTCCGTGCCGGGATCGCCGAGCCCGAGCTGCAGGTCGAGATCCACGACGAACACGGGCGGTTCGTCGGTCGCGCGGACTTCGCGTACCGACGCGAGCGCATCATCATCGAGTACGAGGGCGACCACCACCGGACCGACTCCGCGCAGTGGCAGTCCGACCTGCGGCGCTACCGGGCCTTCGAGCGTCTCGGGTGGGCGGTGCTGCGGTGGAGTCGGAGTGACCTGACGACCCACCGGACGGCGGCGCTCGAAGAGCTGGCAGGGCTGCTGCGGCGCCGGACGTAGCGTCCGCCGCAGGGCGACGCTGCTGCTGACCGGCGCTGCTGGCCGGACCGGAACCGCGCTCGGTCGGGCGTTGCGCGCGCCCGGACCGGTCGACGGTGCCGGGGTATGCCCCTCGATGGAGCAGAAGACGTCGGGTACGTCACCGCTACCCGACGTCTTCTGCTCCATGAATGCGCGCCGCGGCCCCCGCCTCGGCGCCCCCGCCCGCTACCCGATCAGGCTCGGCCGCAGGTCGCGCAGCGTCCGCGAGCGGGTCTGCCGCGCGGTGACGACGTACGACACGAGCAGCGCGCCGAGCAGCCAGCACGCGAGCACTCCCGCGTCCGACCACACCGCCGCGAAGGACCCGCCGTACATCGTCTGCCGGATCGCGTCGACGGAGTAGGTCATCGGCAGCGCGAAGTGCAGCGCTGCCAACGGCCCCGGCAGGGTCTGCCACGGGAAGGTCCCGCCGGCCGTGACGAGCTGCACGAGCATGAGCACCAGGCCGAGGAACTGTCCGACCGAGCCGAGCAGCACGTTCAGCGCCATGATGATCGCCGCGAAGGTCGCCGACGCGAGCACCATGATCGCCACCGTCGGCCCGGCGTGCACCACGTCGAGGTCGAGCGCGAACCGCACGATCAGGAACAGCGCCGCCATCTGCACGAGCCCGAGGAGCGCCGGGGTGAGCCATCCGCCGAGCACCACCCGCAGCGGCTTCTTGACGGCGGTGATCGCCCGCTTGGAGATCGGCTTGAGGATGAGGAACAGCGCGTACATGCCGATCCAGGCGGCGAGCGAGATGAAGAACGGCGCGAGGCCCGCGCCGTAGTTCGACGCCGCGGCGACGTTGTCGTCGCCGACCTTCACGGGGTCCGAGATGACGGACGCTTGCGAGGAACGCTGCGACGCTGTGGAGGCCGGGATCTTCGTGCGGCCCTGGTCGAGCTTCGTGGCGAGCTCCTTCGAGCCGTCCTCGAGCTGGTCCACTCCCGACGAGAGCTGAGAAGCGCCCGACGCCGCCGACGCCGCTCCGCTCGCGAGCGAGGACGCGCCGGAGGACAGCGTCGGTGCCGCGGCGGCGAGCTTCGACGTGCCCGCGGCGACCTGCGACGAGCCCGACGCCAGCTGCGATGCGCCGGTCGAGGCCGACGCGATGCCGTCCGCCAGCTGCGGCGACGCCGAGGCGAGCGCCGACGTGCCGGCCGCGACCTGCGCCGACCCGTCGCGGAGCTGGTCGACGGCGGACTTCGTCGCCGCGTAGGTCTGCTTGGCCGAGGCGCCGGCGCTGTTGACGTCGCCGACCGCCTTCGCGATCGCCTCCTGCTGCGAGGGGGTCAGCGTGGCGCCCTCGGGCAGGTTCGCGGTGATCTGCGCGAGCAGCGCGTCGGCGTCGATCGGCTGCACCGCGTCGACGCCGGGGCTGACCGAGTCGACCTTGTCGGCCAGCGCGGCGTTCCCCGCGGCGACCCGCTGCGCGCCGTCGTTCAGCTGCGCGGTCTGCGCCGGCAGCGACGCGGTCTGCTGCTGGGCCGACTGCAGCCCGGACGCCAGGGTGGAGGCACCCGACGCGACCTGCTGGGCGCCGTCGTTCAGCTGCGCCGTCTGCGCCGGCAACGAGGCGGTGCCGGAGGCGAGCTGCGACGCACCGGCCGACAGCTGCTGGGTCCCGGTCGCGAGTGATGCCGCACCGTCGGCCGCCGTGGTCGCACCCGAGGCGAGCTGGCCGGCGCCGTCGACGGCGTCGCCGAGGCTGTCGCGCACGTCGGCGAGTCCGACGAGCAGCGTCTTCGCGGCTTGCTTGCCGACCCGCTCGGCGACGGCCGTGCGCATGGTCTTGCCCGCCTGCTCCGCGATCGTCGAGGCCAGGTACGAGTTCGTGTCCGCGGTCGTCATGACGAGTTCGGCCCGCTTCGGGTCGTCGCCCTGCGCCGACACCAGGGACTCGGAGAAGTCGTGCGGGATCGTCACGACGAAGTCGTACGTCCCGTTCCGCACACCCGAGCGCGCGTCGGCCGCGGTCGTCTCCGTCCACTTGAAGTCGGCGCCGTCGATGGCCTCGTTCGTGACGTCCTTCCCGTAGTCGACCCGGTCGCCGTCGAGCGTCGCGCCGGCGTCCTGGTCGACGATGGCGGCCGGGATCTGGTCGAGCTTGGCGTAGGGGTCGCGGTTCGCCCAGAGGTAGGCACCGCCGTAGAGCAGCGGCACCACCATGAGGGCGACGAACGCCAGCCGGGCGAGCGGCGTGGCGGTGAGGCGCGCCAGTTCGGCGCGGATGAGCGAGGGGATGGTCACGCGGGTGCCTCCGTCGGGACGGTTGCGGGAGTTTCGGGGTCGGGACGGTCGGACTGGAGGCTCTGGTCGCCCCCGTCTGTCCGGGTCGCGTCGTCGGGACCCTCGGTCTGGATCGTGTCGAGCAGGTGCTCGACGGTGGCTGCGGCGGCCTTCGACGTCACGAGGACGACGGTCACGCCCCGGCGGGCGACGTCGCGCACCACCGCGAACCAGTCGGCCACGGCGCCCCCGTGTCGCTCGGGCGCGGTGAGCACGATGCCCGTGACCCCGTCCCGCAGCAGCGCGAGCTCCACGAGCAGCCGCACTCGCACGTCGGTCGGGACCCGCTGCACGTGCGTGTCGGCGTGGTCCCGCATCCCGAGCTCGTCGAGCACGGTGTCGACGTGCTCGCGAGAGGGACGCTGCCCGGCGAACGCGAGCTCCTCGCGCACGATCTTCCGGAGCGACATGACCGGGAACGGCTCGGCGACCCCGGGGGTGTCCACGAGCGCGAACGCCGAGCGGATCGCAGCGGCGTCCTCGTGCCCGTCGAGCAGCACTCGTCCGGTGTCGGGACGCATCCGCCCACCGGCGACGAGCGAGGCGAGCACGGGTGCCTGCTCGGTCTCGACGGCGACGACGCCGGGCCGCCCGGGAGCGGCGACGGCGGAGACGACGGGCAGCGCGGCGCCGGGCTCGTCGCCGATGCCGACGTGGTCGAGTTCGAGCGTCATGCGCGGGTCTCCTGCTCGGTCTGCGGTGCGGGGGCGGGGGCGACCGGGGCTGCCGGTTCGGACAGCAGCGCCGTGCGCCAGTCGATGCCGGCGGTGCCGAGCGCGGAGAGCACGACCGTGTGCCGACCCGCCTCGTCGCTCGTGCCGGAGCGGGTGGCCTCGTCGAGCACGGCGATGCACGCGGCCTCGACGAGCCGAGCCAGCGACGCGGCGTCGACGTCGTCGCGCATCGAGCCGTCCTCGATGCCGAGCGCGCATGCCTGCCGGACCTGGGCGCGCAGCGGTGCGAAGACCTCGGCCACCGCCTCGGCGAAGGGGCTGCGGACGGCGACGCGCGCCATCGGGCGGACGTGCGACACCTCGGACCACAGCGCGACCGCGAGGGCGGCGAGTCGTGCGGCCGGCGGCAGGGCAGCGAGTGCTGACGAGTCGGGCATGGCTGCGGCGATCCGTGCGGCGCCGGCGGTCACGACCTCGCGCACGAGGTCGTCGCGGGAGGGGAAGTGTCCGTAGACCGCACGCCGCGAGAGTCCGGCGGCGGTCGCGATGGTCTCGAGCCCGGCGTCCGGGTCCTGCTGCAGGACGTGCTTCGCCGCCTCGATCAGGGCAGCGCGGTTCTCGGCGGCGTCCCGTCGGGGAGCGCGCCCGGGCTGCTCGGTGGCGGTCCCGCCACTGGTCGTACTGGTCACGGCATTCAGCGTAATAACCTGCACACCCCTGTGCAAGTTATCGGGTTCCGTACCCCCGAACGAGGGACAGTCCCCCAAAGTGCGGACTGTTCCACCTGTGAACGAGCGCATAACTTCACAGGAATTCCCACCACGGACAGAGCCCGAGGAGTGCGCCCTGTGACACGTGCAACACCCAACCGTGCAGTACCCGAGCAACCACCCATCACGGAGCGCACCACGCGGTCACGCGTCGCACGCCTCCTGACCGCCGGGATCGCCGCCGTCGCCCTGTCCTGCGGCGGCCTCGCCGTCGGCGGAGCGGCGAACGCGGCGCCGACCGGTGTCTCCCCGGCCGACCTCAAGCTCGCCGCGCCCCTGCGCGACGCCAAGCCCCAGAAGACGGTCGCCGCGTTCGTGCGCACGACCGGCCAGGGTGCGCTCGAGGTCGACGCGAAGGCGAAGGGCGGCGACCTGACGAAGTCGAAGGCGCCGTCGTCCGCCGCGCAGGAGCGCGTCCAGGCGATCACGTCGACCGTCGACGCCGTCCGTGCTGCGGTCAAGCGCTCCGACGCCAAGGCGACGGAGCTGTACTCGACCGAGTACACCGTCCCCGGTGTCGCGGTCGTCGCCGACGTCGACGCGCTGCGCGACATCGCGAGCCGCTCGGACGTCGAGAGCATCATCCCGCTCACCCCGAAGAAGATCGTCGACCCGACCCCGGGCGACGCGTCGAAGGCCCCGAGCGGTGTCGACCCCGACCTGGTGCAGCCGGGCGCGGACGGCGTCAGCCCGAAGAACGCGGCGAGCGACGTCTACACGCGTTCCCTCGACGCGTGGCAGCAGACCGGCCGCACCGGCAAGGGCGTCAACGTCGCCGTCCTCGACACCGGCCTCGACTACACGCAGGCCGACTTCGGCGGCCCGGGCACCACGGCCGCGTACGAGCAGGCCCTGGCGAGCACGAGCGCACCGGACCCCAGCTGGTACGACGCAGGGAAGTACCTCGGCGGCTACGACTTCGCCGGCCCCACCTACAACGCGGACTCCTCGAGCGCGGGATACGACCCGACCCCCAAGCCGGACGCCAACCCGATCGACGGCAAGGGCGGCGACCACGGCACGCACGTGTCCGGCACCGCCGCGGGCTACGGCCTGACCGCGGACAAGAAGACGTTCCGCGGCGACTACACGAAGCTCACGAACCAGTCCGTCCAGGACATGTGGATCGGTCCGGGCACCGCGCCCGAGGCCGGCCTCTACGCCCTCAAGGTGTTCGGTGACGGCGGCGGCTCGACCGACCTGACCGGTGCGGCGCTCGACTGGGTCGGCCAGGCGCTGACCGAGGGCAAGGACATCAACGTCCTCAACCTGTCGCTCGGCTCCGACTACGGCGCCCCGGACGACCCCGACAACGCGAAGATCGACGCGCTCACCGCCCGCGGTGTCCTGCCCGTGATCGCCTCGGGCAACGCCGACGACTTCACCGACATCGGTGGCTCGCCGGGCAACGCCGAGGGCGCCCTGACCGTCGCCGCGAGCGCCACCGGCCAGTCGCTGTTCGACGGCGTCAAGGCCACCGCGCCGTCCGACGTCGCGGGCACCTACCGCGCGCAGTACTCGCAGAACTACCAGGGCACCCTGCCGGTCGAGGGCGACGTCGTCGTGCCGACCACGAACATCGACGGCTGCCAGGCGTTCAGCGCCGACGAGGCCGCGAAGGTCACGGGCAAGGTCGTCTGGCTGAAGTGGACCGACGGGGCGCTCGAGTGCGGCTCCGGTGTGCGCTTCAACAACGTCCAGGCAGCCGGCGGTGTCGGCGTCCTGCTCGCCGGGACGGTGACGAGCTTCGACTCGGGCGTCGCGGGGAACGCGACCATCCCGGGTGCCGAGCTGACCTCGGACAGTGCTGCGAGCCTCCAGGCCGCCGCGCAGGCCGGGACCCTGCACGTGCAGTTCGCACAGGAGCTCAAGGGCTTCCAGCTGGCGACCGACCAGGCGAACGTGAACACGCTCGCTCCGTTCACGAGCCGTGGCGTCCACGGCTCGTTCGGCGACATCGTCAAGCCGGACGTCGCCGGCCCCGGGGTCAACGTGATCTCCGCGGCCAACGGCACCGGTGACGGCCGCATGTCGATGAGCGGTACCTCGATGGCGACCCCGCACGTGGCCGGCATCGTCGCGCTGACCTTCCAGTCGCACCCGTCGTGGACGGCGCCGCAGGTGAAGGCCGCCGTGATGAACACCGCGACGCACGACGTGCGCCAGGGTGACCGGAACGCCACGCTGCTCCGCCAGGGCACCGGCCGCGTCGACGCGCTGCAGGCGGTCACCGCCGGCACCACGGTGCGCAGCATCGAGAACGACCAGCTCGTCACCGCCTCGTACGGTGTCGTCGAGGTCAGCGGGAAGACCACCGAGTCGCGCACCCTGCAGATCCAGAACACCGACGGCCGTTCGCACACGTACGACGTGGCGTACCAGGCCCAGGTGGACCAGCCGGGTGTCGCCTTCGCGCTGAGCACGAAGCGGGTCACCGCTCCGGCGCACGGCACCGCGACCGTCAAGCTGACGTTCACGATCGCCGACCCGACGCAGCTGCGTCGAGTCATCGACCCCACGCAGGAGTCGGTGCAGTCCGGCTACCAGCGTGAGTTCGTCGCCGCGGCGTCCGGCGTCGTGTCCTTCACGCCGACCGACAAGTCGCTGAACCCGATGCGCCTCGGTGCGTACGTCGCGCCGAAGCCGGTCAGCGCCGTGCACGGGAAGGACATCGCGTTCTCGGGCTCGACCACGACCGCGGAGCTCGCGCTCACCGGCCGCTCGGTCGACCAGGGCGACGCCGTCACCGGGTACCACTCGGTCGTCGCACCGTTCGTCCTGGGCGGGACCGACCCGCAGGAGCCGCTGCCCGCCGGTTCGGCGCAGCAGTCCCTGCAGGCCGCCGACATCCGGGCCTACGGCGCGAACTACGACAAGGCGTCCGACACGCTCGCCTTCGGCGTCCAGACCGCCGGTGCCGACGCGAACCCCGGCGCGGTGACCAACGTCGAGGTCCTCATCGACACGAACCGCGACGGTGAGCCGGACTTCCTGGTGTACGACGCCAAGTCGACCACCATCGACGCGACGCTCGCCACCACGGTGGACCTGGCGACCGGCAAGACGGTCGACGCGCAGCCGCTCAACGGCGGTACCGCGGGGCAGGACGTCAACACGTTCGACAGCGCCGTCAAGGTGCTGACGGTGTCGGCGTCGACCATCGGTGCGACCGGTGCGTTCGACTACTCGGTGCTGACCGAGTCGGCGTACGCCCCGGCCCTGGCCACCAGCGGTTCGAACGTCGTGGACGAGACGGAGTCGGCCACGTACGACCCGTCGAAGCCGGCGCTCGCCTTCGCGCAGGGCACCGCCACCGGTGTGCTCTACGCCGACACGGGCTCGCTGCAGGTCACGCGACAGGCCGACGCCACCAACGCCCGTGTCCTGCTGCTCCACCTCGGCAACGCGGTGGGCGACCAGGCGGACGTGCTCCAGGCCGCGCAGACCGCGCCGACGCTCACCCTCCGCGAGGGCAGCGCCGTCACGATCTCGGGCACCCCGAAGGTCGGGAAGTCGCTCAAGGCGAACCCCGGCTCGTGGGACGGCAAGAAGGTCTCGTACTCGTACCAGTGGCTCCGTGACGGTGTCGCGGTGCAGGGTGCGACCGACCGGCGCTACACGCTCGGCACGACGGACGCGGGCCACCGCTTCTCCGTCACGGTGACGGCGAAGGCGACGGGCTACCAGGACGGGACGGCGACCTCCGCCGAGACCGCGAAGGTGGCACCCCGCAAGTAGTCATCGACACGGACGCCCCGTCACACCATCCCGGTGTGGCGGGGCGTTCGTCGTTCCTGACCGACGAGGAACGCGGGGTGGAGTGCGGCAAAGGGACATGTAGTTAGGCGAACTAGGGAATGGGTGCGAGAGTGAGGCCATGCGATCCCACACCTCCCTGATGCAGCTCCGGGCCAACCCGATGGAGTGGCGGCGCCGTGGGCTGACCCCGCCCGATGCGCTCCAGGCCATGGTCGAGGAACGCCTCGCACAGCCGGGTCACGCCCAGCCGGTGGGGGACCCGTCGTACCAGGACTTCTTCCGCGCCTGATCGCGGAACGTGACCACCTGACGGACGGGAGGCGCGGTGCCAGCTGGCACCGCGCCTCCCGTCCGTCGTTCTGCTGACACGCGTATTGAAATGTCATGTTCTTGATCTAGAATCGGAACATGCTCCTCGATGCGCACCCGTCTCACGTCCGTCCCCGGCGCGACAGCCCGAAGCGCCCCGTCGTCCTGCACGTGACGTCGTGCTTCGCGGGAGGGGTCAGTCGAGCTGTCCGTGCTACGGCCCGCGCCACTCCCGACCACGAACACCGGCTCCTGGCCGACGGCGCTGACCTCGATGCCGCTCGTCACGACAGCGACTTCACGAGCGTCGAGCGCCTCGCCGGCGGCCCGCTCCGCCGGCTCCGTGCCGTCAGGACAGCGGTCCGGTCGGACGATGCGCCGATCGTTCACGCGCACTCCAGCTGGGCGGGCGTGCTGGTGCGACTCGTCGCACCGAGGGGCGCTCGCATCGTCTACCAGCCCCACGGCTACGCGTTCGAACGTCGGTGGTCGCTCGTTGCAGTGATCGCCTTCGCCGTGGAGGCCGTCCTGGCTCGGCGTGATCAGTGCGTTGCAGTGCTCTCCCCGAGGGAGGAACACCTCACGCGACGACTGCACGCCCGCGCCCGGACGGTCCTGGTCCCGAACGCCCCGACGCTCCGGGAGCGCGTCGGGGCGGACGGATCTCGAGGATCCCGTCGGCCTCGCATCGCCATGATCGGGCGCGCGTGTCCGCAGAAGGATCCGGACCTCTTCGTCGAGGTCGTCGAACTCGTTCGCTGCCGGGTACCCGACCTCGAAGCCGTCTGGATCGGAGGCGGAGACCCCGGTGCCGAGGAGCGTCTGCGTGGTGCCGGGATCGAGGTCACCGGCTGGGTCGAGGCCGACGATCTCGCACCGCTGGTCGACCGCGTGGACGTCGTCGTCCACACGGCGCGGTACGAGGGCTTCCCGATCAGCGTGCTCGATGCGTCAGCGCGGCAGGTCCCGGTCGTCGCTCGCGACATCCCTGCGCTCGTCGGGACCCCGATCGTTCGAGCAGCCGGCGCAGCGGGCCTCGCGGACACCGTCGTCGCGTGTCTGCGCGACCCCGCCTTCGCGCGCGCTGTTGCGGGGCAGGGCGCGACGCTCCTCCGGACGATGAACGATGAGACGCAGCGTTCTGCCTTCGCGCAGCTGTACCAGCACGGCGGTGCAGCAGCGGAAGCGTCGGCGGATCGATGAGGGTCCTCTTCCCGGGGCGGATCGTCGATCGGCACGTGGGTGGCAACACCACGTACGCACGCATGCTCGTCGGGGGTGTGGAATCCGCGGGTCACGCTGCTGCGTGCCTGCCTTGGGCCCGGCACCCGGTCGTGACTGCTGCGTTGGAGACGTTCGCGGGTCTGCGGCGTTCCGAGGACACGGTCATCCACTACTCAGCCGACACCGGCCCCCTGTTCCCGACCACGGTGCCGAGCGTGGTCACGGTGCACGGCGTGGCGAGCCGGTGGATCACCGCCGCCAGGAACCCACTGCAGGAGCAGGTGTGGCGGTCCCGAGTGGGCGCTGCGATCCGGTCGACCGGAAGGCTCGTCACCGTCTCGCGCTCCGCGGCCGATGACATCTCCGAGGTGTTCCAAGTCGACCCCTCGACCATCTCCGTGATCCCGCACGGGATCGACCACGACGCCTTCGCGGTACCGACGATGCTCAGCGAGCGGCTGGCGCACCTTGCTTCTCGGCCCTTCGTGCTCTACCTCGGGAACATCGAACCGCGGAAGAACGTCCGCTCGCTCATCGAGGCGTTCGAGCGCCCGGCGCTCCGTCGGTCCGGCGTCCGACTGGTCCTCGCTGGCCGACCGGCCTGGGGGTACCGCGAGACGTTCGAGCGTCTGTCGACCGCAGTGAACTGCGAGTACGTCGGCTTCGTCGACGACGCTGAGCGGGCGGCCCTCATGCAGCACACCGAGTTGTTCGCCTTCCCGAGCCTCTACGAAGGGTTCGGGTTCCCGGTGCTGGAAGCGCTGGCAGCGGGGGTGCCCGTCGTCGCGAGTCGTCGGGGTTCGCTCGCCGAGGTCGCCGGCCCGAGTCGGACGCTCGGCGACCTGAGTGCAGAGGGCCTGGAACGTGACGTGCTCGCGGCACTGTCCGACGAGCGCTGGAAGGAGAGCCTGCGACGTTCCGGTCCAGCGTGGGCGTCGCGTTTCACATGGGAGCAGAGCATCGCAGCCCACCTCCGGATCTACGAGGAAGTCCTCCGTTGACCAAGATCGCGATCCTGCACGCCTACAGTGCGTCGAACGCCGGGGACGGGCTCCTCGTCGATGCCGCTGTCGACCTCCTCGACGAGGCCTTCGTCAATTGCGAGTACACGGTCTTCGCGCGGTACCCCGAGTCGTTCCCTGCGCGTCCACGAGTACGGTTCGTCTCGACTCGTTGGGCGACGCGGGCAGCTCGCGCCGGTTGCCGAGCCCTGCGCTCGCTGGATGACTTCGACCTCGTCGTCGGCGTCGGCGGCGGCTACCTGCGCTTCGGCGGGCTCGTGGAATCGGCCAAGACAGCCATCGCTCACCTGCCCCAGCTGCTGGCGGCGGCGCGGACGACCGCCCCGACGGTCTACCTGCCGCAGTCGATCGGGCCGGAGGGAGCGGTCGTGCGGGCGGTCCTGCGGCGTCTGCTCGCGAAGGTCGACCTGGTGTGCCTCCGCGATGATCGATCTGTCGCGGAGCTGGCGCTCGACAACGCAGGACGCTTCCCCGACACGGCGTTGCTCGACAGCGGGTGGAGCGAGCGACGAGGAACGCTGAGCGTGGCGAAGCCCGTCGTCTCGGTCCGCCCTGTCCGTCGTGCTGGCCGACGTCGGCTGTCGCGAGTCGTGTCGATGCTGAGACCCTTCGACGGCTGGGTCCAGAGCACCGGAGCCGGGAACGACGACAGCGCTGCCGTGGAACGGAGCGGACCAGACCGCGTCCTCGGGCACGAGGAGTACACGACCGGAGGCCGTCGTGTCGTCGTGGCCGTCCGACTGCACGCGGCGCTGATGGCGCTGCGAGCGGGGCACTGGGTGGTCCACCTTGCCTACGAGCGGAAGGGCTTCGGTGCCTTTGCCGATCTCGGTCTGCCGGAACACGTCCACTCGGTGTACGGGTTCGATCCGGCCACGGTGCAGGAACAGGTCACAGCCCTCGTGTCCGACGCTTCGTCCCGAGCGCGGTACGACCGTGCAGTCATGTCCGCCCTCGCGGCGTTCCGGACGGAGCGGCAGGCCCTCATCGGGCGGATCAGCTCCTTGGCTGGATCCCAGCAGGCCGTGGATCGACGGTGAGGGCACGGTTCGCGTCGCCCCTCCCGGTCATCAGCATGGTGGTCAGCGGTGCCGCGCTCCCGGTCGGTCCCGCCCTCGTCCAGGCGCTGGCCGCGCGGACGTTCGACATGTCCGACCAGGCGACCCTCGCCGTCGGGCTCAGCGCGGGAGCGTTCCTCAGCGGCGTGGTGAACGCCGTCGTGGCGGAAGCCCGACTCGCGGACGCCGCGGCCGCGGCTCGTTGGTCGTCGTCCGGGTCTCGGTTCGCGGTACTCGCAGCAGCCCTCGGGGCCGGCTCGATGGTGACCTCGCCGCAGATGGTCACGGTCGTCATCGGGTTCCCGCTGCTCATGATCGCCCTGCAACTCGGGCGCACCGATTCCGTCGTCCTGGGTTCCTGGCGCACGGAGTCAGCCGCAGCCGGGCTGCTCGTGCTCTTCGGCTCGACGGCGCTGGTCCTCGTCCCCGTGATCGGAAGCGGCGCCTTCGGACTCCTCGCGCTCGGGATGTTCCTGCCCGTCGCCCTCCGCGCCACCGTCCACCCAGTCGAACGCGGCCTTCCGGTCCCGTGCCTCCGCCGTCTGCTGATCGGAGCGGAGACCTGTGTCGTCGCAGCGGTCCCGCTCGTCCTGACCGCGCTCGTCCTGGCGATCCTCGGTCCCGGGACGGCAGTGGCGTTCCGCTTGCTCCTCACCGTCCTCGGCGTCCTGCAGCCACTCCTCGGGTACCTCCGGACCGTGCTGCTCGCGAGAGCCGCGTCGCGGCTGACCGCGGTCCTCACCGTGGCGTCGGCACTGGCGCTGGCCACAGTGGTCGTGGCACACACGGTCGGCATCCCCCGGCTCCTGTTCGGCGCAGGATGGTCGATGACCACGTCCACACTGGTCGCCGCCTGTGTCTGGAAGGTCGCGAGCATCCCGTCGACGATCCCCTTCGCAGCGCTACGCCGACGAGGTGCGGTGGTCGACGTACTGGTGCTCCGAGGGGCTCTCTCCGCGCTCAGCGTCCTTGCCGCGACCATCGCGATGGTCGTGACTCACAGCCTCCTCGTCGTTCTCTGTGCCCTGACGGTGGTGGAACTCGTCGCCTTCCTGGCATACCGGTGGCGGGCAGCGGGTGAGCGGCTGAGCCCGAGTCTGTCGCTGTCGTGACGGACGGGAGGCGCGGTGCCAGCTGGCACCGCGCCTCCCGTCCGTTCTGTTGAGCGGTCTACTTGCCGATCTTGTCGTCGGCGGCCTGCTCGGCCTTGTCGACCTGCTCGCCGTGGCCACCGCCGGTGGCCTTGTCGGCTGCATCGCCGGCCTTGCTGAGACCGGCGTCCGTCGCCTGCTCGCCCTTGTCGCTGTTCGCGAAGTCCTTGGCCTTGTCACCGAGGTCACTCATGTGGTGCTCCCTTGCTCGTCGGATCCGACACGGACGACGGTGCGCCGGGAGTGCCGGACGGGCTCCCAGGTGCGGAACCGGTTCTCCACAGGCGGGTGGCGTGCAGGTGGACAGCCGATAGACTCGGGTGGACCATCGGCCCAGCCCGCCGGTGCGGTCCTCCGCCAACGTGAGGAGAACCTCCATGCCCGCAGCAGTCATCATCGGTGCCCAGTGGGGTGACGAGGGCAAGGGGAAGGCAACCGACCTCCTCGGCTCGCGCATCGACTACGTCGTGAAGTTCAACGGCGGCAACAACGCCGGCCACACCGTCGTCGTCGGCGGCGAGAAGTACGCGCTGCACCTGCTGCCGTCCGGCATCCTGACGCCCGGCGTGACCCCGATCATCGGCAACGGCGTCGTCGTCGACCTCGAGGTCCTGTTCCAGGAGCTCGATGCGCTCCGCGCCCGTGGTGTCGACGTCTCGAAGCTCCTGGTGTCCGCGAACGCGCACGTCATCACGCACTACCACCGCACCGTCGACAAGGTGACCGAGCGGTTCCTCGGCAAGCGCCAGATCGGTACCACCGGCCGCGGCATCGGTCCGACCTACGCCGACAAGATCAACCGCGTCGGCATCCGCATCCAGGACATCTTCGACGAGAACATCCTGCGGCAGAAGGTCGAGGCGGCCCTCGACCAGAAGAACCACCTGCTGGTCAAGGTCTTCAACCGTCGCGCGATCGACGCGGACGAGGTGGTGGAGTCGCTGCTGTCCTTCGCCGAGCGCCTGCGCCCGATGGTCGCCGACACCGCGCTCGAGATCCACCGCGCGCTCGAGCGGGGCGACACCGTCCTGTTCGAGGCCGGCCAGGCCACGATGCTCGACGTCGACCACGGCACCTACCCGTTCGTGACGTCGTCGTCGGCGACCGCCGGTGGCGCCGCGACCGGTTCGGGCATCGGCCCGGGCAAGCTCGAGCGCATCATCGGCATCGTCAAGGCGTACACGACCCGCGTCGGCGCCGGTCCGTTCCCGACCGAGCTGTTCGACGAGTCGGGAGAGTTCCTCCGCGCCAACGGCTTCGAGTTCGGCACCACGACCGGTCGTCCGCGTCGCTGCGGCTGGTACGACGCCCCGATCGCCCGGTACACGGCCCGCATCAACGGTGTGACCGACTTCGTGCTGACGAAGCTCGATGTGCTGACCGGCCTCGAGACCATCCCGGTCTGCGTCGCGTACGAGGTCGACGGCCAGCGCGTGGACGAGGTCCCCGTGAACCAGTCGGACTTCCACCACGCGAAGCCGATCTACGAGGAGTTCCCCGGCTGGACCGAGGACATCACCGGCGCCCGCTCGTTCGACGACCTGCCGAAGACCGCGCAGGACTACGTGCTCGCGGTCGAGGCGATGTCCGGCGCACGGATCTCGGCGATCGGTGTCGGCCCGGGCCGTGACGCGATCGTGGTCCGCCACGACCTGCTCGGCACCGGCGAGGCTGCTGCGTGAGCATGCGGATCCTGTTCGTCTGCAGCGGCAACATCTGCCGCTCGCCCCTCGGTGCCCAGGTGCTCGAGGCTCGGCTCGGCCCGGACGCCCCGGCGTTCACGGTCGAGTCGGCCGGCACCATCGCCGACGACGGCGCCCTGATGGACGGGACGGCTGCGGCGCAGTCCGCCCGACTCGGCGGTGACCCCACGACGCACCGGTCGCGCTACCTGACCGAGCAGATCGCGGCGTCGGCCGACCTCGTGCTCACCGCGGAGCGCTCGCACCGTGCGGCCGTGGTGTCGCTCGCGCCGCGGGCAGCGAAGCGGGCGTTCACGATCAAGCAGTTCGCGCGGGTGCTCGACGGGCTCGAGCCGGGCGACCTGGCCGGCATCGAGACCGCGCAGGACCTGGTCGACCGGGTCGCTCGGCTCCGGGGGACCGTGCTGCCGCCCGCCGACCCCGCGGACGACGACGTGGACGACCCCTACCGTCGGTCCGAGGACACGCACGTGCGGGTCGCCGACGAGATCGACGCGGCGCTCACGCCCATCGCGGACGCCCTGCGCGCGCTGCGCTGACCCCGCCCCACTCCGGGAACGACGAAGCCCCCGCCTCGGTGGCGGGGGCTTCGTCGCGTCTGCTCACGCCTCCGGCAGGCGGTACGTCCCGACGGTGATCGTGTGCGCGCCCTGGCCGGCCAGCTGTCGCACCACGGCGTCGGTGCGTGCCCGGTTCGGCACGGCGTGCTTCCGGGCGAGGTCGGTCACGAGGCCGCGCAGTTCGTTGTCGTTCGTCACCACGGCGGTCGTCGCCGAACGTCCGGTCGGTGTGGTGCTCGTGCTGCGGTCCTCCGGGTTGACGTACGCAGCGGCGTCGCCGGAGTAGAACACGCACGAGTCGACCCACTGCGGCCCGTTGCCGTCCGCGTCGGCCAGGAACCGCTGCAGGCGTCGGGCCTGCTGGCGGACCTGACGGGTCGGGGCGTTCCCACCGGACTGCACGCGGACCTGCCACCAGTGCTCGACGTCGTCAGCGTGGTCGAGCACGCGACGACTGCGCACCTGGATCGCGAAGGACCCGGTCAGCGACGACTCGTCGAGCAGGTTGCGGAAGGCGTGGTGCACGGCGCTCGGCTTGCGACCGTCGAACACGATCCCGTTCCACCGCTTGTTCTCGATGACCAGCACGTGCCCGGACTCGAACACGAGCACGTGGTCGAGCTGAGCGGCGTAGCTGCGGTCGCGGTCCCGCTCGCCCTGGGCCACGGGCACGAAGACGACGTTGGTCAGCAGCGCGCCGTTGATCCCGGCGGCCTTGCAGACCTCGAGGATCGTGCGCTGCGAGGCCTCCTCCCACCGCATGCCCGTCCGGGCGAGGGCACGACCGGCTTCGGCCTCGGTGAGGGCCTGCTGCCGGGCGGCCTCGGCACCGGCGAGCTGGCGGCCGTGCTCGGCCTCGGCGGCGGCGGTCTGCTCGCGGTGTTCCCGCTCGAGGGTGCCGGTGCGGTGGTCCAGCCGGACCTCGGCGTCGGAGAGGGCGGCACGGTTGGAGGACTGGGTCCGCCGCAGGACGATCACCAGGACGACCACGACGATCGCGAGCCCCCCGGCAACCACCCACGGCACGAGGTCGCTGGTCATGGGACCACCTCACCACGACGCAGCGCGCGCGGGGTCGCGGGCTGCGGCGAGTCCGGCAGGACGCCGTGCTGTCAGCGCATCCAGGCCGGTCCGGCTCAGCGCGGCCAGGTCGCGACGACCGCCACCGCGTTGAACAGCACGTGCGCGACGATCGCGCCCCCGATGCGGTTCGTCATCGCGACCAGGGTGCCGGTGAGCAGCCCGAGCACGAAGGTCGTCAGGAAGACCTGCACCCCTCCGAGCGACGTCGTCGCCGACCCCAGGAACAGGTGCGCCAGCGCGAACAGGAACGCCGTCACGAGCACGGCGAGCCACCGCGTCCGCGGCGTGAGCTCGGCAGCGAGCAGGCGCTGGAACAGCCCGCGGAAGAACAGTTCCTCGAGCACGGGGCTGATCAGCACGATGCCGACCGCCGACACGAGCAGCAGCCCGACGTCCGGGGGCCCGAACGACGGCCCGGGCTGCAGTCCGGTCGTGCCGGAGAACGACAGGGACAGCACGGCGTCGAACACCCGCGCCAGGATGACGATCCCGAGTGCGAACACGAGGTCGCCGAGCTCGATGCGGAACCGTCCGAACAGGTCGCGGCCCGTGCGACGAACGACCCAGATGATGCCGAAGACCAGCGGTACCCAGACCGCGACGTTGCCGAGCAGCACCTGCAGCACCGGGCCGGGGACGGCTCCGCGCAGCGTCAGGGTGCTGACGATCCGGGCGAGCACGACGGCAACGACGAGGGCGATCAGCAGGGCGACGAGGTCGCGTTGCCGGGCGGTCGAGGGCTCGGTGGCGGCCGCTTCCGGCTCGGAGGTCATGGGGCGAGCGTAGAGGACGACCGACGCAGATCGGCGAGAACAGCCGAGCAGACCTCATCCGTGTGACACTATTCACTAGCCGACTGCTGGGAGAACCCCTGCGGAGCCTGTGCGGGACCACGGGAACGGCCAGGATCGGGGAAGGCGGGCCGCGTGGAACTGCGCGACTACATCACTGTGCTCCGCAAGGGGTGGGTGCTCATCGTGGTGCTCGCCCTGGTGGGCGTCGCGGCGGCTGCAGGGTTCTCCCTGCTGAAGAAGCCGGTCTACTCCGCCTCGGCACAGGTGTTCGTCTCCACCGAGACGTCGGGCAGCGCGAGCGACCTGGCGCAGGGCAACACGTTCACGCAGCAGCGCGTGCTGACGTACTCGAACCTGGTGCAGACGCCGATCGTCCTCCTGCCGGTCATCTCGTCGCTCGGGCTCGACATGAACGCCGACCAGCTGGCGACGATGGTCTCGGCGACGGCGCCGACGAGCACCACGCTCATCTCGATCACCGTGCAGGGCACCGACCCGGTGCAGGCGACCGAGATCGCCAACGCGACCTCGCAGAGCCTGACGAACGTGGTGCAGGACATCGAGGCCACGGACGCGAACGGCACGAGCACCGTCAAGCTCACCCGCGTGAAGCAGGCCGACGTGCCGCTCAAGCCGGTCAGCCCCAACGTCCCCGTGAACATCGCCCTCGGTCTGCTCGTCGGTCTGGCGCTCGGCGTCGGCATCGCCGTGCTGCGCGAGACGCTCGACAACCGCGTCCGCGTCGAGACCGACGTCGAGAAGATCAGCGACAAGCCGGTCGTCGGCGGCATCGCGTTCGACAGCAAGGCATCCGAGCGGCCCCTGATCGTGCAGGTCGACCCGCGCAGCCCGCGTGCCGAGTCCTTCCGCACGCTCCGCACGAACCTGCAGTTCCTCGACCTCGGCACCGGCTCGCGCACGTTCGTCATGACGTCGTCGATGCAGTCCGAGGGCAAGAGCACCACGGTCGCGAACCTGGCGATCGCGCTCGACAGCGCCGGCTTCAAGGTCATCCTGATCGACGCCGACCTCCGCCGCCCCCGCGTCGGCGAGTACATGGAGGTCGACAGTGCTGTCGGCCTGACCGACGTGCTCATCGGTCGTGCGACCCTCGAGGACGTCGCACAGCCCTGGGGCCGTGGCAACCTGGTCGTGCTCCCCGCCGGTCAGATCCCGCCGAACCCGTCGGAGCTCCTCGGCTCGAAGGCCATGCAGGACCTCATCACGACGCTCGAGCAGCAGTTCGACTACGTGCTGTTCGACGCACCGCCGCTGCTGCCCGTCACCGACGCCGCGATCCTGTCGAAGAAGGCGTCCGGCGCCATCCTCGCGGTCGCGTCCGGCAAGACCCACAAGGGCCAGCTCGCCGCTGCGGTCGCGTCGCTCGAGAACGTCGGCGCCCCGATCGCCGGCTTCGTCATCACGATGATGCCGGTCAAGGGCCCGGGCGCGTACGGCTACGGCCGGTACGGCTACGGCTACGGGTACGGCCTGGACGAGGCGGAGCCGCCCCAGCCGACCACCAAGGCGCCGAAGAAGGCGCGGGGCAAGCTCGGCACGCTGCGCCGAGCCGACCGCTGAGACCAGGGGGACGACATGCGTGCAGGCCGGGGGGCCCGAGGCCTCGGCGACACCACGAGACGCAACACCCTGATCGGCGCCGCCGTCGCGGTGGTGCTGCTCGTCGTGGTCGACGTCGTGCTCGTCGCGATGGCGCTCGGCCACACCACGCCCGGAGCCGTCGGCACACCCCGTCCCGCCCCCACGTTCGGGGTGTCGCCCGAGGGGACGCCGTCGGCGTCCCCCACCCCGTCGCCGAGCGCGACCGCACAGGGCGAGGCGGCGGGGGAGAGCCGCCGCCTGCTGTCCGCAGTGGACGGACGGGAGGCATGGCGCGCCTCCAGTGCGACCTGTCCCGTCGCGCAGGTGGTGCTGGAGCACACCGTCGACGGGGGAGCGACGTGGACGCCCGTCACGCTCGGTGAGGACGTGCGCGCCCTGTGGGGCATGCGTGCGACGACCGACGGGCTGTCGCTGCTCGAGGCCGTCGGTGACGACTGCGCGCCGACGGAGCGGACGACCACGGACGACGGTGCGACCTGGAAGGCGGCCGCTGCCGGCGCGGCAGGCGCCGGCATCACGCCGGACGGCGTGCGACTCGGCAGCACCACGGTGGCGAACCCGTGCCCGCAGCCGCTCGACGCGTTCCAGGGCACCACCACCACGGTCGTCGTCTGCGACGGCCAGGTGGAGTGGCGGACCGGGACCGCGGCGTGGGTGGACGTGCCGCTCGGCGGCGTCCGCGGTGTCGCGGTCGACGGGAGCTCGTACACGCTCGCGCGCATCGGGAACCCGGAGTGCGACGGCGTGCAGTTCGAGACGATGACGGCGGTCGGCGTGACGCCGGCGACGCCGACCACCCCGGTCGGGTGCAGTGACGCGCGGACCGAGGGGCCGATCGCGATCGACCGCGCCGGTCAGGCCGTCTGGATCTGGGCGGGTGACGAGGTGCTCGTGTCCACGGACGGCGGCACGACGTGGTGAGCCGGAGGTCCTGGTGACCGTGCAGGGCGAGCGCGCCGCGACCACTCCGGCGAGCACGCTGGAGTGGAGCCGTCGGTACTCGCGCCGCGTGCTGGTCACCGACCTGCTCGCCCTGATCTGGGTCGTCTTCGGCGTGCAGATCGCCTGGCTCGGCTTCAGCTCGAACCTCACGACCAACACCGCCGACCTGCGCTTGAGCTACTTCGCGATCTCGATCGTCGTCATCGCCGTGTGGATGACCGGCCTGGCCGTCTACGACACCCGAGGGCCGCGCGTCATCGGTGTGGGCAGCACGGAGTACCGCCTGGTCGCCGACGCCAGCGTGCGCGTCTTCGGTTTCATCGCCATCGCGGCGTACCTGCTCCGCGTCGACCTGGCCCGTGGGTACGTCCTCATCGCGTTCCCCGTCGGCATCCTCGTCCTGCTGCTGTCCCGCTGGATGTGGCGCCAGTGGCTCGTGGCCGAGCGGAAGCACGGCGGGTACTCCGCCAGGGTGCTGCTCGTCGGCTCGACCGCGAGCGTCCTGCACATCGGCCGCGAGCTCGCACGCTCACCGGAGGCCGGCTACCGCGTGGTCGGCGCTGCCGTGGCCAGCGGCACGAGGGGCGTGCTGCCCGGCTCCACCATCGAGAGCCACGGTGGCATCGACGACGTCGCCGAGGCCCTCGCGGCCACCGGCGCCGACACGGTCGTCATCACCAGCTCCGACGACCTGCCGCCGGAGCGCGTGCGGCAGCTCAGCTGGTCGCTCGAGCCCGGCCGGCAGCACCTGGTGGTCGCACCGAGCCTGACGGACATCGGTGGTCCCCGCATCCACACCCGCCCGGTGCAGGGTCTGCCCCTCATCCACGTCGAGACACCGACCTACTCCGGCCGGAAGCTCTACACGAAGCGTGCCTTCGACCTGGTCGGCTCGGCGCTGCTCATCATCGTGCTCTCCCCGGTCCTGATCCTGCTCGCGATCCTGGTGAAGGCCGGCTCTCCAGGGCCCGTCTTCTTCCGCCAGGAACGTGTCGGGCTCAACGGTGGGACCTTCCACATGATCAAGTTCCGCTCCATGGTGGTCGACGCCGAGGCCCGCCTGCAGGAACTCAGCGCGCTCGACCGAGCAGAGGGCAACACCGTCCTCTTCAAGATGAAGAACGACCCGCGCGTCACCCGTGTCGGTGCGTTCATGCGGCGGTACAGCCTGGACGAAGTGCCGCAGCTGTTCAACGTCCTGCTCGGCAACATGTCGCTCGTCGGGCCCCGCCCGCCGCTCGCCAGCGAGGTCGAGCGGTACGACTCCCACGTCCATCGGCGCTTCCTCGTGAAGCCAGGCATGACCGGCCTGTGGCAGGTCAGTGGGCGGTCGGACCTGTCGTGGGAGGACTCGGTGCGGCTCGATCTGTACTACGTCGAAAACTGGTCCTTGGTGAGCGACCTGATCATCCTCTGGCGAACCTTCAACGCTATCCGCAGCAGTCGAGGAGCGTACTGATGCAACCGGACGTGATCGTTGTCCATGACTATGTGACGCAACGTGGTGGGGCGGAGCGCGTTGCTTTGGCGCTCTCAGCTGCGTACCCAGATCACCCTATGCTCACGGCGCTCTATGAGCCCAAGTCGACGTTCCCGGACTTCGCTCGAGTCCGAATATCGGCCTCATTCCTCAACAGCATCCCAGCGTTCAGGAAGAATCCGCAGATTGCACTGCCATTTCTTCCGCTCGCGTGGCTCTTGCGGCGCCGGGTTGACGCTGAGGCTGTCGTTGCTAGCTCCTCAGGGTGGGCTCATGCTGTTCGAGTTCGTCCCGGTACAAAGAAGATAGTCTACTGCCACAACCCGCCGCGCTGGCTCTACCAGACGGACGAGTATCTCCTAGACAGATCTGGTCTTGTTCGCCTCGCTTTGGGGATGCTGCGCCCGCTGCTTCTCGCCTGGGACCAGCGTGCAGCCGCCTCAGTCGACGAATATGTTGCTAATTCGACGTCCGTCGCGGCTCGTATCGAGCAGGCTTACGGTCGACGTGCAACCGTCGTATTTCCACCCACGTCGATCGATGTTTCAGCGGGCAGAGAACGGCCACCTGGAGTGCCGGACGACTTCTACCTCACAGTAGGACGGCGCAGAGGATACAAAGGCACCGATCAATTGGTTCGTGCTTTCGAGAAGATGACGGACAAGCGCTTGGTGGTAGTCGGCGGCACCAAACGTCAGGCTGGGTCGAATGTGACCGTCTTGAACAACATTGAGGACTCGCAGCTTCGCTGGCTGTATGCGAACGCCACTGCCTTGCTGAGCGTCTCTAGAGAGGACTTTGGTCTGACTCCAATCGAGGCAAACGCCTTCGGCACGCCTGTGCTGGCCCTGAGGGCCGGAGGCTTTCTCGATTCCCTCTCTGAAGGAGTCTCCGGACAATTCTTCGAAGATGATTCCATCGAAGGAATACTTCGCTCGATCGATGCCTTCCCTCGACACTGGGATCGTCAGGCTGTCAGACAACATGCTGAGCAGTTTTCACGAGGAAACTTCCTGAGCCGCATAGAAGCAGTCGTAAGCCGGGCGCTCCGTGATCGCCCCGCCGTATCAAAGAGTGCTGGGGCTGTCATGCCGGAGACGAGGAGTGGAGAGGAGCGCGAAGGATGAACAATTCGGGAGTCGGAGTCGTCATCGCGAGCGTCGGGCGGCCACAGGATCTCGACGAGTGCCTGCGGTCGGTGAAGTGCCAACAGCCCGCAGCCGAAGAAATTGTAGTTGTGGCCCAAACCGCGGACAGGGAGACGATCGAAGTCGCGACAGAGTGCGGAGCTCGGGTGGTTCTCGTCGAGCAGCCGGGCTTGGCATTAGCAATCGAAACCGGGATCAGAGGGTCGACTGCAGACGTTCTGGCTTTCATCGATGACGACGCGCGGGCGCTGCCCGGTTGGCTCAGAGGGATCAGCGATACGTTCGCGGCGGATCCGTCGGTTGGTCTACTTGGTGGCCGCGACAACGTAGATGGAGATCGCTCGAGTGGTGACGTCGGACTCCCAGTCGGGCGCATTCGTCGGGGCAAAATCATCGGGAATCATCATCGTGGTCTAGGCGAGTTCAGGTACGTGCAACACGTCAAGGGTGCAAACATGAGCATGCGACGCGCTCAGGCACAGGCCGTACCGTTATCGTTTCTCGTGACTGGAGGCGGGGCTCAGGTAAGGAACGAATTCGTTCTCAGTCTGGCCATCAGCGCACAGGGGTATCGAGTCGCTTATGACCCGCGCCTGCAGGTGGATCACTTCCCTGCAAGGCGGGCAGAAAGTGATCTTCGTGTAACCGTTGATCCTCAAAGAACATTCGTTCGTCGAGCGAATGAAGCTGCTGCGTTCATCTACGCAGGGCAGACGACTGGATGGGCCGCCTTCGCTCTCAGGGCAATATTGATTGGTGACCGCGCAGCACCCGGCCTTTTGCTTTCTCTCCAAGCACGCCGAGGTTTCGTGCAGCTGTGGTACAACGTGCGGGGTGTGGTCGAGGGAATCCGGAAAGGTACCGCAGCGCGCACGAAGTACTCAAAGATTGTTCGAGGATGAGCGGCCCGCGAAGCATCCGCCAGTTGATGAACTCTGGAGCCGATGGTTGGGGTCTGATCGTCGTGGCGATAGGCGCTACGGTCGGACTTGTTTTCGTTTCCCTCACGACGGGGCTCAGGTCGGCCCTGTTTTTGCTACTACTTGTCGCACTTGTGGCGTTCTTCAACCGTCGCTTCGTGCTCAAAGCGGTGGTCGTACTCATTCCTTTCATGCCTCTCGTGCGAAGACTCGTCGCCGATGGTGGCAGCGGTGATGTTGACCCTCTCTCGATTGCGATGCTGGCGGCGTCGACTCTAGTGCTGGTCGCTTCAATGCGCGACGGGCTGCGATCCCGAGACGGACTCCGGGGGCTCAACCTACTTGTCCTGTTAGTCGTCCTCTCGGTCGCGCTTAGCTTCGGCGCGAGTGGAGGAGTAACGGCAGATGCCATCTTCAGCGCGGCGTCCGTTTGTGTCTGCCTCCTGCTCGTGGCAACGATTGCGGCTGGAGTGGTGCCGGACGTTTGGGCCGCGGCGGAAAAAGCTTTGCCGGTGCTCGGGGTGCTCAGCGGTGCTTATGGCCTGTTCCAGTTCTACTATCTGCCGAGCTGGGACAAGAGTTGGATGCTGGCGTCGGGGCTAAGAAGTATTGGGCAAGCGATTCCGATGCAGGTGCGCATTTTCGGCCCCTCCGAGGCGCCAGGTCCCTACGCCTTCCTTCTAGGTCTTTGTGCCACGATCGCAGTCGCCAAGGCACTGTCCGTCGGGGGCCCCCGACGCTTCGTTTTCGCCGGCGTAGCCATTTTCCTTCTTTTCCCAATGCTGGTGTCCGGTGTTCGGACTGCGATTCTGGCCGTTGCGATAGCTATCGGAGCGCTGTTGATCTTTCGGGCCCGAGGTTTCGCACGCGTTGTGCCGTTGTTGTTCCTCGGGGTCATGTTCTTTGCATTGAGCTACGTGCAGGGGCGGCTCTCAGCGACTAGCACGCTCTTCGCAGGCAGTCGATATACCGGTTTCGACGCGTCTACCGACACTTCGTTCCGCGAAAGACTTGCCCTTCTAGAGATGCTACGCAACCCGGGCGCCTACCTCGTCGGTCGTCCAGCTGGGGGCAGATATGACAACATCGTCGTTGATGTTCTCGTCAACTTCGGTCTGGTCGCGGCGATTGGGCTCGTCCTTGCCTTAACTCTTTCGGCCGTCGCTGCAATCGCTAATCTTCGTAAGGGCGTGGGTGAAACTGGGGCTGTTGCCACAGTGTTCGCCCTGGTAACGGCTGCGAGTGGAAACATATTTTTGTCTGGCTACGGGATACTAATAGCGCTAGCATTCGGTTCTACGCTGCTTCAGTGGTCAGCGCGACGCAGATCGTTGCAGGTTCCCGTGGAAAGTGAGCAGAGGCGAGGGAGTGAGCGCCACGCTCTGGAGGCGACTGATGGTTGATACAGCAGCGGCACGTCGACCTTTGGTCCTGCACGTGAACCATTCAGTGGAGTTCGGCGGTGCCGAACTCGCCCTCGCGCGTCTACTTCAAGCGAACGAAGAGTGGCGGGCGGTTCTATTGCTGCCACGTCAACGCCGTGCATCTAAGCGAATTGCGGAGCCCTTCGATAGTCTTGAGGGTGGTAATACGACCGTTCTGCGTTACGGTCCGCCTCCTAAGTCCGGTGCAAGCTCGAATGGGGGCTCTCTGCGGGTTATCGGATTCGGAATCAGCTTGTTGAGGCTGTCCCTGAGTGTCACGAGATCAGTCTGGTCGATGAAGCCTCAAGTAGTGTGGGCAAACAGTTCTCGTGCAGCGGTGTATGCAGCCCTCGCCCCTCGGCCAAGGAGAACGTCATTCATACTGCATTTACGCGATCGAGTTGAGAAGGATGCGCTCGGGCGCCTCGGCTATCTTGCGATGACGCGTGTGGCGCTCAGGCGGGCCGATGGAGTCGTAGCCAATTCGGACAGCACTCTGGCCTCGGCTAGAAGGTTTCTGAAGCCGAGTACGCGAGCAATCGTCCTGCAGAGTCCTGCGGGGCTCGTTCGCGTCACGCCTGAGCAACTCGCAGCTCGTCAGCAGACCAGGGACCCGACCGTTGTGAGAATCGGTATGGTTGCGCGACTTGATCCGTGGAAGGGCCAACATCTAGTTCTTCGCGCGCTGGCGCTGGCCTCCGACAGAGGGCTAGTCCCCTCAGTGGTTCTCCACGTGGCCGGCGCGGCCGAGTTCGGACACGAGAGCTATCGGCAGGAGTTAGCCGATCTGGTCACAGAATTGGACCTCGACGACAAGGTGGTGTTCGAGGGACGCGTTGACGATGTCAACTCTTTCATCGACCGGATGGACATTTGCGTACAGTACTCAACGCGGCCCGAGCCTCTCGGTCAGAACGTTCTCCAGTATCTGGCTCGTGGATCCGCCGTCATCGCAGCGAATGAGGGTGGGCCCGCCGAGTGGATCAAGGACGGAGAGAATGGCCGTTTAGTGCGGCCTACGTCCCTGGCCGATTTGGCAGATGCGATCGCTGATCTTGTCGAGGATGACAAAGAGCGCCTACGCCTCGGCCTGAACGCTTCCCGGACAGCTGGACTTCGCACCGACTCCGAGATTGTCGCAGAAGCCGCGGAGTATTTGACTAGCGAGACACGGAAGCAAACGAGAGTAGGGGGCGCTTTGAAAGTACGAATGACAGGATCGGAATGGTTCGCGTCCCGTCCGGGTGGCCTAAACCGCTACTTCATTGAGCTCTACTCGGCGATGCGCGAACTCGAGGGTGTAGAAGTCGACGCGGTTGCTTTCGGCGAGGCTCCGCTCGGAGGGCGTTCGTGGGGGCCGACGCGACTTCCTCTGCTGCGTCGGCTTTTCAAGTCGTTCGCGCGGACGGATGATATCGATGTCGTAGATCGCCACTTCTGCCTTTACGGCGTGTATCCAAAGCCGCCCCGGAGGACCCGCAGACCGCTTTCGGTAGTTCACTTCCATGGGCCGTGGGCAGCTGAAAGCGCCGCTGCCGGTGGTTCCTCCTTCGCGAATTGGGTCAAGCGAGCTATCGAGAGGCGCCGGTACCGCTCTGCCGACCTCGTCGTGGTGTTATCGCGAGCATTTGAAGAGGTGGTGATTCACAACTACGGCGTCCGTCCGGAGCGAGTCCGCGTCATTTCGCCGGGAGTGCGTATTCCCTCAGAAAGGGCGCGGACCGTCGATGCGTCGCGGGAGTTCGTGGGCCCGATTGTCTTGTGTGTCCGTCGGCTGGAGCGTCGGATGGGCATCGACACGCTGATCCAGGCTTGGGGGAGGGTGCTCGCGGCGCACCCTTCCGCTCGGCTACGAATCGTTGGCGATGGGTCCGAGCGTTGTGCCTTGGAGAAGCTGGCTGGCCCTCTTGGCAAGTCAGTGACGTTCCTCGGGCGGGTGTCCGATGAGCTCCTCGAAGCCGAGTATGCGCAGTGCGCGTTGACTGTCGTCCCGAGCCGCTCCCTAGAAGGCTTTGGTCTTATAGCCCTAGAGTCCTTGGCTCATGGGAAGGCTCCAATCGTGACGGATTGTGGCGGCCTTCCTGATTCGGTGAGGGATCTGGACCCGTCTCTCATAGTCGCGAGGGAGTCAGAAGAAGGATTGTCTGCACGTATCATTGAGGGGCTCAACGGTGTTCTCCCGGATGAGGTGCAATGTCGGGCTCATGCTGAAAGATTCTCGTGGGCAATCTGTGCTCGAAAGCACATCGAAACATACGGTGAGTACCGTGGCTGATGCTCGACGTGACCCCGCGGCCCCCTTGCGGGTTACTTTGATCACACCAGAATGGCCCGGCGCGGAGCATTCCGGCGGCGTTGCACGCTACGCTTTCCGGTTGGCGAGCGAGCTGTCTCGTGAGGTCGCTCTCACTGTGGTCACTGTTGCGGGCAACGACTCCGATCTGGAAACGGTCGACGTAATGCGTTGTAAGCGGGATAGTGGACGATTCGGTCGCTACTACCTGCTTCCGTTTCGCCTTCGAAAGCTCGTCCGCGCGAGTGCGCCGGACGTCGTTCACAGTTTTGGGGATGATTGGGCGATCGGGCACCGTTGGCCGCTCGTGAGGACTTTCCATGGATCCGCCCTTCGAGAGGCTCGTTCTTCACGGGGTTTGCGCAAGGTGAACCACCTGATCCTCAGTGTGCTCGAGCATGTCAGTGCCCAGCGTGCGGACATCAAGATCGCTGTTGGTGCTGATTCGCAGGAAGAGTTCCGTTGTGACACTGCCATGCCTCCCGTATCCCGCCTCCGGCGCTCGGATGCGCGGAGCCCTGATCCCACGGTGGTATTCATCGGCTCCTTCCACGGCCGAAAGCGAGGTTCGTTGATCTCCAATGCCGTCGAGGAACTGCGGTCTGACACTGTTCTACCGATCCGTCTAGTCGTGGTCGGCCCGGAGGATGACGGCGCCAATTGGCCAGAGGACGTGGACCACCGCAGTGGCTTGTCAGACCAGGAGGTACGTGAACTCATCTCGACGAGCTGGGTCCTGGCTGCTCCCTCGGAGTACGAAGGTTTCGGCATACCAGTCTATGAGGCGCTCGCGCTTGGCACCCCAGCGATCACGACACATACTCCAGGCTCAGACTTCCTCTCGTCCCAACTCGATGGAGCGGAAGGACTGATCTTCACGGATGAGGTCGGTCTCAAGACCTCTCTCCGTCGCGTTCTGGAGCGGGGGCCCGTCGACCATGACGCGATTCCTGCACGACAGGTTGATCCACTGCTGCGCCTTGGAAGTAGCGAACGGCTGGTCAACGAGCTGTATCCCGAGGCCAGGCGTCGCTTCCGGCGTGCGGAAGCGCGTCGAGTTCAATGACGATAAGAGGGACCGCGAGTCGTCACTTTCGCCGTGCGATCCGATTAGGTCAGACTGCAGGGGTGACCTACCTCGGAATGGGTCTGAGCCTTCTATCGGCCCCGCTCTTAGCTCGCGAACTAGGAGCGGACGGTCGCGGCGTTCTAGCTGCCGCCTTCGTGCTGGTTCAGCTATTGTCCTGGAGCGCATTCCTAGGCCTCCCGCGTGGCCTCGCTATGCAGGAACTGCGGAACGGCTACGCCTCACGGAACGCCCTACGTGTGGTAACGCTGCTTGGCCCGATCGCAGCAGTCATCGCGTTCATTGCCTCTGGGGCGGCGGCGAACGGCGACGACCGGATCGCTACCTACATAAAGGTGGCAGCGTCCGTGCTGGTCCTGGCCGGGCTTGGCGCGGTCGGCGTTGAGCGTGCCCTGATCCGCGGGCAGCTGCTCGCGGTCAACTTGTCTCGCGCTCTGAACCTCGTTCTTCCATCTCTGGCTATCATCATCGCGTTCGGCTCGGGCGTCCTGACCCTGCAGTCTGCGTTTGTCATAACCCTCTCGGGGCAGATGCTCTCGGTTTTGCTCGGTATTGTGTTGGCGACTCCGCTTTTGCGTAGCCGGACGCGTATTCCGGCGCCTTGGAGGTTCAGCTTGCACTACTGGGGGGGCTCCGCGTTCGATGGAATCGGAGCGCGCGTGGATCAGTTGATCCTTGCTGCTTGCGTGCTCCCAAACCAATTGGGCGTATACGCAGTGGCGGTCACCTGCGCTTCGGCGGCGGGAGGTTTCACACAGGCTTTGAATCAGCTCACCTACTCTCGTTTCGCATCGCTCCCGATCGGTTCTGATGACGCGCCCATGCTCCGGAAGCGGACGTTCATAGGGCTCGCAATGTCGGCCCTCTCGGGAGGACTGATCGTAGTCGTAGTGGCGCTGTGGGGCGACTGGTTGTTCGGGTCGTCCTTCGATGGGCTTTTTCCGATAGTGAGCGTACTGGTCATCGCGCAAGCGATGAATGATCAGTGGCAATTACGAACATACTTAGATTCAGCGTCCGGTGATCCGAGTGCTCTCATGTGGGCCTCGGCTTGTGGCATGGTCGTACTCGTGGCTGTAGCGGTCTTGCTTGGAATGTCAGGCAATTTGAGCGGTCTGAGTATGGCTTGGGCACTCGTTGGCTTTGCGGCTGTTCGGCTAGCGGTGCGGGCCATCATCCACCGCACGCGACCGGCGCCTGTCTGAATCATATCTTCTCAAGGGAATCTGTCGCATGATAATCGCTGACCCATCCGCGCTCTGGTACCTTTCCACCCGGTTGCACCAGAAAGGCCATAAGCGACTAGCGCGTCTCATCAAGTTTTACAACTTTGTTGTGTTTCGGGCCATATTGCCCCCGGAAGCCGCATTAGCGGCACCGGTCGAGCTAGGGCACTTTGGTTTCGGCGTTGTAATCCACCCCAACGTGTCGATAGGACGGGAAGTCAAGCTTTGGCATGGTGTCACGCTCTCTGTGTCCGATGCAATCGGTGGTCCGACACTATTGCGGATTGGTAACGATGTGGAACTGGGGGCCGGGAGCGTCGTGGTGACGCGTGAGCGCGCTGATCTTCACATCTGTGACCATGTCCGTGTCGGAGCGAACGCAGTTGTCACTCGTTCGCTCACATCTGCCGGGTCGTACGGAGGTGTGCCCGCATTCCTGTTAGATGATCGAGGTGGCCGGCAGGGTGATTAGGCGGTTAGGCCGAACCGTTCTTTGTGCTGATTACGAAGTGTTCGGAGAGTTGATTGCTGCTGAATAGCCTGTTAGATCGAACGCGACGTGAGGGAAGAGTGCTCCGGGCAGTTATCTGCTATTTGACACATGGGGTGAAGGGTGGGCGTCGTGCAACCATGGAGTACAGCCGGATCCGCGTGGAGAATGAGGGCCGGCTCGCGGTCGGCGAACGCGCGCGTTTCGTGTCGGCTGAAGCTCGGACGTTGTTGCAAGTGCGACCGGGTGCCAGGCTCAGTATCGGAGCGCGTGCGCTGATCAACTCCGGCGTCACGATCACAGCGGCTAGCCTCGTGCTGATCGGGGACGACGTGAAGATTGGTTCCTTCGCAGCGATAACGGACTCCGGGAGTCACGAGGTCGAGGCGGGAGGCGGCGTGAAGGTTGAGCAAGTCGTCATTGAGGACAATGTCTGGATCGGTCGTGGAGCTTTTGTTCTCCCGGGGGTGACGGTTGGAGCGAATAGCGTCGTAGGGGCGGGATCCGTCGTTACGTCAGATGTTCCTCCAGACACGGTGGTAGGAGGCGCGCCCGCTCGGGTTATTCGCCAGTTGAACGGGAACGGCGGCGTGCGCGCCTAGCCTTCCGCGAGTCCCAAATTCCAAACGAACCTAATGAAGCGTTTCGTTATCGAGAAGGTAGTCTGATCCTCATGTCCGACCAGCCCGAGTCGCGACGCACTGCTGTACGCCGGGGGAACAGGGCCCGGACCGTGCTGTGGATCGTCCTCGCCGTCGTCCTTCTGCTGATCCTCGCTGTCGCCTGGGTGGGGGTGCGCGGCGCTCTGGCCAAGGGACACCTCGAGCGAGCGGTCGCCGACGTCGACACGCTTCGCTCGCAGTTGAGTGGCGGGGACACGTCCGGCGCGCAGGGGACGGCTGCGAAGCTCGAGGACGAGGCTTCGGCGGCCCGGTCCCTGACGAGCGACCCGATCTGGGCCACCTCTGAGTACGTCCCGTTCTTCGGAACAAACCTGCGTGCCGTGCGGCAGATCGCCGGGATCGTGGACGACGTCTCGAGCGGGGCGGTCGCGCCGGTCTCCGGCGTCGTCGGCGAGCTCGGGTCGGACTCCTTTGCTCCGAAGGACGGCAAGGTTGACCTCGAACCGCTCAAGCGCGCGCAAGCGCCGGTGCAGCAGGCGGCGACGGCGGTCAGCAAGGCATCGAAGGACGCTGGCGCGATCGACGTCAGCGGGACGCTCTCACCGGTGACCTCGGCCGTCAACCAGCTGCGGAATGCGTTGCACTCGGTCGAGGGACAGGTCGACGTTGCAAATCGTGTCGTTCAACTCGCTCCCGCGATGCTCGGCGCGGACGGCGACCGGCGGTACCTGCTGCTGTTCCAGAACAACGCCGAACTCCGGGCGGGCGGTGGCATCCCCGGTGCCGTGGCGCTGCTGAACGTGCAGGACGGCGGGATCTCGCTGCAGGAGCAGCGTTCCGGGCAGTCGTTCGGCCCGTACCCGGAGCCCGTCCTACCGCTCGACGACGCGACGGACGGTTTGTACGGCGACATCACCGCCCGCTACATGCAGGACGTCACGCTCACCCCGCGCTTCGACGTTTCAGCCGAACTCGCTCGAGAGATGTGGAAGCGCGAGACCGGCACCCAGGTCGATGGTGTCCTCGCGATGGACCCCGTGACCCTCGGGTACCTGTTGCAGGCGACCGGGCCGGTTTCGTTACCGACCGGCGACACGCTGACGTCGGACAACGCGGTGCGGTTGCTCCTGAACGAGGCCTACGCCCGCTACCCGGATCCGGACGTGCAGGATGCATTCTTCGCATCGGCGGCGAGCTCGGTCTTCCAGAAGGTCTCGAGCGGCGGATTCGGCACGAAGCGGTTCGTCGCCGCGTTGACGAAGGCGTCGGGTGAGGGCCGTTTGCGGCTCTGGAGTGCGGACGAGGGCGAAGAGCGACTCATCGCAGGGACCTCGCTCGCCGGCGAGTTGCCGACCGTCTCTCCGGAGACCCGACAGTTCGGTGTCTACCTGAACGACGGCACCGGCTCGAAGATGGACTACTACCTCGAGAAGACCGTCTCGGTCGGTTCGTCGGTCTGCCGGCAGGACGGTCTGCCGACCTCCGCGGTGGAGGTCACGATCACGAACACCGCGCCTGCTGATGCCGCGACGAGCCTGCCGAAGTACGTCACCGGTGGCGGTTCGTTCGGGACCGAGCCCGGCAAGATCAAGACCCTCATCGCGATCTACGCGCCGAAGGATGCGATCTTCCTCGGCGCCTCGCAGGACGGCAAGGCGGTCGGCGTGCAGACGGCCATCGACGACGGACATCCGGTCGCACAGCTCCGGACGGTTCTGGCTCCGGGCGAGAGTGCGACGTTCCGGGTCGCCTTCCTCGGTGAAGCGAAGAACGCGCACGCTGGTACCGAGGTCGTCTCGACGCCGGGAGTCGAGCAGACGAAGACCCTGCCGCTCCGGTTCGACTGCACGAAGCCGATCCCTGCGGGCTGAGCGCGAACTGTAGACCCGTCGCCCCTGTCTCGAGGGGACCGTTCGTCGTGTTGCGCCGCAAGACGCGGTCCGACGCGTCCCCAGAACAGGGGGCACGAAGCGCGGCTGAGTGCGTGCGAACCACTGCACAGTGCATGCCCAGGGGCCCCGCGAGCGGTCGAGTAGGAGCAGAAAGCTTTCTCTGATCAGGGCTTCCCGTCATGCACCGCGAGGTCCACCGTGCTCCGGCGGGCCCTGGTCGGCGTCCACCGCGTTGTCCTCGTTGCGTTACATCTATCGAAACTTTTCAATCCGGTGGCAACAACCTGAGGATTCCCGCTAGATTGAGGGAACTTCGTCATCGCAACTGTGTGCAGCACGGGTCTTGCGAGCGGTGTACGGGCTCTGGGTGTCAGGGTCTGACGGATCAGATCACTAGGGGAAAACACTTCTATGAAGAAGCTCATCGCCGCTGCCCTCCTCGCGGGCGCAGCCTTCATCGCGGTTCCGACCGCCGCCAACGCTGCCGGGTACACGCCGGACTCGGACATCTCGGTCTCCGGTAACTACGTCGCGGGCGGCACTGCTGTCGTCAGCTTCACTCCGGGCGCCTTCATCGATGGCGAGACCGTTCGTGTCCAGGTCACCGGTGCCGGTGCGGTCACGCTCGGTGCCCTGCCGACGACCACCGTCTCGAAGGACTACACCGCGAACGCCGACGGCTCGCTCGCCGTGCGCGTCACGTTCCCGGCCGGCGGCTCGGGTACCTACAACCTGACCGCGACCGGTGCAAGCTCCGGTGTCACCGGCCGCGCCGACTTCACCATCGCGCCGGCTGGCACGGCGGGCACCGTCGGTTCGACGGGCAACTCCGGCACCCCCGGCCAGCTCGCCTTCACCGGTGGCACCATCTCGACGCTCGGCCTCTGGGCTGCCGGCGGCGCCATCGTCCTCGGTGGTGGCCTCCTGGTCGTCCGCAAGTCGGTCCGTCGTCAGCACGACGCCGCCTGAGCTCAGCTCGACTGAACGAGGCCCCCGGCACTTCGGTGCCGGGGGCCTCGTTGCGTCGTCAGCGGGCGACGGGGCGGGTCAGGTGACGATCAGCGCGATGGCCACGACGGCGACCACGGCGAGCGGCGCGACGACCCACAGCCACCAGGGGAACATCGAGGGTCGCCGGTAGGGGCGCGGTTGCTTCCGATTCGGGTTCGGGTCCATGTGCCGACAGTAGGTCGCAGTGTGCCGGGGTGGTTCGAATGTCTCCAGATCTTCATGCAGCGGCGCGCGGATGTCCCTGAGCCGCACTCACGCGGGCATGACCGAGCACCACGATCCCCACCAACACCCCGAGCACCGCCCCCGAGGTGTTCGCCAGCACGTCGTCCACCGACGCGAACCGCGCCGGCAGGAACAGCGCCTGCACCGTCTCGATCGCGCAGCTCGCCAGGAACCCGCCGAGCATGCCGACCCACCACGCCCGCGCCCCGAAGAGCAGCAGCACGAAGAACCCGAACGGCGCGAAGAAGACCACGTTCGCCGTGAACTCGACCGCGTCGTACCCGAGCCACCCCGGGGCTCCGAGCCGGTGCCCCGCCGCGATCGCCCGCACCAGCCAGGGGTGGATCCCGCCGTCGACGGGGGAGCCCGCCGTGGCCACCAGCACGACGACGAGCGCGTAGGCGGCCGCGAGCGTCCACGCCACCCGCCTGGTGCGACCCGATGCGTGCGCCGCCCGCAAGCGAGCGTGCCACGCGGCATCGGCGAGCGACCCGATCGCGACGCCGACGAAGCCGGCGAGCGCGACGGACCGGAAGCGCCCACCCGGCGTCGCGGACTGCGCCGCCACGACGGCGGCGGCCACCAGCACGACGACCGCGCTCACCAGCGCGCGCCGGAGGACCCCGTCCGGCCGGGAGGCCCGGCTCGCCCTCGCCAGCAGCACCGGCAGCACGGCGGTCACCAGGGACACCGCGATCGCCGTCACGAACCCGTCACCGAGTGTCAGGGTGCCGTGTCCGAGCGCGCGCAGCGCGCCCACGACGTGGAGCAGAGCGGACCGCACCCGGTCGGCGAGACCGGGCACCAGGAGCACCAGGGCCACGAGCGCGACCGCAGCCAGCATCCCGCTGCGCACGATGGTGGTCCTGGTCGTGGTGGTCATCGGGAACGACGGTAGTGGGCCGTGCCTCCCGGCCGGGCGGGACGCGAGGGCACCTCGAGAAGCCGTAGAAACCAGTTCATCCACGAAACGAGTACCCCGATCGTCCCCCTGTACCCCGTTCTCGTGTCCCCCTGGCCCGGAAATCCGGGGGTGTACCCCGGTGCGTATGCACGGAACCCGTGAAAGGGCGGGCATCGCTAGCGGGGCCGGGGGACGCTCTCGTACGGTTGTCTCAACAGCAGATGTACCCCGGATCGCGAAGGAGAGCGACATGAGCACCACGGTCACCACCGACACCCGCGAGGTCACCCTCGACACCGACACGGTCGACGTCATCGCGATCCTCGAGGCCGAGGCAGAGCACTCCGGCCGCGCCGCACGTGCCAAGACCACCTGGTCGCAGGAGGACGACGGCGAGTGGATCGCCAACTACGGCGGCTACTTCGGCGGCAGCGTCGACAAGCGCGACGGCCGCTACGTCGCCTCGGACACCTTCGGACTCGTGGTCGGCGACTTCGCCACCCTCGACGAGGCCCAGACGAAGCTCTCGGACCAGCTCCACGTGATGCTGCCGTCCGTCATCCGCCCGATCGCGTAGTGCCCGACGACCATCCGGCACTGACCGCGGCCAAACCCACCAGCCAGACCCGGAGCACCAGCATCACCAGCACGATCAGCGCCACCAGCACCGTCCAGCACCACAGCAGCACGAGGAGCACCACCATGAGCACCAGCGTCGCCAACAGCCAACAGGCCGAGGTGACCGTGGACACGGCGACCATCGAGGTCATCACCGGCATCGCAGCCGGCGTCGTGTCCCCCGATGCACCGGCCCGGGCGCACGTCGTCTGGTCCGAGGCCGACTCGGGGCTCTGGGCCGCGAACTACGGCGGCTACTACGGCGGTGTGATCGACCAGCAGGGCGCGCACTACTTCGTGTCCGACACGTACGGACAGTACGTCGGTGACTTCCGCTCGCTGCACGAGGCACAGGACCGCCTGGCCGAGCGCCTGCACGACCTGCTGCCGGACGTGCGCCGCACGCTCGACTGACCTGTTCCGACGAACCGCTCGGAACGGCGGAGGGCCGGGACACCGTCTGGTGTCCCGGCCCTCCGCCGTTGTGGGTCAGCCCCTCGGGGGTCAGCGTTCCTGTGCCGTACGGCGGCGGTGCACCAGGACCATGCCCAGGCCGATCGCCATCAGGACGAACGAGGCACCGAGGCCGGGCCACAGCACGTCACTGCCCGTGAAGGCCAGCCGGTCGCCGCTCGGGGTGGTGACGATGACGCCGCCGCCCTTCGCCGGGTTCTGCGTGATGCCGGGCACGACCGGGATCGTGACCGAGACCGTCGCGGTGGCGCGGCTCCCGTCCTCGCCCGCGACCGAGTAGTCGACGTGCGCGGTGCCGGCGTAGCCGTCGACCGGGACGAAGGTGACCGTGCCGGAGCCCTGAACCGTGAAGGTACCCTCGCCGGCGATCGTCACCGTCTCGACGAGCTTGCCGGTCCTCGGCTCGACCAGGCGGACCGACGCGGGGTCGATCGGCGCGGTGCCGGCGCTGTCGTTGCCCAGGACGTCGACGACGGTGGCGGCGCCGGGCTCGCCGTCCCGGTGGTCGGCCTCCGCGGTCGGCGGGGTGCCGACGACGACGGTCATGACCGCGTCACTCGTGTTCCCGTCGGTGTCCGTGATCCGGTAGTTCCCCTTCGTCGGACCCGAGAACCCCGGCTCCGGCGTGAAGGTCACCGTCCCGTCCGCGTCGTCCACCGACCAGACACCGTTCCGCGGAACCGCGATGCGGGAGACCGCTGCCCCCGAGCCGTCGAGCAGCCGCACGGTGGTCCGGACGATCGGCGTCGCGGCGTTCCCGGCGTCGTCGTTGCCCAGGACCGACATCGTCACCGCGGTGTTCGTCGCAGTGCTGGCCCAGTCGTCGTGCGCCAGGGGGACGACCGAGGTGACCGTCACGGTGATCGTCGCCGTCGCGGTGACCCCGCCGGTGTCGGCGACCTGGTAGGTCACCGCCGCCGCGGTGCCGGTGAAGCCCTGGGCGGGGGTGAACGTCACCGTTCCGGTGGTCGGGTCGACCGCGTACGTGCCCTGGCCGGCGACGACCAGCTGCCGTCCGTCCGTGCTGACCGTGGCGTCGCTCGGCTGGCCGGTCGCCGGGAGGACGACGCTCGCGGGGTCGAGCGGCGTGCCGCCCGCGACGCCGGGTGAATCGTTGCGCAGGACCTCGATCGACACCGGGGTGTTCTGCTCCGTCGTCGCGTCGTCGTCCTTCGCTGCCGGACCGACGGGCGTGACGATCGTCGTGATCGTCGCGGTCGTCGTGGTGCCGTCGGTGTCGGCGACCTGGTACGTCACCGACGACGTGGTGCCGCGGAACGTCGGCTCCGGGGTGAACGTGACCGCACCGGAGTCCGGGTCGATCACGTACGTGCCCTGGCCGGGCACGGTGAGCTGCTCCGCGTGCTCGGTGGCGACGGCGCCCGCGGGCTGACCGGCGGCCGGGAAGACGACGCTGGTCGGGTCGAGCGGGGTCGCCGCGTTGCCGCCGTGGTCGTTGCCGAGCACGTCGATCGTCGCGGACTCACCCTGCGCGATCGTGGTGGCGTCCGGCTCTGCGGTCGGGGACACCGCGGTGACCGTGGTGGTCAGCTGACCGGTCGAGCTCTGCCCACCGGTGTCGCTCACCTGGTACGTGACCGGGGTGGTCGTGCCGGAGAACCCTGGCGCGGGGGTGAAGGTCACCACACCGGTCTTCGGGTCCACCGTGTACACACCTTCACCGCGGACGGTGAGCTGCTTGCCGTCGGCCGACACCGTGGCGCCGGAGGGCTGGCCGTCCCTGGGGAACACGACGCTCGCCGGGTCGACCGGTGTGCCGCTCTGGACACCGGGGCTCGCTGCTCCGGCGACGTCGAACGTGGCCGGGGTGTTCTGCGACGTGGTGGCTGCGGTGTCCTTCGCGACCTTCGGGGCGACGGGCTTCGCCGTGACGGTGATCGTCGCCGAGGCGGTCGTGCCGTCGCGGTCCGTGACCTGGTACGTCACCGGAGTGGCGGTACCGCGGAAGGTGGCCTCGGGCGTGACGGTGACCTTCCCGGTGGTCGGGTCGATCGTGTACGTGCCCTCGCCCGGGACGGTCAGCTGCTTGCCGTCGGTCGAGACCTGTGCGCCCTTCGGCTGGCCGGTCGTCGGGAAGACGACGCTGCTCGGCGTGAGCGGGGTCTGCGCGTTGCCGGCGGTGTCGTTCGCCAGGACGTCGACCGTGGTCGCGCTGCCCTGGTCGATCGTCGCGGCGTCGTCCTGCGCGGTCGGGCGGACGGCCGCGACCGTGACGCTGATCGTCGCGGTCCCCGTCGCTCCGCCGCTGTCGGCGACCTGGTAGGTCACCGGCGTGGTCGTGCCGGTGAAGCCCTGAGCCGGGGTGGCGGTGACCTTCCCGGTGCTCGGGTCGATCGTGTACGTGGCCTCGCCGGGGACGGAGAGCTGCCTGCCGTCCTTCGACACGGTGGCGCCGGTCGGCTGGCCGGTGGTCGGGAAGACCACGCTGGTCGGGTCGATCGGGGTGCCGTTCGCGACGCCGGGCCGGTCGTTCGCGGTGACGTCGACCACGATCGGGGTGTTCTGCTCGGTCTTCGCGGTGTCGTCCTCGGACGCCGGGCCGACCGGGGTGACCGTGGCCGTGATCGTCGCGGTCGCGGTGTGCCCGTCGACGTCCGCGACCCGGTAGGTCACGGGCGTCGCGGGGCCGCGGAAGGTCGGCTCGGGCGTGAAGGTGACCTTCCCGGACTTCGGGTCGATCGCGTACGAGCCCTCGCCCGGGACGGTGAGCTGCTTCGTGCCGTTGCCGGCGAACGTGACGGTGGTGCGGTCGAGCGGCGTCGCCGTGTTGCCCGGGGTGTCGTTGCCGAGGACGTCGACCGTGGCCGCGTCGCCCTGCACGAGCGTGACGGTGTCGTCCTTCGCGGTCGGGGTGACGGCCGTGACCGTGACGGTCAGCGTGCCGGTGCCGGTCGCGCCGCCGGTGTCGCCGACCCGGTAGGTGACGGGGGTGGTGGTGCCGGTGAAGGCCTGCGCCGGGGCGAAGGTGATCGTCCCGGAGGTCGGGTCAGCGGTGTACGTGCCCTGTCCGGGAACGGTCAGCTGGCGGCCGTCGGTGCTCGTCGTGGCGCCGGCCGGCTGGCCGTCCTCGGGGAAGGCGACCTTCGTCGGGTCGACGGGGGTCCCGCCCTGCACGCCCGGAGCGGCGTCGCGGACGACGTCGACCGTGGTCGGGGTGTTCTGCTGCGTCGTGACGGTCTCGTCGTGCGCCGTCGGGCCGACCGCGGCGACGGCGACCGTGATCGTTGCCGTGGACGTCGCGCTGTCGGCGTCGGCGACCTGGTACGACACGGGCGATGCGGTGCCGCGGAACGCCGGGTCGGGAGTGAACGTGACCTTCCCGGTGCTCGGGATCGTGTACGTGCCCTCGCCCGGGACCGTCAGCTGCTTGCCGTCCGCGGAGACCTGCGCGCCCTTCGGCTGACCGGAGGTCGGGAAGACGACGCTCGAGGCGACGGTGCCGCCCTGGTCGTTCGCCAGGACGTCGACCGTCACGGCCGTGCCCTGGGTGGTCTTCGCGGTGTCGGGCTGCGCGTTCCCCTTGTACGTCACGGCGATCTGCCCGGACGCCTGGTTGCCGCGGGTGTCGGCGACCGTGTCGGTGACCGGGGTCGGGTTCTTCGTGGAGCCGCTCTCCGGCGTGAAGGTGACCTTGCCCGACTGCGGGTCGACGGTCCAGGTGCCCTCACCGGGGACGGTGAGCTGCTTGCCGCCGTTCGACACGGTCGAGTCCGGCGTGTTCGGGGCCAGCGTGACGGTCGTCGGGTCGATGGTGCCCGTGGAACCCGCGAGCGGGTCGACGGTCGCCGGCTGCCCGGGGGTGTTGCCCGTCGACGAGGTGTTCGCGACGGTCGGCTTGACGGGGTTCGTGAACACGCACTGCACGTCTCCACCACCCGCGGGGACGGTGAACGACGCCGAGGTGCCCTTGCCCTGCTTGACGACGGTCCCGTCGACCAGGTTGGTGCAGACGTAGCTCGTGTCGTAGGCGTTCGGATCGGTCGTGGTGTTCCCGGGGGTCTGGTCGACCTGGTACGTCTTGCCGGGCAGCAGGATGATCGGGCCCACGGTGACGGTGTCCTTGCCGGGGGCGGTCGTCCCGCTCACCGGGTCCGGGATGCCGCCGCCGCTGATCGTCGTCGTGAGCTCGTCGCTCGGCTTCGCGCGGCCGTCGGTGAAGCCGCCCTGCGACTGCCCCGTCGACGGGAGTGCGCGCGAACCGAGGTCGTACACGTTCAGCGCCGTGCCGCCGGAGCGGATCGACTTCGCCGTGCCGACGGCACCGGTGACCGGGTCCACCTGCATGTAGGTGTTCGCGCCGGATCCGCTGATGTAGATGTACCCGTCGTCGCCGAACGCCAGCGAGGTCAGGTTCACGGACGTACCGATCGCCGGTCCGACCGGCGTCGCGGTCGTGCTGCCGCCGCCGAGGTCCGCGGCGTTCACGCGGTAGACCTGGGCCGACCTCGTGCTGCTCGAGATGAAGTACATGTTGCCCTGGCGGTCGAACGCCAGGTCACCGGCTCCGCCCGGAGGGGTCGACTTCGGCGTGACCGACACGGCCTTCGTCGAGACGGCCCCCGTCGCCGGGTCGTAGTAGAGGAAGGTGAAGAGGTTCGACGTCGTGTCCAGACCGCCGAAGTAGAACCGGCCCGTCTTGGGGTCGACGCCACCCATCTGGGTCGCCACGGTCGGGGAGCTCGGCCGGGCGATGGTCTTGAACGTCTCGGTCGATGCCGTCCACTCGAAGACGTTCGAGCCGTTCGTGAAGAACATCTTGCCGCCGTCACCGGAGATGCCGAGCTGGTTCAGCCCGGTCACGTTCCCGGGGGAGCTGATGAACGGCGTGGCCGCGCCGGTCGCGCGGTCCACCGAGTAGATCGTCGAGTCGCCGTTCACGGTGGCGTACAGGCCGGAGACGGGCAGGTTGGCCATCGCGGAAGCCGTCAGCGGGCTCAGGAGGGCGAGGCCTCCGGCGACGATCGTGGTGATGGTCGTCGCAGCCAGGACGCGCAGAGCGCGACGGCGCGGACGAACACGGTGTGTGGGAGACACAGAGTTCCTTCGTGCTGCATGGTCGTGTCGGGTACGCGACCGTTCATCACAGTAGGGGGTACACGTGTTCTCAGCTCCGACTCAGACGGGGGGTTCGTGTCCCCAAAGAGGGGGACCGAGCCGTCCCGCGGTGGACTAGCGCAGCGGCTCGATGAGCTGCGGGCCGTCGTTGCGGACACTGTTCACCGCGCGCGACACCTCGTACTGCTCGAGCCCCGCCGCGACCGCGAGCGACTCGTGGTCGAGCAGCGCGAGCAGGTCGTCCGAGCACAGGTCGCCGTCGAGCCAGTCGTCGTAGCCGTCGGGGGTGAGGAACGCCGGCATCCGGTCGTGGACCTCGCCGGGCGCGACGTGCGCGTCGCGGGTGATGATCGCGAGCGACAGCCGCCACTTGTCCGGGTCGTCCTCGGGCTTCGTCGGGTCCGGCCAGGCGCTCACGATGCCCGCCATCGCCAGTGCGCCGCCTGGTTCGTGGACGAAGTGGGGTTCCTTGCCGTCCTCGCGGACGACCCACTCGTAGTAGCCGAGGGCGGGCACGATGCAGCGGTTCGTCGCGAAGGCCCGCTTGAACATCCCGCTCGTCGCCACCGTCTCGATGCGGGCGTTGATCGGCTTCGGCCGCTGCTTCCGGAAGTCCTTCGCCCAGCTCGGCACGAAACCCCAGCTGATCTGCGGGAGCTCGCGCTGCCCGTGGCGCTGTCGGACGGCGTACACGGGGTCGGTCGGCGCGACGTTCCAGCTCGGGGCGAGGCCGGCGTGCACCTCGCCGGTGTCCTCGTCGACGTGCTCGGTGCGCGCGGCGAGCTCACCCACGAGCTCGGGCAGCAGATCGGCCGTGGTGTCGGAGACGACGAACCTTCCACACATGCGCCCAGTGTGCCCGGCGCTGCCGACAGTGGTGCAGCACGGCCTGCACGGCCGCTGCTACCGTGCCCGGGTGGACGACGAACAGCGCTGCCCCTGCCTGAGCGGCAACCCCTACGGCGCGTGCTGCGGGCCCCTGCACGCGGGCGCCGCGGCCCCGACCGCCGAGCGGCTCATGCGCTCCCGGTTCAGTGCGTTCTCCCTCGGGTTGCCGGAGTACCTGCTGCTCACCTGGCACCCGCGCACCCGGCCGTCCGAGCTGACGCTCGACCCGACGCAGCGCTGGACACGGCTCGACATCGTGTCCACCCGGTCTGGAGGCCCGTTCGACTCCGCAGGACAGGTCGCCTTCCGCGCGTGGTGGCGGTCCGACGACGACCGCGGGACGCTGGAGGAGACGAGCGACTTCGTCCGCGAGCAGGGCCGGTGGTTCTACGTGGACGGTGTCGTCGCCTGACCCCTGGTTCACCCGCGACGGCGTCGTCGCTTGACCGCCGACCGTCAGCCGCTGATGGTGTCCGGCAGCCCGACCGACCGCCGCATCGCCCGCCGGACCTCGGCCTCGTCCGGCAGCAGCTCGCTGTCGTCACCGCTCACGAAGAACCGGATCTGCCCGATCGCCTGCTCCGTGAGCATGTCGAGCCCGTTGAGCACGCGGCCGCCTGCCGCCGCCCAGCGTCCGGCCGCCGCCGTCGGCCACGGCTCGTAGGCGACGTCGACGAGCACGGCATCCGACCCCGAGGGCACGAGCTCGAGCGAGTCCGCGGCACCACCGGGCAGCGTCGAGACGACGAACCCGTGCCGGGTCCCGGGCAGCGAATCGACCGGCAGCACCTCGAGCGTCACGCCGAGTCGCACGGCCAGCTCCACGAGTGACCCCGCCTTCGCGGTGTCGCGGAGGAACAGCCGCACGTCGACGGCCCCGAGCCGCACGGCAGCCGCGAGGGCGCTCGCCGCGGTGGCCCCACCGCCCACGATGGTGGCCTCGCCAGGCAGGTGCCCGAGTGCCTCGACCGGACGGACGATGCCTTCGACGTCGGTGTTCGCGCCGGCCAGGACGACCCGGTCGCCCTCCTGCCGGAACACCACGGTGTTCGCCACCCCGAGTTCGTCGACGAGCGGGGTGGTGCGGTCGAGCATCGGCAGCACGTCGCGCTTGAGCGGCATGGTCAGGCTGAGCCCGCGCCAGCCGGGACCCAGCCCCGCGACGAACGCGTCGAGTCCACCGGAGGCGACCTCGTGCCTCCCGTACGTGAACGGCAGTCCGAGCACGTCGTAGGCCGCCGCGTGCAGCGTGGGGGAGAGCGAGTGCGCGATGGGGGAGCCCAGCACGGCCAGCCGGGTCCGGTCGGGATCGGTGAACTCCACGTCCGGAGCCTAGCCGCTCGACGTCCACGAGAGGAGTGCTTAGGGTAGCCTTACCTGTGTGATTCGAACCTCCCCCTCAGTGCGCCGCGTCCGCCGCGTGCTCGCGGCCGCCGGCGCCGTCGTCGCCGCGTCCCTCGTCCTCGCCGGGTGCAGCTCCGGCTCCTCGTCGCCCGCCGCGTCCGACGACGCCTCGGGCTCGGGCGGCGCGTTCCCCGTCTCGATCCAGACCGCGCTCGGCACGACCGAGATCCCCTCGCAGCCGAAGCGCGTCGTCGCCCTCGGCTGGGGTGACGCGGAGACGGCACTCGAGCTCGGTGTGCAGCCCGTCGGTGCGAGCGACTGGCTCGGCTTCGGTGGCGACGGCGTGGGGCCCTGGCTCAAGGACGCGTACACGAAGAAGCCGACGATGATCCAGACGCTCGAGCCCAGCTACGAGCAGATCCTCAAGCTCAAGCCGGACCTGATCCTCGACACCAAGAGCTCGGGCGACAAGGACCGCTACGCCAAGCTCTCGGCCATCGCGCCGACCGTGGCGATCCCGAAGGGCGGCGAGAACTACCTCACCACCACCGAGCAGCAGGTCGACCTCGTGTCGCGCGCGCTCGGCAAGGAGTCCGAGGGCAAGAAGCTGCTGACCGACCTCGACGACGCGTACGCCGCGGCGCGGAAGGCGCACCCCGAGTTCGACGGCAAGACCGCCGTCGTCGGGTCGTACACCGCGGACGGCTTCGGTGCGTACGCCTCGAAGGACAGCCGCTCCACCTTCATGCAGCAGCTCGGCTTCACCATCCCGAAGGACGTCGACCAGCAGGCCGGTGACGCCTTCTCGGTGAGCCTGTCGAACGAGAACCTCGACCTGCTCGACGCCGACCTGACCGTCGTCCTGCCGATCTTCGTCGACGCGTCCAAGGCGGAGTCGGACCCGCTGTTCCAGAAGGTCCCGTCGGTGCAGGCCGGGCACGCGATCGTGGTCGACGACGCTGACGTGTCGAACGCGTTCTCGCTCGGCACGACCGCCGCCATCGAGTGGGCGCTCGACCGTCTGCCGGACGAGTTCGCGAAGAAGGTCGGCTGACCGACAGCCGCAGGGGGAGTACAGGAGACGCCGGGTCGCGAGTCGCGACCCGGCGTCTCGCGTTGCGCGCGGGGGTGCGGTGATCGGCCGTCGGACGGGAGGCGCGGTGCGGGCTGGCACCGTGCCTCCCGTCCGCCGTCTGGTGCCGTTCCGCGCGTGGGGGGCCGTTCCGCTCGTAGGGGGCTGTTCCGCGCGAAGGAGGCAGGTCCTTCCTGATTCCCATGCGCGGATCGTCATCCCATTGCACGCGTGATGGGCTCGAACGCCGCGCTTCGGGAGGAAGTGGCGGGGCTACGCGGCGGTGAAGGTGGAGCCGATGAACGCGAAGAGCAGGGTGATCAGCGGCAGCGAACCCTGCACGAAGGCCGAGTTGAGGTAGCGGCGACCCGTGCCGGCCAGGACGACCGCGGCGCCGAGCATGCTCGCGGTCGAGAACACGACGAGGGTCCAGCCGGTGGCGCCGTTGCCCGCGAGCACCAGGACGACACCGAGGATCGCACCGATGGCGAGGAACAGGTTGTAGAAGCCCTGGTTGAAGGCGAGGGTGCGGGTGGCCTGCGCCTCGGACTCCGAGGCGATGCCGAACACGCGGCGCACGCGAGGACTCGTCCACGCAACGGACTCGAGGAAGAAGATGTACACGTGCACGAGGCCCGCGAGGACCGCACACACGCCCGAGATCACGAGCAGGACCGACATGGCCTCCATTCTCGCAGCCCCGGAGCAGTGCTCGTGTCCGTCCGTCACGCAGCCCTCGCGGCGGGGGTACGGCCAGTAGGCTCGGGCCATGAGTGCCGACGAGTCCACGCCCGTCCACGACGATGCGGTCGCCGAGCTGGCGAGCATCCGGCAGAGCATCGACAACATCGACGCCGCCGTGATCCACATGCTCGCCGAGCGCTTCAAGTACACCCAGCGGGTCGGTTACCTGAAGGCCGGCGCGGGGATGCCGGCCGCCGACCCCGGTCGCGAGCAGGTGCAGGTCGCGCGACTCCGACAGCTCGCGGCCGAGTCGCACCTCGACCCGGCGTTCGCGGAGAAGTTCCTGAACTTCATCGTCGCCGAGGTCATCCACCACCACGAGCGCATCGCCGGCGGCGAGCGGTGAGCGGGGCTGCTGCCGGGTTCACGGCCGACGGGTTCCCGCAGGACCTCGCCGACCTGCACCTGCTCGTCGGGTCGTACACCGCGACGGGCGGCGGGAACGCGACCGGCATCTCGGTCGTGCACGGATCGACCGCGACCACCGTCGCCGTGATGGACGACCCCTCGTTCCTCGCGCTGTCCGGCGACCGGGTCTACGCCGTGTCCGAGACCGCGGACGGCAGTGTCTCGGCCTTCCGGTACGCCGGCGGCTCGCTCGAGCACCGGTGGGACGCGGACGCTGGTGGTGACGCCCCCTGCCACGTGCGGGTCGACCCCTCCGGCGCGCTCGTCGTCACGAACTACGTCTCCGGCACCGTGACCGCGGTGTCGCTCGAGGCCGCGGAGTCGCACGCCGCGTCCGTGTCGGCCAGCGACGGTGTCGTCGGAGCACACGGCAGCCAGGACCGGGTCGTCGTCCCCGACACAGCGGTCGTCACCGGCGTGCTGCCCGACGTCGAGGGGCCCGTCGAGGACCGGCAGGAAGGGCCGCACGCCCACCAGTCGATCGCGACGCCCGACGGCACGGTGCTCGTCGCGGACCTCGGCGGCGATGCGCTCCACGAGTTCCGGGTGTCGGCGGAGCCGGCTATCGACCTCGTCCGCGTCCACCACCTCGGGCCCGGGGTCGGGCCGCGGCACATGGCCTGGCTCGGCGCTGGGGCGGACGCCGACCTCGTCGTCGCCGGGGAGCTCGACGGTCGCGTGTACCGCCTGCGCCGCGACGAGTCCGGGACGCTGCAGCCGATCGCCTCGACCCCGGCGTTCGAGGGTGAGGTGGGGGAGTCGCTCCTCAGCCACGTCGAGGTCGACCAGGCCGGACGCGTCGTCGTCGCGGTGCGTGGTCGCGACCTGGTCGTGGTGCTCGACACCGCGGACGACGGGCTCACGGTCGTCGGGTCGGCCTCGTGCGGTGGGGTCTGGCCGCGGCACTTCGCGCAGGTGCCCGGGTACCTGCTGGTGGCCAACCAGATGTCCGACGCCATCGCCGTGCTGCCCGTCGGGACGGACGGCGTGCCGGGCGAGGCCGTGGCGCAGATCGCCGTCGGGTCGCCCGCGTGCATCGTGCCGGTGCTGTCGTGACGGAGTCGCTCGCCGACGGGTACCGGCTCGTGGTCGGGCCGCCGCCGCTGGACGACTACCTGCGCCTGCGGCGGGACTCCGGCCTGTCCCCGAAGAACGCGGAGCAGGGCGCGGGCGCGATCGCGGGCAGCTGGTCCGCCGTGCACGTGGTCGACGGTCAGGACGTGCCCGTCGCGATGGGCCGCACGATCGGCGACGGCGGGTGGTACTTCCACATCGCGGACATCGCCACCGACCCGGGTCACCAGCGCCGGGGGCTCGGCAGGGTCGTCGTCGAGTGGCTCGTGGCGGACATCCGGGCGCGGGCGCCCGAGGGGGCCTACATCACGCTCGTCGGGGATCCGCCCGGGCAGCGGCTGTACCGGTCACTCGGGTTCGAGGACGTGGCACCGAGCCTGGGGATGGCGCTGCCGCTGCGCTGACGGTCGAGCGTCCGGCGCTGCTGCTGTCGCGTGTGTTCGTGTGGGCGTGCCGGTGAGGGTCAGCCGTGCACGACGTTGGCGAACGGCCGACCCGCTGCCAGCGCGGACACCTGCCCCCGCACGAGCTCGAGGGTCCGCGGCACGCTGAGGTCCGTGTTCCCGCCGACGTGCGGCGTCAGCACGGTGTTCGGGGTCGTCCAGAGCGGATGCCCGGCGGGGAGCGGCTCCGGGTCGGTGACGTCGAGCGCTGCCGACAGTCGGCCGCGCTGGAGTTCCGCCACGAGGGCATCGGTGTCGACGACCCGCCCACGGGCGACGTTCACCACGAGGGCGCCGTCGGGCAGTGCGGCGAGCAGATCGGCGTCGACCAGGTGCTCGGTCTCGTCGGTGAGCGGCGTGATGAGCACGAGGACGTCCGTCCGGGCCGCGAGTCCCGGGAGGTCCCCGAAGGCGTGCACGTGTCGACCGTCCTGCTCCCGCGCGGTGCGGGCCACGACGGTGACGTCGCACCGCAACGCCTCGAAGCGCGTGGCGATCGCAGCTCCGATCGCGCCGTACCCGACGACCGTCACCCGACGGTCGGCGAGCGACCGGGTGGTGCGGGCGTCCCACACGCCGGCGGCGCGGTCGGTCTGGAACGTGTGGATCTCGCGGAGCGACGTCAACGCGAGTCCGACCGCGAGCTCGGCCGTCTCGTCGTCGTGGATGCCCCGGCCGTTCGCGACCTGCGCGTGCGCCGGAGCGTGCGGCAGCGCGTGCTCGTACCCGGCGCTCGGCAGTTGCAGGAGCCGGAGGTTCGGCAGGTCGTGCACGTACTGCCACCGGTGGCGACCCGCGAAGTAGAACGGCAGCAGCGTGATCGCCACGTCACCGGGCCGGTCGTATGGGCCTTCGACGTCCCAGACGTCGAGCTCGACGCCGTCCGGCACGGGGCCGAACCGCTCGACGAGCTCCGCGAAGGGCAGGGTCACGATCGGCATGGGTGCGTGGTGCTCCTGAGGTGTCGGGACCCGTCGACGGCGGTCAGCTCGCGCTGGCCGCCGTCGGCGGGTGCTCTCGGCCTGTCGGCCTGTCGGCCTGTCTGCCTGTCGGCCTGTCTGCCTGTCGGCCCGTCCCCTGTCGCCAGGGTGTCAGCCGTCGGCGGGCGGTGTCAGCTGTCGGTGCGCGGCGAGAACGAGCCGTGGTCGTCGAGCGGCCCGCGCCCGACGTAGCCCTCGATGACGTCCTCGACGATCACGTCACCGAAGCGAGCCGGCAGCGTCGCGCCGTGCGTCCCACGGAGCTCGTCGATCGACGCCTCGAACGCGCCCTGCACCTCGAGCGTGCCGGACGAGGCGTCCGTCACACCGATGCGCAGCACCGGGAAGCCCCGGCCGTCGCACAGGCCCTGGAAGCGAACGTCGTCCTCGCGGCGCACGGTCACGATGACACGGCCCGTCGACTCGGAGAACAGTGCGGTCGCCGTGTCGACGCCGTCGCGCTCCTCGAGCTCGTCGAGCACCACGCGGACGCCGATGCCGAAGCGCAGCACGGACTCGGCGAGGGACTGGCCGAGGCCGCCGTCCGCCAGGTCGTGGGCGCTCGTGAGCAGCTGCTCGCCCGACGCTGCCTGCAGGAGCTCGGCCAGGGCCTTCTCCTGCGCGAGGTCGACCGCCGGCGGACGGCCGCCGAGGTGCCCGTGCACGGTGCCGGCCCACGCGGAGCCGTCGAGCTCGAGGCTCGTCGTGCCCAGCAGGTAGACGTTGTGGCCGTCGTCCTGCCAGCCCGAGGGCACGCGCAGGGCGACGTCGTCGATGATGCCGAGCACGCCGACCACAGGGGTCGGGTGGATCGGGGTCGTGCCGGTCTGGTTGTAGAACGACACGTTGCCGCCGGTCACCGGGATCCCGAGCTCCATGCAGCCGTCCGCCAGGCCCTCGACGGCCTCGGAGAACTGCCACATGACCTCGGGGTTCTCCGGCGAGCCGAAGTTCAGGCAATCGGTGACCGCGGCGGGCACGGCGCCGGTGACGGCGACGTTCCGGTACGCCTCGGCCAGCGCCAGGCGCGCGCCCTGCTTCGGGTCGAGCTGGCAGTAGCGGCCGTTCGCGTCGGTCGCGACCGTGACGCCGAGCCCGGTCTCCTCGTCGACGCGGATCATGCCGCCGTCGTCGGGGAAGGAGAGCGCCGTGTTGCCGAGCACGTAGGTGTCGTACTGGTTCGTGACCCAGTTCTTCGACGCCAGGTTCGGCGAACCGAGGAGCTGCAGGAACTGCGCCTTGAGCGCCGGACCGTCGGCCGGACGCTCGAGCGAGGCGGCGGTGTCGGCCTGCAGCGCGTCGATCCAGGACGGGTAGGCGACCGGGCGGTCGTACACCGGGCCGTCGACGGCGACCGTGCGCGGGTCGACGTTCACGATCTCCTGGCCCTGCCAGTCGATGACGAGGCGACCGGTGCCGGTGACCTCGCCGAGGACGCTGGTCTCGACCTCCCACTTGCCGACCACCGCGAGGAACTCGTCGAGCTTCTCGGGGCGGACGACCGCCATCATGCGCTCCTGGCTCTCGGACATGAGGATCTCCTCTGCCGTGAGCGTGGGGTCGCGCAGGAGGACGTCGTCGAGCGAGATGTGCATGCCGCCGTCACCGTTGGACGCCAGCTCGCTCGTCGCGCAGGAGATGCCCGCGGCGCCGAGGTCCTGGATGCCCTCGACCAGTTCCTCCTGGAACAGCTCGAGGCAGCACTCGATGAGGACCTTCTCGGCGAAGGGGTCTCCGACCTGCACCGCCGGACGCTTGGTCGGCCCGCCCTCGGTGAAGGTGTCCGACGCCAGGATCGACGCACCGCCGATGCCGTCGCCACCGGTCCGGGCGCCGAAGAGCACGACCTTGTTGCCGGCACCGGAGGCGTTCGCCAGGTGCAGGTCCTCGTGACGCAGGACACCGACCGCGAGCGCGTTGACGAGGGGGTTGCCCTGGTACACCGGGTCGAAGTAGGTCTCACCACCGATGTTCGGCAGGCCCAGGCAGTTGCCGTAGAACGAGATGCCGCCGACGACACCGTGCACGACGCGTGCCGTGTCCTCGTGGTCGATCGCACCGAAGCGGAGCTGGTCCATCACGGCGACCGGGCGTGCGCCCATCGAGATGATGTCGCGGACGATGCCGCCGACGCCGGTCGCGGCGCCCTGGTACGGCTCGACGTAGGACGGGTGGTTGTGCGACTCGACCTTGAAGGTCACCGCCCAGCCGTTGCCGACGTCGACGACACCGGCGTTCTCGCCCATGCCGACCATCAGGTTCTTCGTCATCTCCGGCGTGACCTTCTTGCCGAACTGACGGAGGTAGTTCTTGCTCGACTTGTACGAGCAGTGCTCCGACCACATCACGGAGTACATCGCGAGCTCGCCCGAGGTGGGGCGGCGGCCGAGGATCTCGCGGATCTTCGCGTACTCGTCGGCCTTGAGCCCGAGCGCCTCGTACGGCTGCTCCTTGTCGGGCGTCGCAGCGGCGTCCTGCACGGTGTCGGGCTTCGGGCGAACGTGGGTCGTCACGGTGTTGTCGTTCCCTGTCACTGGAGTCGTGTCCGTCGTCACTTGACGAGCGTCGACTCGATCACGGAGGTGAAGAAGGTGAGGCCGTCCGTGCCGGAGGCCATCGCCGCGGGGGTGTCCGGGCCGAAGCCGGGCTCCGTCGCGTGCTCGGGGTGCGGCATGAGCCCGACGACGTTGCCGCGCTCGTTCGAGACGCCGGCGATGTCGTCGATCGACCCGTTCGGGTTCACGCCGACGTAGCGGAACACGACCTGGCCGTTGTCCTCGATGCGCTTGATCTCGTCGGCGTCGGCGACGAAGCGGCCGTCGGCGTTCTTGAGCGGGATCGTGATCTCCTGCCCGGCGCTGAACCCGGAGGTCCAGGCGGTGCCGGCGGTCTCGACCCGGAGCTTCTGGTCGCGGCGGATGAACTGCTGGTGCGCGTTGCGGGTGTGCGCGCCCGGTACGAGGCGGGCCTCGGCGAGCATCTGGAACCCGTTGCAGATGCCGAGCACGGGCATCCCCTTGCCGGCGGCGTCGATGACCTCGGCCATGATCGGGGCCTTCGCCGCGATGGCGCCGGCACGGAGGTAGTCGCCGTACGAGAACCCGCCGGGGAGCACGATCGCGTCGACCCCCTGCAGGTCGTGGTCGCCGTGCCAGAGCGCGACGGGGTCGGCTCCCGCCAGGCGGACCGCACGCTGGGCGTCGCGGTCGTCGAGCGAGCCCGGGAACGTGATGACGCCGATGCGCATCCGCGTCACGCGTCCTGCACGGTGACGGACACGACGTCCTCGATCACGGCGTTCGAGAAGACGTCGGCCGCGATGTCGCGGACCTCGGCCAGCTTCGCGTCGTCGACCGGGCCGTCGACGGCGATCTCGAAGCGCTTGCCGATGCGGACGTCGGTCAGGTCGGCCTTGCCGAGACGGGCGAGGGCGTTGCCCACCGCCTTGCCCTGGGGGTCGAGGATCTCTGCCTTGGGCATGACCTCGACGACGATGGTTGGCACGTGTTCACTCCAGCGCTTGGGTGGGTTGGGTGGGACGGCACCAGTCTACGGGCCGCGCGCGGCGCGCCGGGCCGCTTGTGGAGAAGTCGTCGAAAGCGTATGTTCCAAGTCGAATAATCGCTCGGGAACACGGTCTGGAGGCACGGATGGCGTCACTCACGCCCCTCGCGTTCGCCGCGCTCGGCCTGCTCGCAGAGGCGCCCATGCACCCGTACGAGATGTTCCAGACGATGCTCCACCGGCACGAGGACCAGAACGTGAAGGTCCGGCCGAGCACGCTCTACCACCAGATCGGGCGGCTCGTGGACCTCGGGTACGCCGAGGCCCTCGGGACCGCGCGCGAGGGCAACCGGCCCGAGCGCACCACGTACGCCATCACCGACCACGGCCGTGCGGAGCTCGACGCCGGGCTCCGGCGCATGATCGCCGAGCCCGCCGACGAGTACCCCGAGTTCCAGCTCGCGGTCTCCCACGTCGACAACCTGACCGCGACGGATGCGGCGACCGCGCTGCGCGCCCGCGCCGAGGCGCTCCGTGCGGAACGCGCGGGGTACGACGAAGCCGCCACGGGCCTCCAGGCCAAGCAGCTCGCCGAGCGCTACTGGCTCGACGTGTCGTACGTCCGTGGCATGCTCACCGCGCAGATCGAGTGGCTGACCGCCACCGCCGACCGCATCGCGAGCGGCGACATCCCCTGGGACGGCCCCGCCGTCCCCGACCCAGCACCACAGAAGGACCAGGACTCCACTCGATGACCTCCACCACGTCCGCCGACCTGCAGCACGGGCAGAAGCCGTGGCCCGCGCTCTGGGCACTCGTCGTCGGCTTCTTCATGATCCTCGTCGACTCGACCATCGTGTCGGTCGCGACGCCCACCATCGCCCAGGCGCTCGACGCCGACATCAACGCCGTGATCTGGGTCACCAGCGCGTACCTGCTCGCCTACGCCGTGCCGCTGCTCATCACCGGGCGGCTCGGTGACCGCTTCGGCCCGAAGGTGCTGTACCAGGCGGGGCTCGTGGTGTTCACCCTCGCGAGCCTGTGGTGCGGTCTGGCCGGTTCCATCGAGGTGCTCATCGTCGCCCGCGTCGTGCAAGGCCTCGGTGCCGCGATGATGACCCCGCAGACGATGGCGGTCATCACGCGCATCTTCCCGCCGCAGAACCGCGGTGCAGCCATGGGCCTGTGGGGCGCCGTCGCCGGTGTCGCCTCGCTGGTCGGGCCGATCGTCGGCGGGCTGCTCGTCGACGGCTTCGGCTGGGAGTGGATCTTCTTCGTCAACGTCCCCGTCGGTGTCGTCGCGTTCGTGCTCGCACAGCGCTTCGTCCCTCGCTTCGAGCGGCACGGACACCGGTTCGACTACCTGGGCATCGTGCTCAGCGCCGTCGGCATGTTCCTGCTCGTCTTCGGCATCCAGGAGGGCGAGACCTACGACTGGGGCACCATCACGGGGCCGATCTCGGTGTGGTCGCTGATCATCACCGGCATCGTCGTGCTCGCCGCCTTCGTGGTGTGGCAGGGCGTGCAGAAGGGCGAGCCGCTGCTGCCGCTCGGCCTCTTCAAGGACCGCAACTTCACGCTCGCGAACATCGCCATCACGGCGGTCGGCGTGGCGATCTCGTCGTTCGCGCTGCCGATCATGCTCTGGGCGCAGGACGTGCTGCGCTTCTCGCCGACCCAGGCCGCGCTGCTGCTCGTGCCGCAGGCCGTGCTGTCCGCCGCGCTCGCACCGCTCGTCGGCAAGAACCTCAACAAGTGGAACCCGCGGTGGGTCGGCTCGTTCGGCCTCGCGTGCTTCTCCGGCGGGCTGTTCTGGTTCGGCGCCCTGCTCTGGTCGGGTGCCGGCTGGGGCTGGACGTTGCTGCCGAGCGCGCTCCTCGGGCTCGCCAACGCCTGCATGTGGGGTCCGCTCTCGGTGTCGGCCACGCGCAACCTGCCGCCGGCGCTCGCGGGTGCCGGGTCGGGCGTCTACAACACCACGCGGCAGATCGGTGCGGTGCTCGGCTCTGCCGGTATCGCTGCGCTGATCGAGGCGCGCATCACGGCGAACTTCCCGTCCGGTGCGGGCACGGGCTCGGGCGGCGCGGAGCAGCAGGTCGGAGCGCTGCCCGAGTTCCTGCAGCAGCCGTTCGCCACGGCGATGGGGCAGTCGCTCGTGCTGCCGGCCGTGGTGCTCGTGGCGGCCATCGTCGCGGCGCTGTTCCTGGCGAAGCCGAAGCAGACGACAGCGTGGAAGCAGACCGGGGCGGTCGAGACGCAGCCGGACGCGGCCGAGCCCGAGGCCGCGGCGCGCTGACGCTGCTGCGCTGACGTCGTCACACGGTGGACCCCGGTCCCGCTCGGTCGAGCGGCGCCGGGGTCCGCTCGTGTGTCGGTCATGCGGCTTGCTCGTGTGGGGCAGCCGTCCGCGTTGTGCCGATGCAGAACGACACGACCGCTGTCGTACGACAGCGCATCTGTCGTTCTTGCCGCCCAGGGCGGAAGAGCGCGGAACGGCGGGGACTGGTGCGACAGGATCGTCGTCGTACGACAGCGCATCTGTCGTACGACCGCGCCGCAGACCGACGGCCCTACACGCCGCACGCCGCGCACGCCGGCCGCGCCGCGCGCCGCACGCCGCCGGCCCCGCTCACCCCCGGCGCTGCAGGTGCGCCCGGGTCAGCTCGGCCATCTCCTCGTCGGACAGGGCGTCGACCGAGCGGGCCTCGCGGCGGTCCGTCCGTTGCCACCGCACGAACAGCATCACGAGGACCGGGACGTCGGCGACCTCGGCGATGAACCACAGCAGGTCGCCCGCCAGGTGCTGGTCGCGCAGGGGCGACGGGAACCACGACTGCCCGACGGCGTGCACGAGCGACCCGTCGAGCACGTGGTTCGACACCCGGAGCACGATGCCGGGAACCGCGTCGAGCAGCAGCTCCACGAAGGCGAGCAGGAACTCGACCGTCACGAAGGTCGAACTCCGCAGGACCCCCGGCTCGGACAGCGGCCCGAGCACCGTGAACCCGAGCGCCGGCACGAGCACGGTGATGAGCGCTGCCCAGACCCCCGACTCGCGGACGACCGCCGACAGTGGGGTGAGCAGCACCGCGAACAGCACGAGGCCGACCACGGGGGCGACGATCGCGTTGCCGAGCACCCGGACCGGCCGCGAGTGCATGGCCCGGTCAGCGGCGGCGGACCACCGTGCCGGGCCGCCGAGCCGCAGCAGCGACACCGGGGCGGCCAGCGCGGCGAAGGTCGGCACCGCGAAGAACAGCAGCGCGAGCCGGAGCGTGAAGGCCCACCGGAGCTCCTGGTCGTACCGGCCGACGACGCCGAACTGGAGCACGGCGAAGAGCAGCAGTGCGACCAGGAACGACAGGGACCGCCAGGTGGACCACCGGGCCCCGCGGCGTCGAGCCCCGACGAGCCACCAGCCGTAGGTCACCGCGGCGATCGCCAGCAGCACCGCGGCCAGGGGATCGACCTGCCAGGTGCTCCAGAACTCGGCGGGTTCGGGCGTGGGGTGCCTCCTGGTCGCGAGCGGGACGGGCCGGACGCGCGAGACGGGCCGGCCAGGCCGGACGCGCAGAGCGGGCCGGACGGGCCGGACGCGCAGGGCGAGCCGGACGGGCCGGGAACGCGAGACGGGCCGGCACCGTCATCCTCCGCCCCTCGACCCCCGCGACGACCGCGCTGACGGGCGGCAGCGGTGAGGATCGACTCAGCTGTGGGTGGTCCGCCCGGCTGCCGGAGCGACCCCGGCGGGCCTGGTCCGTCCGAGCAGCCACACGCCGATCGGCACGGCGACCGCACCGAGGACCGCGACGCCGAACGACAGGTGCCACTGCATCACGACGAACGCCGGGCCGATCGTGCAGACGGCAGCAGCGGCCACGACGGGCCACCCCGGCCGGTCGGTCCCGTCCGACAACCGGGGGAGCGGACGGTCCCACCGGCGCAGTGCCCTGGCCACACCGATCGCCGCGGCCAGCACGACGACGAGCGCGATCGGCCGCGTCGCCCACCAGGACACCGAACCGGGCTCGGGGAACGGCACCGCGAGCACCAGCGCGACCCCGTTCAGCGCGATGTAGAGCGGCAGGTGCCAGAGGTAGACCGCCATGCCGTCCCGGCCGAGCACGAACACCGCCGCCTGCGTCGGTCGGGTCTGCATCAGCCGGGTAAGGGGTCGGTGCACGAGCTGCACGAGGCAGACCTGCGAGACCGCGAGCAGCGCCAACGGGAGCATCGGCGGGTTGAGGTCCTGCAGCATGTCCGGCGCCCAGAGCCCGACCGACGTCAGGGGGACGAGGAGGGCGTAGCCGGCGAGGGCGACCACCGCGAGCAGCACCTTCGAGCGACGGGCGAACCAGCCGTCGGCCCAGAGGAACCCCAGCTGCTGCGCGAACAGCCACACCGGACCGAGGTTGAGGAGCCCGACCTCGGCGGTCCCCGTCGCGAACCGGAGCGCATCGACTGCCGCTGCGAGGAGCAGCAGGACGCCGAGCGTGCGGAACGGTGCCCGTTCGTGCAGGCGTGCCATCACGGGCACGCAGCACTGCGTGATGCCGTACGCGGCGAGGAACCAGAGCGGTGAGCCGATGCCGACGGCGACCTCGGCGAGGAGCTCTGCCGGGGTGCCGAGTGCGGTCGCGATCCCGAGACCGACCGCGAGCACGGCGAACAGCGGGACCGCCGGGCGGAAGAGCCGCACGAGCCGGGTCGCCACGAAGTCGCGCGCGCCCCCGCCCCGGGCGAGTGTGTTGCGCCAGCCGACCGCGCTCGCGAAGCCACCGACGGCGAAGAACAGCGGCATGACCTGCCCCACCCAGGTCGCGGGGACGTACCAGGCCGCGTCCTGCAGGGGGCTCGTCACGCCGATGCCGTCGGGCGACACCGCCACACCGACCATCGTGACGTGCACGACGACGACGAGGACGACGCACGCCGTCCGGATGAGGTCGACGACCAGGTCCCGCTGCGCGATGATCCCCCGGACGTCCTGAGCGCTGTCGGCCGGCACGGAATGCATCCGCGACGAAGGCCCCTGCTTCGTGGACATGCCGTGACGCTAGCGCCGGACCGCGGGGATCAGCGTCGTCCCAGCGGATCGCGACCGGATCGTGACACATCGCATGCCGGCAGCGGAATGCACCAGCGGACGGAGCCATGGCGCTCCGACACGCGCAGTCCACCACCGCCCTGGGCTCCGACCCGACGACGGTGTACGGTGGAGCTTGTCTTGACCGATGCAAGAGAAAGAGACCGATGGACGCCGACGCCGACCTGCTCCGGGCCGCCGGCCTGCGGGTGACGACGCCGCGGCTGGCGGTCCTGCGTGCCTCCGGGGCGATGCCGCACGCCACCGCGGACGACATCCTCACCGCGGTCTCGGCCGAGCTCCCGACGACGAGTCACCAGGCCGTCTACGGGGTCCTCGGCGCGCTGACCGGGGCTGGACTGGTCCGCCGCATCGAGCCCGCCGGCAGCCCTGCCCGGTACGAACGGCGCACCGGGGACAACCACCACCACATCGTCTGCACGATGTGCGGCGCGGTCGAGGACGTCGACTGCGCGGTCGGCCACGCCCCGTGCCTCACGCCGTCGGAGACCCACGGGTTCGCGGTCACCACCGCCGAGGTCACCTACTGGGGCATCTGCGAGCGTTGCGCAGCAGCGGAACGCGACGACGTCGAGGCCGTCACCGCCTGACCTCGACGGGCCCCTGCGGACCCGACGACCCCGCGCGCCACGACCACCCGACGCGCCCCACGAGCAACCCGAACCACCCTGACCGAACCAACCGTTCCACCTGAGGAGGAACCGTGTCCGACCAGAACACGCCCACCGGCCCCGCCGGCACCCCCACCACGACGACCAACTCCGGCGCCCCCGTCTCGAGCGACCAGCACTCGATGGGTGTCGGCGCCGACGGCCCCCTCGCCCTGCACGACCACTACCTGGTCGAGAAGCTCGCCCAGTTCAACCGCGAGCGCGTCCCGGAGCGGGTCGTCCACGCCAAGGGCGGCGGTGCGTTCGGTACCTTCACCGTCACGCACGACGTGTCCCAGTACACCCGCGCCGCGTTCCTGCAGCCGGGCAAGCAGACCGAGATGCTCGCCCGCTTCTCGAGCGTCGCCGGCGAGCAGGGCTCCCCGGACACCTGGCGCGACCCCCGTGGCTTCGCGCTGAAGTTCTACACCGAGGAGGGCAACTACGACCTCGTCGGCAACAACACCCCGGTCTTCTTCATCCGCGACGGCATCAAGTTCCCGGACTTCATCCGCTCGCAGAAGCGCCTGCCGGGCAGCCACCTCCGGAACCACGACATGCAGTGGGACTTCTGGACCCTCTCCCCGGAGTCGGCGCACCAGGTGACGTGGCTCATGGGCGACCGGGGCCTCCCGTCCAGCTGGCGCCACATGGACGGCTTCAGCTCGCACACCTACCAGTGGATCAACGCCGAGGGTGAGCGCTTCTGGGTGAAGTACCACTTCGAGACGCAGCAGGGCCACAAGACCCTGACGCAGGAGGACGCCGACCGCATCGCCGGCGAGGACGCCGACTTCCACATCCGCGACCTCTACGAGGCCATCGAGCGCCAGGACTTCCCGAAGTGGGTCCTCAAGGTGCAGGTCATGCCCTACGCCGACGCCGAGGGCTACCGCTTCAACCCGTTCGACCTGACGAAGGTGTGGCCGCACGCGGACTACCCGCTCATCGAGGTCGGCACGATGGAGCTCAACCGCAACCCGGAGAACTACTTCGCGCAGATCGAGCAGGCCGCGTTCGCGCCGTCGAACTTCGTGCCCGGCATCGCGGCGAGCCCGGACAAGATGCTCCTCGCGCGCATCTTCAGCTACGCGGACGCGCAGCGCTACCGCGTCGGCACGAACCACGCGCAGCTGCCGGTGAACGCCCCGAAGAACGAGGTCCACTCGTACTCGAAGGACGGCGCCATGCGCTTCGACTTCCAGAAGGCCGAGGTGCCGGTGTACGCGCCGAACACCCAGGGCGGCGCGCACGCCGACCCGACCGCCACGGACGACGTCCCGGGCTGGGAGTCCGACGGCGCGCTGCAGCGCTCCGCTGCGACGCTGCACCCGGAGGACGACGACTTCGGCCAGGCGGGCACGCTCTACCGCGAGGTCCTCGACGACGCTGCTCGTGAGCGCCTGGTCGGCAACATCGCCGGGCACGTCTCGAAGGTGACGCGCGACGACCTGCGCGAGCGCGTGTTCGCCTACTGGACGAGCGTCGACGCCGACCTGGGTGCGCGCGTGCGCGCCGCGGTCGCGCCGAGCGCGCCCGGTTCGAACGAGGACCCGGAGAAGGTCGCGGTCGAGGCGTAGTCGCCACCACCTGACGGACGGGAGGCCCGGTACCAGCTGGTACCGGGCCTCCCGTCCGTCATTCAGTGCTTCCTAGACCTGTTGGCCGTTGCGCCTGGTCTCGCCCGGCTGGTGGCGGGGCCCGGTCCTCTCGTCTAGACCTGTTGGCCGTTGAGCATGATCTCGCCGGTCGGCCAGTCCTCCAGCTGCGCCTCGACCGGCAGGACCATCCAGCCGCCCTGCTCGGTCTCGTTGACGCCGACCCCGTCGGCCGTGAAGGCCGAGAACGTGCCGACGGCCCCGTCGAGCTCGTGCCAGCCCATGTGTGCGTAGAAGGGGATGCGGTCCTCGCCGGCACCGAGGAAGCCGTAGGGCACGCGGAGTCCCTCGAGGACGGCGCGGGTGCGGACGAGGAGCTCCCGGCCGACGCCGGTGCCCTGCAGCTTCGGCGAGACGGCGACGATGCCGGTGTCGCCGACGAGGACGTCCTGCCCGCCGACCGTGACGAACATGCGGCGGATCCCGACGTGTGCGAGGACCGTGCCGTCCGCACCCCAGCCGACCACCCGGCGCTCGGGCTGCATGCCGGCGTAGTCACGGCCGCCCACGTACCAGTGCGACCAGCTCGGGAACGCCTGCCCGAGCATCGCTGCGATCGCCTCGTGGTCGGGGAGCGTCAGGGCGCTCTCCTCGACCACCTCCCACCGGATGTCTTCGCTCACGGTCCCATCCTGCCGGGTCCCCCTGCACGTGCGGCAGGGCAGGCCGAGTCTCGCGCGCAGCGACAGTCCTCGTGCCACCGAGCCCGAGAGGTGTCGCTCAGCCCGAGTCTCGGACAGCGGCCCGCTCAGCCGCGACCGGGCGCCGTGACCTCGATGCGGTTCGCCCAGGGGTCCTCGAACGCCACGGTCCGGCCGTCGTCGGCGGTCTGCACCCCGGTGTCGTGCATCCGCGCCACGAGCGCGCCGAGGTCGTCCGTCCCCGGCACCTCGATCCGCACGAGCCCGAGCCCGAGGGCCTGCTGCCGTCGCCCGGCTCCGCGGGAGTTCCACGTGTTCATCGCCATGTGGTGGTGGTACCCGCCAGCGCTGACGAACAGCGCCTGGTCGCCCATCGCCGCGGTGGTCGCGAAGCCGAGCCGGTCGACGTAGAACGCCTTCGCGGTCGCGACGTCGCCGACGGACAGGTGCACGTGCCCGACACGGCCGGGGCGCGTGCTGGCCGACTCGAGCGCCGAGGAGGTCAGGTGTTCCTGCACGAAGGCGTTCGGGTCGACGTAGATCGTCGCCATGTCGACCATGCCGTGCGTCCACGACCACTCGGTGCGGTCGCGGTCCCAGTACAGCTCGACGCCGTTCCCCTCGGGATCGGTGAAGTAGAACGCGTTGCTCACGAGGTGGTCCGCGCTGCCCGTGAACGTCTGCGGGTACTTCGTCGCGACGGAGTACAGCGCCGCCGCCAGGTCGGCCTGCGTGTCGAACAGGATCGCGGTGTGGAAGAGCCCGGCCTCGTGCGGCGCGGCGTGCCGCATCGCGGGGGCGTGCTCGAGGACGACGATCGGGGTCGTCCCGCGGCCGAGCACCGCGGTGCCGCCCGTGTTCGTCAGCACCGCCAGACCGACGCCGTCGCGGTAGTAGGCGACCATCGTGTCGAGATCGGCGACCCGGAGCGTGACGGCGCCCATCCCTGTGTCGGCTGCGAGCAGGTCCTGCGTGTGCATGCCCCCAGTGTGCGCCGGAATGGTTGACGCGTCAACCAAACGTCACTTCGCGCTGAACCCGCCGTCCGTCTTCAGCAGCTGCCCGTTCACCCACCCGCCGTCCGGCCCGAGCAGGAAGCCGACGAGCGCAGCCGTGTCGGTCGGCATCGACGGCCGTCCGAGCGGGGTCTGGGCGACCGCGGCCTCGCGGATCTCCTCGGTCATCCAGCCCGTGTCGTTCGGGCCCGGGTTGACGAGGTTCGCGCTGACCCGGACGTCGCCGAGCTCGATGGCTGCCCCGACGATCAAGCGGTCGAGGGCGCCCTTGCTCGTGCCGTACGGCAGGTTGTACCCGACGTGGTCGCTGGTGAGCGCCACGATCCGCCGACGGTCCTCCGGCGCGGCGGCACCCTCGCGGAGGCGCCGCGCGTACGCCTGCACGACGAGGAACGGTGCGCGGACGTTCACCGCGAGGTGCCGGTCGAAGGACTCGACTGTCGTGGTCGCGAAGTCCGAGTCGACCGACTCGCAGTGCGACATCACGACGGCGGTCACGGGGGCACCCGCCTCCGCCTCGGCGCGGCCGACGAGCGCGGCCGCCTGTGCCGGGTCGGCCAGGTCGACCGGGAGGCGCGTCACCCGCGCCCCCGCACGTTCGGCCTCTGCGATGACCGCGTCCACCCCGTCCGGGTCGGCTCCGCCGTGCACGCGCTCGTCGTACGGTCCCCACCAGGAGATCGCGAGGTCCCAGCCGTCGGAGGCGAGCCGTGCGGCGATCGCGGCACCGATACCGGCGCGGCGACCGACACCGGTCACCAGGGCGAGCGGTCTGCTGGTGGGTTGTCTGGCGGTCATGGGTCGTGCCTCCCGTCCGGTCGGCGCCTCGGTGCGCCGCCCGACCAGGATGGCATCGCACCCGGTGTCCTGACGGCACGGCACGGCGGCGCAGGGCCAGGATGGGAGGATGCCGCCCTCCCGCCGACCCGACCCGGCGACGTTCCCCGTCGACCGCCTGCGCGACCGCATGTCGTCGTACATCTACGGCAACATCACCGTGCTCGCCGTCGCGATCGCGGTGGGACCGGAGCAGATCGAGCACGGGGCGGCGGTGCTGACGGTGCTCGCGACGGCGGTGCTGACGTACCTGGCGCACGTCCTGTCGCACCTCGTCGCGCACACCATCGGTGACACGGGGGACGACGCCGAGCACCGGGAGACGATCGGGGCGATCCTGCGCGACGCGAACCCGATCGCGACCTCCGGTCTGATCCCCGCGGTGCTCTACGCCGTGGCGTGGGCGGGCTGGTTGCCGACGCAGTGGGCGCAGACGGCGGCGATCGTCATCCTCGTCGTCCGCATCGGGATGGTCGGGGTGTTCCTGCAGCGGTTCAGCGGGCGGCGTCCGACGTTCCTCGGGCTCTGGGGCGGCATCGTCCTGGCCGCCCTGGCCTTCGTGATCGGCCTGGTGAAGGTGGTGTTGACGCATTGAGCGAGCAGACCGACGAGTCCCGCGCCGAACGGCCTGCACGGTCCGGGTGGCGGTTCCTGCGCGACCTGGCGATCATCGTGGTCGTGGCGCTGCTGGCGTCGTTCCTGGTGAAGGCCTACCTGGTGCGGGCGTTCTCGATCCCCTCCGGGTCGATGGAGCGGACGCTGCTCATCGGGGACAACGTGCTGGTGAACGAGCTCGTGCCGGGCGCCGTGCCGCTCCGGCGGGGGGACGTCGTGGTGTTCCGCGACCCGGGCGGGTGGTTGACCAGCGAGCAGGGCGACGACCTCATCAAGCGGGTGATCGGGCTGCCCGGGGACACGGTGTCGTGCTGCGACGCGCAGGGGCGTCTGTCGGTGAACGGGCACGCGGTGGACGAGCCCTACGTGGTGCGGCCAGCCGACGTGACCCGCGTGTCGGCGGAGGACTTCGACGTCACCGTGCCGGCCGGTCACGTCTGGGTGATGGGCGACAACCGGTACGAGTCCGCCGACTCGCGCATCCACGGGACCGTGCCGACGGCGGACGTCGTCGGGCGGGCGTTCGTCGTGACGTGGCCGGTCACGCGGTGGGGTGTGCTCGGGCGGTACGGCGACGAGTGGGACGCGGTGCCCGACCCGCGGTGACGGGGTGGGCCTACCCGCGGTGACCGGGTGAGGGTGCCCGACCGCGGTGACCGGGTGGGTCGCGTCCGGTCAGCAGCCGGTCGTGGTGAGCGTCACCCGCGCCACGTCGTCGTTCGACACAGTCGTCCGGACCGGGCACAGGTTCCCCGCACGCACGGTGACGTCGCCGAGCGGGACGCCGGCGAAGTCCGCGGTGCCCCCGGGGAACACCCGCTGGTGCTCGGACAGCTTGCCGGTCGAGGCGAAGACCTCCACCTCGTACGGGCGCTCGCCCGCGTTCGACGACACGGTCACCGAGATCTGCCCGGTCGAGTCGTGGGCGCCGCAGCCCGTCAGCGAGAGTGCGGCAGCGGCGCCGAGGGCGAGCACGAGCGGGACACGACGGATCACCGTGCCGAGGGTACGCGCGTCCGGCGAGGCCACCCGACACGGTCGCCCTGGGCCCACCGTCCCGCGTCCGCCGTCCTGGTTCCACTCTCCGGGTCCACCGTTCTGGGGAGGGGCGCTGCCGGGTGGGACCAGTACCGTGGACGGCATGCACCAGGGGACCTCACCGACCTCCACCGGATCAGCACCAGACGCCGTGCGCCGCGCTGCCCTCGTCGCCGCGCTCGACGTCGTCGACAGCGGGCCCGAGGAACGCTTCGAGCGCATCACCCGCATCGCCCGCGAGGCGTTCGGCGTCTCGGGCTCCTTCCTCAACCTCGCGGGCACCGACGTCCTCACCATCAAGTCGCAGCAGAGCGACGCCGTGTTCGGCCCGACCATCCCGCTGCAGGACACCTTCTGCGGTCGCACGCTCGACCAGGCCGGACCGGTGGTCGTCCCGGACGCCCGCGCCGACGACCGGTACGCGGACATGCCGATGGTGGTCGAGGACCCGAACGTCCGCTTCTACGCGGGCGTCCCGCTCCGCGTCGGCGACGACGCCGTCAAGGTCGGCACGCTCTGCCTCGTCGACCCGCAGCCCCGCACGCTCGAGGCCGACGACCTGGCGCTGCTCGAGGAACTCGGCGTCTGGGCGGAGCGCGAACTCGCCACCGGCGCCGACGAGGACCGGCTCCGCGGCGTCCTCGCCGGGTTGCAGCCGACGCCGGTGACCGTGCCCGGCTACCGGATCGGCGGCATGTCCGTCCCGCACGGGGTGGTCTCCGGTGACCTGCACGAGTGGCACCTGGTCGGCGACGCCCTGCACCTGACCGTCGCCGACGTGATGGGCAAGGGGATGTCCGCCGGGCTGCTGGCCGCGACGATCCGCGGTGCCCTGCTCGCTCGGCCGGCGGAGGACCCGGAGCGCGTCGTCGCCGCGCTCGACGAGCAGGTGGGGCCGGACCTCGGCCGCGCCGAGTCGTTCTCGACGATGTTCCACGGTCGGCTCGACGCAGCCAGCGGCCGCATGGACTTCGTCGACGCCGGCCACGGGCTCGTGCTGCAGATGCGCGCCGACGGCCGCGAGCGGACGCTCCTGTCGAACGACCTGCCGATCGGCCTGCACCCCGCGGGCTTCGCTCGGTCCTCCGGGTCGCTCGAGCTCGAGCCCGGCGACGTGCTCGTGATCGTCAGCGACGGCGCGCTCGAGCTCTGGGACTCGACCCTGACGTCGCTCTCGCGGCTCGGGGCCCTGTGGCGCGAGGAGCCCGACATCGACGCGTTCCTCGCCCGGGTGCGCGCCCGGGCGCTCGAGCACGACCCCGGTGACGACCTGACGGTCGTGGTGCTCGTCCGCGACTGACGCGCGAGGCTGACGGCCCCGCCACGCGAACGGACGGAACGGGCCGACGGACGGGAGGCGCAGGGCGGCCCCGCCACGCGCCTCCCGACCGTCAGATGGTCGCGTCGCGCCCCGCTGCGGACGTCGCACCCCGACGTGACGGGATGCGACGTCCGTACCGGGGTGCGACCGGTGATCGCACGGCCCGGCCGAGCACACGCCGATCCGCGATCCGTCCGACCGGCGAGGTCTGCCGACGTCGCGGTCAGGCGCCGAGGCGCTCGATGAGCTCCGCGTAGCGCGCCGCCGTGCGGTCGACGATCTCCTGCGGCAACACCGGTGGCGTGCCCTGGCGGTCCCAGTTCGCGCTGAGCCAGTCGCGCACGATCTGCTTGTCGAACGAGTCCGTGCGGTTGCCGGAACGGGCGTCCCAGTAGCGACTCGAGTCGCTGGTCAGGACCTCGTCCGCGATCCGGATCGTGCCGTCCGCATCGCGTCCGAACTCGAACTTGGTGTCGGCGATGACGACGTCGTGCTCCCGGGCGATCACCGCTGCCTCGCCGTAGACGCGCAGCGAGAGCTCGCGGAGGGCCTCGGCGTCCTCGCGCCCGACGAGCTCGACGGTCTGCTCGAAGGAGATGTTCTCGTCGTGCTCGCCCTGCGGCGCCTTGTACGCCGGCGTGTAGATCGGCTCGGGCAGCCGGTCGCCCTCGGAGAGCCCGGCGGGCAGGGGGACGCCGCACACGCTCTGCGTCTCGCGGTACTCCGCCCAACCGCTGCCGACCAGGTACCCCCGGACGACGCACTCGACCGGGAACATGTCGAGCGGGAGCACGTGCATGGACCGGGCGGCCACGGAGTCGGGGACCGCGGTGCCGCCCGTGCCCGGCGCCACCAGGTGGTTCGGGACGTCGGCGATCCGGTCGAACCAGAACCGCGACAGCCGCGTCAGGAGCTCGCCCTTGCCGGGGATCGGGGGCTCGAGCGCGAAGTCGTAGGCGCTGACCCGGTCGGAGGCGACGAGCAGCAGCTCGGACGCGCTCGCGACGTCGTCGACACCGGCCGGCACGTAGAGCTCGCGGACCTTGCCGGACGAGACGTGCCGCCAGCCGGGCAGCTCCGGTGCGGCGGTCACCGGGCGACCTTCGCGGCGATGTCGGTGCGGTACTGCGCGCCCTCGAGCGCGATGTCGCCGACCCCGGCGTAGGCGCGCTCGCGGGCCTGGGCGAAGTCGGCGCCGGTCGCGACGACGCTCAGCACGCGGCCGCCGGTCGCGACCAGGTCGTCGTCGAGCACGGCGGTCGCCGCGTGCGCCACGGACACGCCCTCGCGCGCTGCGGCGGCATCGATGCCGGTGATGACCCGACCGGTGTGCGGGTTCTCCGGGTAGCCCTCGCTCGCGAGCACCACCGTGACCGCGACGTCGTCGCTGAACGTCGGCTGCGGCGCCGACGCGAGCTGGCCGGTCGCCGCTGCCGTGAGCAGGGCGCTGAGCGGCGTGGTCAGCCGGGGGAGCACCACCTGGGTCTCCGGGTCGCCGAAGCGAGCGTTGAACTCGATCACGCGCACGCCCTGCTCGGTCACGATGAGCCCGCAGTAGAGCAGGCCGATGAAGGGCGTGCCCTCGTGCTCGAGCCGACGGACGGTGGGGAGCGCGACGAGCTCGGTGACCTCGGCGACGAAGGCCTGTTCGGACTCCCACCGGTCGGCGAGCCACGGCAGCGGGGAGTAGGCACCCATGCCACCGGTGTTCGGCCCCGTGTCGCCGTCGCCCAGGCGCTTGTGGTCCTGCGCGGGGCTGAGTGCACGGACGTCGTGGCCGTCGCTCAGGAAGAACAGCGAGACCTCTTCGCCGTCGAGGAACTCCTCGACCACGACGCGGCCGTGCTGCAGCCAGTAGGTGGCGTGGTCGATCGCCGCCTGGCGGTCCTCCGTCACCAGGACGCCCTTGCCCGCGGCGAGCCCGTCGGCCTTGACCACGTGCGGAGCGCCGAGCTCGTCGATCGCGGCGACTGCCTCGTCGACGGTGCCGGCGGAGACCGGGCGCCCGGTCGGGACCCCGGCCTCGGACATGATGCGCTTGGCGAACGCCTTCGACCCCTCGAGCTGCGCGGCGGCCCGGCTCGGCCCGAACACCGGGATGCCCCGCGTCCGGAGGGGGTCGGCGACGCCGGCGATGAGCGGTGCCTCGGGCCCGACGACGACGAGCTCGACGCCGTTCTCGATCGCGTACTCGGCGACCAGTTCGCCGTTCGTGGGGTCGAGCGACACGGTCTCGACGTCGGCGGCGATGCCGGCGTTGCCGGGTGCTGCCGTGATGACGTGTCCGGCCTGCTCCGCGAGGAGGGCCGTGATGATCGCGTGCTCGCGGGCACCGGAACCGAGGACGAGGATTCGCACGCGGCAAGCCTACCGAGCGCGACACGCCGCCCGCGATGCGAGGGCTAGCCTGGGGACATGCCGCCGAGGAGGATCGAGGACGCCGAGGGGCGCGCCGCGCTCGCGGCCGTCCGTGCGGGGTCGTCGGTCCGGTCGGACGTCGCGACGGCCGTGCGCTGGACCCTGCAGCGGCTGGCCGACGACGTCCCCGGGAACAGCGTCGAGGTCCGCGTCCCGCCGTTCGCCGCGGTGCAGGCCGTGCCCGGGCCGCGGCACACCCGCGGGACACCACCGAACGTGGTGGAGACCGACGCCGTGACGTGGTTGGCCCTGGCGCAGGGGGAGCTGCGGTGGGACGAGGCCCTCGCAGCGGCACGGGTCAGTGCGTCCGGGTCGCGCGCGGACCTGACGGCGTTCCTGCCGGTCCGGACCGCGGCCTGACACCTGGCGGCCTGACACCTGGCGGCCTGACGGTCGAGCCGGCGCGGTCGTGCAGCCTGGCTCACTGACTTAGGTAGGTCCTACCGATGTGATCGGGAGGAGCCGCCGCGTAGCGTTGAAGCCGCCGGGATTCGGACCCGACCCGAACGGGTCCGAACCCGGCGACAGGGTCAAAGGTACGCGACATACTGCGTTCGTTGTCAACCGGTGCGGCGAGTCGTGCTGCAAACCGCAACGATCGTGGTCCCTTCGGGGACCTTTCCTGATCGGACGTCAGGTTCTGCGGCGGGGAGTCGGCCCGTTCAGCGGGCACCGAGCAGTTCGACGAGCTCCGACCGGGCGTGCACGTCCCACTTCGCGAAGATCCGCGACATGTGCGCGTCGACCGTCCGGACGCTCAGGCTCAGCATCTCCGCGATCCGTCGGTTGCTCAGGCCCTGCGCGGCCAGCTCGGCGACCTCGTACTCCCGGTTCGTCAGCGGCGGACGGACCCGGCCGGCGGACACCGCCATGCCGTGCGACGCGAGCACCCCCTGCGCCGCCACGATCCGCGTCCGGTCGTCGGCGAGCACGGCGTCCGCGTACTCGACGACCGCCGCGGCGAGGGGCCCGTCGACCCGGACAGCGGCCTCACGCATGCGGACGAGCGACGCGGTGGCGTCCCGTCCGGTCGTCATGTCGTGCGTGTAGTACTGCGTCGTCGCGTACATGACGTGCAGCCAGGACCCGTCACGGGTGCTGCGCTCGATGATCTCGTCGGCGTGCCGCAGCCCCGCCGGGTTCCCGAGCACGGTCTCGGTCCAGGCGATCGACACCGCGACCTGCTCGCCGGTGATCCGCATGGCACGGCCCGGTGTCGTGCGGGCGCGCTCGAGGGCCTCGGCAGCGCGTTCCGCGTCGCCGGCGTAGGCGTACGCCATGGCCAGGCGGGCCCAGGGGTACGCCGCGAACCCGCCGTGGTCGGCCACGTCGTAGCGCTCGCACGCGGCGGAGAACGCGGCGATCGCGTCGTCCCACCGGCGCTGCCCGATCGCGTGGTTGCCGAGCCCGATGAGCTCGAGCGTGAAGTCGTACTTCAGGAACGGGCTCCCGCGCCGGACCGGGATCTCGGTGACCAGGTCGGCCATGTCCCCGCGCCACACCTGCACCTGGTGGAGCACCGAGACGTTCTCGCCGACACCCCAGGGAGCGGCCTCGACGTGCTCGACGGCCGTGGCGATCGCGCGACGGGCGAAGGCAGCGGCCTCCTCGAGTCGGCCCTCGGTCGCGAGGGCCATCGTCACGCAGGGCGCGATGCAGAGGAACGACACCGGGACCGTCGGCTGCTGCAGGATGCGGGACCGCTCGATCTCCTCGCGGACCCCGGCGAACCGACCGCCCCACCCCAGGTGGGCGAGCCGGAGCAGCCGCACGTGCTCGGCCGTCTCCGGTCCGACCAGCGGCATCAGCGCCTCGGTCAGCGCCACCGCGGCGTCGACGTCGTCGTCGTGGAACTGGCGGATGTTCGCCAGCGTCTCGCACGCCTCGACCACGACGGCGTCGTCGATCTCGCCGGCGCGCTTCCGGGCGAGGTCCCACGCGGCCTCGGCGTCGACCCGACCGGCCTCGCGACCGGTGCTGTACGAGTGCGCGATCGACCGCAGGCAGTGTGCGGTGACCCGCTCGGTGGCCGTGAGCGCGGTGCGGAGTGCAGCGGAGGCCAGGGCGACGGCGCTCTCGTGCTCCTGCAGCCGGACGGCGACCTGCGTGGCGTCGAGCAGCTGGCCGACCGGGGGGAGCACACCGCACTCGAGCGACCAGAGCGCGGCGCGGAGCCGAGCGGCGGGCGGCGCACCCTCGGGCCGGGTGGTCCGGAAGGCGTTGGCCCGGGCGAACAGCGCCGTGCGCCGAGCGACCGGGACGAGCCCACGGACGACCTCGCCCACGAGCGGGTGCGACGGCCGGACGATGCTCGTGCCGTCCTCGGCGGAGTCGACGGCGACCAGCCCGAGCGCGACGACCCGGTCGACGTCACCGCCGGACACCAGGCCGAGCAGGCGGGCGAGCGGGATCGGGTCGGCGAGCGCGACGATGTCGACGACGTCGCGGAGGTCCTCGGGCAGCGCGCCGAGCTCCGTGCGGTACATGTCGGCCAGGCTGTTCGACGCGGTCACCCGACCGCGCCAGTACCAGCCCGTCGCGGTCTGGTCGAGCGCCCCGGACGTCAGTGCGGCGCGGACCACCTCGCGCAGGTACAGCGGGTTGCCGGCCGTCGCCCGGTGCACGCGCTCGGTCGAGGCGGTCTCGAGCTGCGCGCCGAGTGCCTGCGCGACGACCTCGCCCGTCTCGTGCAGGTCGAGCGGTGCGAGGTCGATGCGCTCGAGCAGGTCGTCCTGCCACAGCGCGCGGAGCGGGTCCGACAGCGCGGTGAAGTCGCGGCAGGTCAGCACGAGGCGCGCACCTTGGTCACGGACGAGCCAGGCGACGTAGCGCGCCGAGATTGCGTCGAGGTGGTCGGCGTCGTCGACGCGCAGCACGACGTCGCGGTCGGCCAGGTCGTGCGTGTCGCGCAACCGCTGCGCGGCCGAGGCGTCGTCGACCAGGTCCGCGAGGGCGGCCGGCAGCTCGCCGAACCGGTCCGCGACGGCACCGAACGGCATCGACCGGCCGGCGGCGACCGCGGTGATCGGCACCACGACGGTGCGACCGGTGGTGTCGCGGCGGGCGACCCGGTCGGTCACGCGGGCGGCCGTGGAGGTCTTGCCGAGGCCGGGTGCGCCGACGATCGCGACGCTCCAGCGGTGCTCGGCGACGACGGAGACCGCGCGGTCCTCCTCGCGGCGCTGCACGATCGGCCACGGCACACGTCCGGGCGTGCGGGTCCGGCGACGCCCGCGGATGGACTGCTCGTGCACCCCGTCACCTCCCGCTCCTGGTCGTCCGCCTGCTCCCCCCGGCTCGCGGATCCCGTTCCCGGGCTCCGACATCGTCCTCGACCGGGCGGTCGGAGTCCGACGGGATGCGTTCCGTGGATACCGACCGGTAGGGACATCATGCCCTGGATCGGCCGACGAGCAACAGGCCGCGGCACCTCCCACAGTGGGGGACAATGGTCTGGTGAGCGACACCGACCGACCCGAAGACCGCCCGGCAGCGCCGGCCGCGACGCCGGCTCCGAGCGCCGTCAGCTCGCCGGACGAGGTCACCATCCGACGCGCACCGAAGTTCGGCGTGTTCATCGTCGGCGGCGCGGTGCTCGGCTTCCTCGCGACGCTGCTCGTCGTGACGCTCACCATGGACATCGACCGCGGCGACCAGCAGGACGCCGACTTCGGCACGCTGGTCGGCTACTTCTCGCTCTGGGGCGTCACGATCGGCGCCTTCGTGGGTGCCGTCGTGGCGATCGTGCTCGACCGGGTGTTCGCCCGCCGCGCCGCCCGCCTGACGGCGGAGCGCGTCGAGGTCGAGCCGGCGGAGGAGACCGTCGACGGCGAGGTCGAGGAGCACGGCGACGCGAGCGGACCCGTGGAGCGCACCGACTGCTGACGGTCGCCACCACACGACGGACGGGAGGCCCGGTACCAGCTGGTACCGGGCCTCCCGTTCGATGCGTGGCGCGTCGGGACGCGACTCAGCTGAGCTGGTTCGCCTCCACCCACGACAGGTACTCCGGGCTCACCGTGCCGGTGACGTACTCGCCGGTGAAGCAGCTCATCTCGAGGTCGGTGACGTCCGAGCCCTCGATGATCGCGTCACGCATGTCCGCGACCTCCTGGTAGATGAGGTGGTCGCTGCCGAGCACGCGGTTGATCTCCGGGATCTTCCGGTCGTGCGCGATGAGCTCCGCGCGCGTCGGCATGTTGATGCCGTACACGTGCGGGTAGCGGACCGGGGGAGCGGCGCTCGTGAACGTGACCTCGTTCGCACCGGCGGCACGGGCCATCTCGACGATCTCGCGGCTCGTGGTGCCGCGGACGATCGAGTCGTCGACGATCAGGATGTTCTTGCCCTTGAACTCGGACGACATCGCGTTGAGCTTCTGGCGCACCGAACGCTTGCGCTCGGCCTGCCCGGGCATGATGAACGTGCGGCCGACGTAGCGGTTCTTGAAGAAGCCCTCGCGGTAGTCGATGCCGAGCTTCTGCGCGACCTGCATGGCGGCGGGGCGCGACGAGTCCGGGATCGGCATCACCACGTCGATGTCCCCGGTCGGGGCGTACTGCGCGATCGTGTCCGCCAGGCGGTTGCCGAGGCGGAGGCGGGCGTCGTACACCGAGATGCCGTTCATCACGGAGTCGGGACGTGCGAGGTAGACGTACTCGAACGAGCACGGCACCAGACGCGGGTCCTTCGCGCACTGCCGGGCGTGCATCTGGCCGTTCATCTCGATGAAGACAGCCTCGCCCGGGGCGATGTCCCGGACGATCTCGTAGCCGCCCGACTCGAGCACGAGCGACTCGCTCGCGACGACCCACTCCGGCTGCCCGGCCTCGTCGAACTTGTGCCCGAGGATCAGCGGTCGGATGCCGTACGGGTCGCGGAACGCCAGCAGGCCGTGCCCCGCGATCGTCGCGATCGTCGCGTAGGAGCCCTCGACGCGCTCGTGCACACGCTCGACGGCGTCGAACACCTGACCGGCGTCGAGCTCGCTGCCACGGACCTGGCCCTGCAGCTCGTGCGCCAGGACGTTCACCAGCAGCTCGGTGTCGCTCGTGGTGTTCAGGTGACGGCGGTCGATGTCGAACAGCTCGCGGGTGAGCTCGCGGGTGTTCGTGAGGTTGCCGTTGTGGACGAGCACGATGCCGTAGGGCGCGTTCACGTAGAACGGCTGGGCTTCTTCCTCGTTGCTCGCGGCACCCTTCGTGGCGTACCGGACGTGCCCGAGGCCCATGGTGCCGAGCAGGGCACGCATGTCACGGGTGCGGAATGCTTCGCGGACGTGCCCACGGGTCTTGTGCATGTGGTGGACGCGACCCTCGACCGTGGCGATGCCCGTCGAGTCCTGGCCCCGGTGCTGCAGGAGCAACAGGGCGTCGTAGATGGATTGGTTGACGGGCCCCTGCGCAACGAGGCCGACGATGCCGCACATTCGCGGAGTGCTCCAGACCGTAGGATCGGGTGGTACCGAACAAGTCTGCCATGCTCCGCGGAGGACCACGCATGCCGAACCCGTACGCTGCCGCCGGCGTCGACACCGCCGCCGGTGACCTGGCCGTCGAGCTCATGAAGTCCGCCGTCTCGGCGACGCACAACGCCTCCGTGCTCGGTGGCGTCGGTGGCTTCGCAGGGCTCTACGACGTCTCGTTCCTGAAGGACTACGCGCGACCGTTGCTCGCCACCTCGACCGACGGCGTCGGCACGAAGGTCGCCATCGCGCAGGCGATCGACAAGCACGACACCATCGGCCAGGACCTGGTCGGGATGGTCGTCGACGACATCGTCGTGGTCGGTGCGAAGCCGCTCTTCATGACGGACTACATCGCCTGCGGCCGCGTCGTGCCGAACCGCATCGCCGACATCGTCGCCGGCATCGCCCGCGGCTGCTCGGCGACCGGGACCGCGCTCGTCGGCGGCGAGACCGCCGAGCACCCGGGGCTGCTCGGGCCGGACGACTACGACGTGGCCGGTGCCGCGACCGGTGTCGTCGAGGCCGGCCGGCAGCTCGGTGCGCACCTGGTGCAGGACGGTGACGTCGTCGTCGCGATCGAGTCGTCCGGGCTGCACTCGAACGGGTACTCGCTCGTGCGGCACATCTTGTCCGGCAAGGGCATCGGCTACACCGACCAGCTGCCGGAGTTCGGCGCGGGCGTCTCCGTGGGCGAGGCCCTGCTCGAGCCCACCCGCCTGTACACCGCGCCGCTGCTCGACCTGCTCGACGCCCGACCCGGTGTCGTCCACTCGCTCTCCCACGTGACGGGCGGTGGCATCGCCGCGAACCTGGCGCGCGTGCTGCCCGTCGGCACCTGGGTCGAGGTCGACCGTTCGACGTGGACGCCCCCGACGGTGTTCCGGGTGCTCGCGGACATGGCGGGGACGCCGGTCGAGGACACCGAGGGCACGTGGAACCTCGGAATCGGGATGTTCGCCGTCGTGGACGCGGCCTCGGCGTCGGCGGTGCTCGAGGACCTGCGTGCCGCCGGGCTGCCCGCGTGGACGGTCGGCACCGTGTCGACCTCGGCGCGCGAGTTGGACGGGTTCGAGCAGGGTGCCAAGGGCGTCGACGGCGGCGCGGTCCGGCTCGTCGGTTCCT
>NZ_RBLU01000043.1 GCF_003989515.1 Curtobacterium sp. HSID17257
CGTGTGCCGCGGGTCCGAACCGCCGCTCGCCACCGTCGACGTCGCCGCCGGCGTGGCGGGCGAGGAACCGGTCGACACCGCGGTTCCGCATGCCGTCGCCTGCCACCGCTACGAGGAGGTCGCCGCGGCACACGCCGACGCCGGCGCGATCTTCCGCCTGCCGGAGATCCCCGCGGCCGCGACCGCGGTGACCGCGCCGACCGACCGCGCCGGACGGGACGCCGTCGTCCGGGTCGAGGGCCTGACGAAGACCTTCCCGCTCCTGCGCGGTGCGCTCTTCAAGCGGAAGGTCGGGCAGGTCTTCGCCGTCGACGGTGTCGACCTCGACATCCGGAAGGGTGAGACCCTGGGCCTCGTGGGAGAGTCCGGCTCCGGCAAGTCGACGACGCTGCACCAGCTGATGGACCTCGAGCGCCCCGAGCACGGTACGGTCGAGCTCTTCGGACAGCCGGTCACGGCGTCGAAGCAGCTGCGGCAGCGCATCTCGATGGTGTTCCAGGACCCCGCGGCGAGCCTCGACCCGCGCATGTCGGTCTACGACGTCGTCGCCGAGCCGCTCCGCGCGATCGGTGCCTCGTCCGACCGCATCGCCGAGCGGGTACCGGAGCTCCTCGGGCTCGTGGGGCTCCGGGCCGCCGAGGCCGACCGCTACCCGCACGAGTTCTCGGGCGGTCAGCGGCAGCGCATCTCGATCGCCCGGGCGCTCGCCACCGAGCCGGAGCTCATCGTGCTCGACGAGCCGGTGTCCGCGCTCGACGTGTCGATCCAGGCCGGGGTGCTCAACCTGCTCGCCGACCTCAAGGCGCGTCTCGGGCTGTCCTACCTGTTCGTGTCGCACGACCTGTCGGTCATCCGGCACGTCGCGGACCGGGTCAGCGTGATGTACCTCGGCCGCACCGTGGAGGAGGGCGCGGTCGACGAGGTCTTCGAACGCCCGATGCACCCGTACACGGCGGCGCTCATGTCGGCCGTGCCGGTGCCGGACCCTGTCATCGAGCGGTCGCGGAGGACGATCCTGCTGCCGGGGGACCCGCCCAGCCCGACCGAACGTCCGACGGGCTGCCGGTTCCGCTCGCGGTGCCCGCTGTACGCGATGCTGCCCGAGGCCGAGCAGCAGCGCTGCCGCGACGAGGCGCCGGAGAAGGCCGCGCGCCGCGGCGCGGAGCGCGACCACCGTGCTGCCTGCCACTACCCGGAGAAGGTGCCCCAGCTGGTCGCGTGACCAGACGACGGACGGGAGGCGCGGTGCCGGCTGGCACCGCGCCTCCCGTCCGTCGCCCGGTCGCCTCGGCGACGGAACCGCTACCGGAACAGCTGCGGGAACGCCTGCGCCACGAAGGGGTAGCCCACGAAGACGACGGCGTCGAGCAGGCAGTGCGTGATGACGAGGGGCAGGAGCCGTCCCCACTTCGTGTAGATCCAGCCGAACACGACGCCCATCACCGCGTTCCCCACGAACGCGCCGAACCCCTGGTAGAGGTGGTAGCTCCCGCGCAGCACCGCGGTCGACAGGATGACCTGCCACCGCCCCCAGCCGATGCCGCCGAGTCGCTCGTACAGGTACCCGATGACGATGACCTCCTCCTGCAGCCCGGACCGGACCGCCGAGAGCAGCAGGACGGGGACGGTCCACCAGTAGGTGTTCAGCGCCGCGGGGTCGACGTCCACGGTGAAGCCGAGCGCCCGCCCCGTGAAGTACAGCGCGAGCCCGGGGATGCCGATGCCGAGCGCGATGAGCGCCGCGCCGCCGAGGTCCGGCCGGACGCGGAACCGGTCGATCCCGAGGCGGTGCAGGTGCGGGCGGCGGGCACTCCAGAGCAGGGAGCAGACCAGCGCCACCGGAGCGAGGTCGACCGCGATGCCGACGAGCTGCCGCGCGAGGTCGACGTACTGCACGGTCGTGGTCGACGTGTTCAGCGCCGTGGACTGCTCGCCGAGGGGAGTCGTCTGGGACAGGTCGTCGATGATCTGCAGCACCGAGTACAGCGCGCTGCCGCCCAGCGAGAGCATGAGGACGATCGTGATCTCGATCCACGTCCGCCGTCGCGTCATGCGCTGTACTCCTCAGGGTTGCGAACTACCGGTAGACTGGCGTGTCGGGCGTTCTGCCCGCGGGTGCCATGTGTCCAAGACGACCGGCCGCCCGATCTTCTCCGAACACTTGAAGGATGTCCTGTATGGCGCTCGCCACCCGGTCCGACCTGCGCAACGTCGCCATCGTGGCACACGTCGACCACGGCAAGACCACCCTCGTCGACGCGATGCTCACGCAGACCAACTCGTTCGACGCCCACTTCGAGGGCGAAGACCGGATGATGGACTCGAACGACCTCGAGCGCGAGAAGGGCATCACCATCCTCGCGAAGAACACCTCGGTGCTCTACAACGGGAAGCACGCCGAGGAGTTCAACCCGGGCGGTCGCATCACGATCAACGTGATCGACACCCCCGGCCACGCCGACTTCGGTGGTGAGGTCGAGCGCGGCCTCTCCATGGTCGACGGTGTCGTGCTGCTCGTCGACGCGTCCGAGGGCCCGCTGCCCCAGACCCGCTTCGTGCTCCGCAAGGCGCTCGCCGCGAAGCTCCCGGTGATCCTGCTCGTCAACAAGACGGACCGCCCGGACTCCCGCATCGACGAGGTCGTCTCCGAGTCGCAGGACCTGCTGCTCGGCCTGGCCTCCGACCTGTCGGACGAGGTCGACGACCTCGACCTCGACGCGATCCTCGACGTGCCCGTCGTCTACGCGTCCGGTCGTGCCGGTGCCGCGTCGCGCAACAAGCCCGAGGACGGCTCGCTGCCCGACAACGAGGACCTCGAGCCGCTGTTCGAGGCGATCCTGCAGCACGTCCCGGCCCCGACGTACGACGACGAGCACCCGCTGCAGGCGCACGTCACGAACCTCGACGCCTCGCCGTTCCTCGGCCGCCTCGCGCTGCTCCGCATCTTCCACGGCACGATGAAGAAGGGGCAGACGGTCGCGTGGGTCAAGCACGACGGCACCGTCGCGAACGCCCGCATCACCGAGCTGCTCATCACGAAGGCGCTCGACCGCTTCCCGGCCGAGTCCGCGGGCCCCGGTGACATCGTCGCCGTCGCCGGCTTCGACACGATCACCATCGGCGAGACGCTGTCCGACCCCGAGGACGTCCGTCCGCTGCCGACCATCACGGTCGACGACCCGGCGATCTCGATGACGATCGGCACCAACACCTCGCCGCTCGTCGGCAAGGTGAAGGGCCACAAGCTCACGGCCCGCATGGTCAAGGACCGCCTGGACCGCGAGCTCATCGGCAACGTCTCGCTCAAGGTGCAGGACATCGGCCGCCCGGACACCTGGGAGGTCCAGGGCCGTGGTGAGCTGGCGCTCGCCATCCTGGTCGAGCAGATGCGTCGCGAGGGCTTCGAGCTCACGGTCGGCAAGCCGCAGGTCGTCACCAAGCGTGACGAGAACGGCAAGCTCCTCGAGCCCTACGAGCACATGACGATCGACACGCCGGAGGAGCACCTCGGCGCGATCACGCAGCTCATGGCCGCGCGCAAGGGTCGCATGGAGAACATGACGAACCACGGCACCGGCTGGATCCGCATGGAGTTCATCGTGCCGTCGCGCGGCCTGATCGGCTTCCGCACGTCGTTCCTCACGGAGACCCGCGGCACCGGCATCGCGAACGCGATCTCGCACGGCTACGACGAGTGGGCCGGCCCGATCCAGACCCGCATCAACGGCTCGATCGTCTCCGACCGCGCCGGTGTCGTCACGCCGTTCGCCATCACGAACCTGCAGGAGCGCATGACGTTCTTCGTCAACCCGACGGAGGAGGTCTACGAGGGCATGGTCATCGGCGAGAACTCGCGCGCCGACGACATGGACGTCAACATCACGAAGGAGAAGAAGCTCACGAACATGCGTTCGGCGAACGCCGACTCCTTCGAGTCGATGACGCCGTCGCGCCAGCTCTCCCTCGAGGAGTGCCTGGAGTTCGCGCGCGAGGACGAGTGCGTCGAGGTCACCCCCGACCACGTCCGCATCCGCAAGGTCGAGCTCGACGCGCAGGCACGCCAGCGTGCGTACGCCCGCCTGAAGCGCCAGGACGCGTAACAGCACTGCGACGGCACGTCGCCCTGCGACGGCCTGGAGGCACTGCGTCCGTCCGACGGCCCGGTCACCGCACGAGGTGGCCGGGCCGTCGGCGTCTGCGCTCGCCGGCTCCGGGGTTACGGTGGACGGGTGACCCTCGACCTCCTCTCCCTGTACCAGGACCTGCACGCCCACCCGGAGCTCGGCTTCCAGGAGCACCGCACCGCCGGTGTCATCGCCGACCGGCTCGCCGAGATCGGGGGGATCGAGGTCACGTCGGGCGTCGGCGGCACGGGTGTCGTGGGCGTCCTGTCGAACGGCGACGGCCCGGTCGTGTGGCTCCGCGCCGACATGGACGGCCTGCCCGTGCAGGAGCGCACCGGCCTGCCCTACGCGAGCGCGCACACCGGCCGCGACGACGAGGGCGTCGAGGTGCCGACCATGCACGCCTGCGGGCACGACATCCACGTCACGTGGCTGCTCGGCACCCTCGAGCGCCTCGTCGACACCCGCGACGCCTGGCACGGCACGGTCGTCGCCGTGTTCCAGCCGGCCGAAGAGGTCATCTCGGGTGCCCGCGCGATGATCGAGGACGGCCTGGTCGAGCGCTTCCCGAAGCCGGACGTGGTCCTCGGGCAGCACTCGGCGCCGGCACCGGTCGGCGTCGTGGCGGTCGGCAGCGGTCCCGTGATGGCGTCCAGCGACCGCCTGACGGTCACGTTCAACGGCCGCGGTGCGCACGGGTCGGCGCCGCAGGCCTCGCTCGACCCGATCGTCACCGCCGCGAGCGCCGTCGTGCGACTGCAGACCGTGGTCTCGCGCGAGGTCTCGCCCTCCGACGCCGGCGTCGTCACCGTCGGCAACTTCCACGCGGGGACCCGACCGAACATCATCCCGGACCAGGCCGTGATCGAGATCTCGACGCGTGCCCGCAACGAGGAGACCCGCGAGCGCATCATCGCCTCGATCGAGCGCATCGTGCGGGCCGAGAGCGACGCCGGGGGGCTGTCCGCCCCGACGATCGAACGCGCCCCCGGCGCCGAGGTCACCGTGAACGACGCGGATGCGGCGAAGCGGGTGCTCGAGGCGCTCCGTGGTGTCGTGCCGGACGCCCGCGACCTCGAGATCGGGCTCGCGATGGCGTCGGAAGACGTCGGGCAGCTCGCCACCGCGGCGGGGGTGCCCCTCGTGTACTGGTTCACCGGCATCACCGACCAGGAGCTGTTCCGTCGCGGCGAGGAGATCCCGAGCAACCACTCGCCGTTCTACGCGCCGCAGGCCGAGACGGCGATCCCGGTCGGTGTCGACGCCCTGACGGCCGCCGCTCGCACCTACCTCGCCTGACCCCCCTCCGCGAAACGCAACCTCGGCGGCAGTACGCAGCGGCACGACGCTGCGAGCAGTCGCCATCGTTGCGTTCCGCGGGAAGGAGGCGGGCGGGAGGTTTCCCAGGGAACGCACGCCGCGCCTCCCGGCAGTCCACCTAGGGTGTCCGCATGCGCACGACCCGGACCCTCATCGCCGCCGTCACCGCGGGCATCGCCCTGGCGGGCCTGACCGGCTGCTCCGCCGACGCGGTGCGGCAGGCCACCGACCTCGGGTCGTCGGTCGCCTCGAACGTCAGCGAGACGGTGCAGGGGATCGACGGCAAGGCGATCCAGGACGGCATGGCGTCGGTGGCGGGCGGCATCGACGGTGCGCTCGACGCGGCGCTGTCGGGCACCGGGGTCACGAGCGACGGCAAGGTGCCGGACGGGTTCCCGACCGCGGACGTCCCGCTCGTCGACGGCACCGTGCTCGGTGGTGGGGCTGGACCGAACGGCTCCGGGTGGGTGGTGCAGGTCCGCGTGGCCGCGGTCGACGACTTCCAGGCGGCCACCGAGCAGCTCGCGGCCGCCGGGTACACCGAGTCCGCGAAGCGCGCCGACGCGTCGAGCGCGTTCGGGTTGTTCCGCAGTGACACGCACCGCGTGGTGCTGACGGTGTCCGAGTCCAAGGACGGCGTGACCGCGACGTACATCGTCACGCCCCGCTAGCGAAGTACCCTGGGACGCGATGTCCAAGGCTCCCGCACCGCGTCCCGAGCGCGTCCTGTTCGTGCACGCCCACCCCGACGACGAGACCCTGTCGTCGGGCGGCACCATCGCCACCCTGCTGGAGCTCGGTGCCGAGGTGACCGTCCTCACCGCGACCCGGGGCGAACGCGGCGAGATGCTCACCGAGGCCCTCGCACCGCTCTTCGGCGACGGACCCCGAGTCGCCGCGCACCGCGAGACCGAGATCGCCGCCGCACTGGCCGCCCTCGGGGGTCCGGCGCACCTGTGGCTCGGCGGCAGGGGAGCGCGTCCCACCGACCTGCCCGAGCGGCGGTACAGCGACTCCGGCATGCAGTGGGGACCGGACGGTCGCGCCACGGCCGCCGACGACGCCCCGGTCGACTCGCTCACCGCGGCCGACCTCGGCGAGGTCGTCGACGACGTGCGCGCGGCGATCCGCTCCACGGGGGCCGACGCGGTGGTCAGCTACGCCGACGACGGCGGGTACGGGCACCCGGACCACGTTCGGGTGCACCACGCCGCCCGGTACGCCGCCCGTGCGGAGGAGGTCCCGTTCTCGATGATCGTCCCCGCCGACTCCGCCGAGGCCGACCTGACCGTCGACGTCGTCCTCGTCCGGGCGAAGGTCCGTGCCGCCGTCGAGCAGTACCGGTCGCAGGTTACCGTCGACCCCGTGGACCCGACCGACCCGCAGCGCCTGACCTGGGTGATGCCGCACGGGGTCCGGCAGGAGGCCCCCGCGGTCGAGGCGTTCCGCCACGACGCTGACCCGGTGCCCCGCGCACCCGAGACCTTCGCCGAGCTCACCCGCCAGGGCAAGGTGACGGCGGTCGTCGTCGCCGCGGTCGCCGGCCTCCTCGTCGGTGCGCTCGGGACCGTCACGCACCAGCAGCGCATCGCGGGTCTCCCGGTCGGGATGGTCCTGACCACGCTCATCGTGCTCGGGCTGGTGGTCGGCCTGCGGCTCCTGTACCGCTCGCGGGTGATGGTCGCAGCGGCCGGCATCGCGATCATCGTCGCGACGCAGGTCCTGGTGAGCGTCGGCGGTCAGTCCTCACCGCTCGTGCTCGCGAACCTCGCCGGGTACGTCTGGACCTTCGCACCGGCGGCGATCGCGGCGTTCACCCTCGCGTGGCCCGACCTGTCCGGACTCCGTGCCCGCGCCGCCGCGGCGTCGACCGGGGGCGGTCCCGCTTCACCGGGGTCGGCTGCCGCGCCGCCCTCGGACCCTGCGCGGTCCGAGGCTCCCGGGCGCCGCGAGTAGACTCGACATGCTCAGTCCGAAGGGAGCACCCGCACCGTGACCTACGTGATCGCCCAGCCCTGTGTCGACGTCAAGGACCGCGCCTGCATCGACGAATGCCCGGTCGACTGCATCTACGAGGGTGACCGGTCGCTGTACATCCACCCCGACGAGTGCGTCGACTGCGGTGCGTGCGAGCCGGTCTGCCCGGTCGAGGCGATCTACTACGAGGACGACCTCCCGGACGAGTGGGCCGACTACTACAAGGCCAACGTCGAGTTCTTCGAGGAGGTCGGCTCGCCCGGCGGTGCCGCGAAGGTCGGTGTGATCCACAAGGACCACCCGGTCGTCATGGCCGAGCCGCCGCGCGGCTGACCCCGGACCGATCCGTGGCGCTCGACCTCCCCGACTTCCCCTGGGACCAGCTCGTCCCGTTCAAGCAGCGCGCAGCGGCGTACGAGGGCGGCCTCGTCGACCTGAGCGTCGGCTCGCCCGTCGACCCGACCCCCGAGGTCGTCCGCCGGGCCCTGGCCCGTGCGACCGATGCGCACGCCTACCCGCAGGTCGCCGGCACGCCCGCGCTGCGAGAGGCGATCGCCGACTGGTACGGCCGACGGCAGCGCGTCACGCTCACCCCGGAGCAGGTGCTCCCGACGATCGGCTCGAAGGAGTTCATCGCCGGGCTCGCGCTCTGGCTCGGCATCGGACCCGGCGACACCGTCGTGTTCCCGGAGGCCGCGTACCCGACGTACGAGCTCGGCGCCGCACTCGTGCGCGCCGAGGCGCTGGCCTCGGACGACCCCGCCGCCTGGCCGGAGACCACGAAGCTCGTGTGGTTGAACTCGCCGGGCAACCCGGACGGCCGCGTGCTCTCCGTCGAACAGCTGCGCGCCGCGGTCGCACGGGCACGGGAGCTCGGCGCGGTCGTCGTCGGCGACGAGTGCTACGCCGAACTCGGGTGGGAGCCGCCGTACGACGCGGCGCCGACCCCGTCGATCCTCGACCCCCGTGTCGTGGGGGACCGTGTCGACGGTGTGCTCAGCGTGTACTCGCTGTCGAAGCAGTCGAACCTGGCTGGCTACCGCGCCGCCTTCGTCGCCGGGGACGCAGCGATCCTGGCGGAGGTGCTCGCGGTGCGGAAGCACACCGGCATGATGCCGCCGCTGCCCGTGCAGGACGCGATGATCGTCGCCCTCGCCGACGACACGCACGTGCAGCAGCAGAAGGCCCGCTACCGCGCCCGCCGGAACATGCTCCGACGGGCACTCGAAGGCGCGGGCTTCCGGATCGACCACAGCCAGGCCGGCCTCTACCTCTGGGCCACCCGGGGCGAGCCGGCACTCGACACCGTGGGCTGGCTGGCGGAGCGGGGCATCCTCGTCGCTCCCGGGACCTTCTACGGGCCCGCGGGTGCGGAGCACGTGCGGGTGGCGCTCACCGCGACCGACGACCGGATCGCGGCCGCGGCGCAGCGCCTGGCGAGCACGAGGAGACTCGCGGCCTCCTGACCGAGGTGGGTCGCGCCTCCCGGCCGCGGCTCGGGACCAGACCACCGTGCGCTCCCTGCACAATCCGTGGAATCCACCAGATCTCCGCCTTCCGGTGGTGCACGACCGACAGTCGGCGCAGTTAGGCTGTCGTCGTGACTGACACTGCCAACGACGCTCAGAAGACGGCCACACCGCCCACCACGCCCGTCCCCGTGAGCCCCGCCGCCGCGGAGTCGACGGAGACCGCGACGCTGACCTTCCCGGGTGGCACGGCGGAGTTCCCGATCCTGCCGAGCGTCGACGGCGCATCCGCCATCGACATCTCCTCGCTGAAGAAGCAGACCGGGCTGAACACGCTCGACTACGGCTTCGTCAACACCGGCGCGACGAAGAGCGCCATCACCTACATCGACGGCGACCAGGGCATCCTGCGCTACCGCGGGTACCCCATCGACCAGGTCGCGTCGGGGTGCACGTACCTCGAGGTCGCCTGGCTGCTCATCTACGGCGAGCTCCCCACCGCCGAGGAGCTCGAGGGCTTCGACGCCCGCATCCGTCGGCACACGCTGCTGCACGAGGACCTCCGTCGCCTGTTCGACGCACTGCCGCACTCGGCCCACCCGATGTCGGTGCTGTCGAGTGCCGTGAGCGCCCTGTCCACGTACTACGAGGACGACATGGACGTCGACGATCCGGAGAAGGTCGAGCTGCAGACCGTCCGGCTCCTCGCCAAGCTCCCGGTCATCGCCGCCTACGCGCACAAGAAGGCCATCGGCCAGGCGTTCCTCTACCCGGACAACAAGCTGTCGTTCGTCGACAACTTCCTGCGCCTGAACTTCGGCACCATGGCCGAGCCCTACGAGCCGAACCCGGTGCTGTCGAAGGCGCTCGAGCGGCTCCTCATCCTGCACGAGGACCACGAACAGAACGCCTCGACGTCGACCGTCCGCCTGGTGGGCTCGACGAAGGCGAACATGTTCGCGTCGATCTCCGCCGGCATCAACGCGCTCTACGGGCCGCTGCACGGTGGTGCGAACGAGGCCGTGCTCGAGATGCTCCAGCAGATCAAGGACTCGGGCGAGCCGGTGTCGCGCTTCGTGGAGCGGGTGAAGAACAAGGAGCGCGGGGTGAAGCTCATGGGCTTCGGGCACCGCGTCTACAAGAACTACGACCCGCGCGCGAAGCTCGTCAAGGAGTCCGCGCACGAGGTCCTGCAGTCGCTCGGGGTGCAGGACGACCTGCTCGACATCGCGATGGAGCTCGAGCAGATCGCACTCGAGGACGAGTACTTCGTCAGCCGCAAGCTCTACCCGAACGTCGACTTCTACACGGGCATCATCTACCGAGCGATGGGCTTCCCGCCGCGGATGTTCACGGTGCTGTTCGCCATCGGGCGTCTGCCGGGGTGGATCGCGCAGTGGCGTGAGCTGAACAACGACCCGCTGAACAAGATCGGCCGTCCGCAGCAGCTCTACGTGGGGCACCCGGAGCGGGACCTGCCCGCGCGCTGACACCGGGCTCCCTGCTGCCGGGAGGCCCGCTCGCGTTCCGCGAGCGGGCCTTTTCTGTCACGCTCGGCGCCGCGTGCCGACGGTTCGTGCCCGCTGGGCAACGTGCGCGCGGCGTGTCCTGCCCGCTCGGTGAGCCGAGAGCGATCGCGAGCGGCGTCGGACGGGAGGCGTGGTGCGGGCTGGTGCCGCGCCTCCCGTCCGACGCTCCGCCCGTTCCTTCCCATCACGCTCGACATGGCAGGCGGAACCGGGCGTACCTGGTCGTTCCAGCGGACCAGGTACGCCCGATTCGGCCAGGTATGCCCGGTTTCGCCCTGTCCGCCCCGCCCACTCGCGCAGCATCGAGGCCGACGCAGGGCTTGCCGACGCCGACACGAGCCGCCGTCGCCGTGCCGAGACGGCGCGGACGCGACGAGACACCGCCGGATTCGGCGGTGTCTCGTCGTGGTGCGCCCCTCTCGCGGAGGCGCGGTGCCGCGGTGGCGCGGAGGCGCGGCGGCGCGGCGCGCTACGCGTGCAGCGCCGTGTTGAGCTGGATGCCCTGCCCCTGGCGCTGCAGGGCCTCGACCGCGCCGGAGAGCGAGTTGCGCCGGAACAGCACGTTCGGCACCCCCGACAGCTCCGCCGCCTTCACGGTGCGGGGCGTGCCGTCGGGGCTCGGCGCCGCGCCGACCAGGACGACCTTCGTGCCCGCCGTCACGTAGAGCCCGGCCTCGACCACGGAGTCGTCACCGAGCGAGATGCCGAGGCCGGCGTTCGCCCCGAGGAGCGCCCGTTCCCCGAGCGACACCCGGTGCGTCCCGCCGCCGGACAGCGTGCCCATGATGGACGCGCCACCGCCGATGTCGGTGCCGTTGCCCACGACCACGCCCTGGGACACCCGGCCCTCGATCATGGCGTCACCGAGCGTGCCGGCGTTGAAGTTCACGAAGCCCTCGTGCATGACCGTCGTACCGGGTGCGAGGTGCGCGCCGAGCCGCACGCGGTTCGCGTCGCCGATGCGCACGCGGTCCGGCACCACGTAGTCGAGCAGGCGGGGGAACTTGTCGACCGCGTGCACGGCGATGCCCGCGCGCTGCAGCGCGGGACGCAAGCGCGTCAGGGCATCGGGGTGGACGGGGCCGGCGTTGGTCCACGCGACGATCGGCAGGTGGCCGAAGACGCCGTCGAGCGAGACCTCGTTCGGTCGCACGTGCAGGTGGCTGAGCAGGTGCAGCCGCAGGTAGGCGTCGGGCGTGCTGGCCGGTGCGTCGTCGATGACGATCTCGGTCGTCACCGCTTCGATCCGGACCTCGCGCCGCGGGTCGTCGCCGACGTGCGCCTCGAGCTCGGGCGGGAGTACCGCGTCGGCCGGTCGCGCGCCGAGGTGCGTCTCCGGGTACCACGTGTCGAGGGTGGTGCCGTCGGCGGCGATCGTCGCGAGGCCGTGGCCCCAGGCGTGCGTGGGTCGGTCGGTGGCAGCGGTCGCGTCGGTCACGCCACCAGGGTAGCGAGCGCGCCGGGCGACGACCCGTCCAGGGAGACGGTCTGTGGAGAACGGTCGCGTCCCCGGTCCGCCCGGTCTGGAGGCGCGGGTGCTGTGGACGGACGGCCTCCGTCCCCAGGTGGTCGCCTCACCGATCGCTGAGGGACACGGCCGGTACGCTGACCGCATGCCGGAGCAGCTCGACCTCACCGCCTCGTCCATCGACATCACGCGTGCCATCTGCGACATCGAGTCGGTGTCCGGGAACGAAGGACCCCTCGCCGACGCGATCGAGGCAGCGCTGTCGGCGCTGCCCCACCTCGAGGTGGTCCGCGACGGCGACGCGATCGTCGCGCGGACGCAGCTCGGCCGCGATCGCCGGGTCGTGATCGCCGGGCACATCGACACTGTGCCGCTCAACGGCAACCTGCCGACCGAGTTCCGCACCACGGACGACGGCACCGAGATCCTCTGGGGCCGCGGGACGGTCGACATGAAGGCCGGCTGTGCGGTGCAGCTCAAGCTCGCGCACGACCTCGCCGAGCCGAACGTCGACGTCACGTGGGTGTTCTACGACCACGAGGAGGTCAGCGACTCCCTCAACGGCCTCGGGCGGCTCGCGCGGACCCGTCCCGAGCTGCTCGCCGGCGACTTCGCGATCCTCGGTGAGCCGTCGGGCGCGCAGATCGAGGGCGGGTGCAACGGCAACCTCCGAGCCGAGGTCCGGACCTTCGGCAAGCGCTCCCACAGTGCGCGCAGCTGGATCGGCGACAACGCGATCCACAAGACGGCACCGATCCTGGCGACGCTCGCCGCCTACGAGCCGCGGACCGTCACGGTCGACGGTCTCGAGTACCGCGAGGGCCTGAACGCCGTCGGCATCACCGGTGGCATCGCGGGCAACGTCATCCCGGACGAGGCGATGGTGCACGTGAACTACCGCTTCGCGCCGTCGCGCAGTGCCGACGAGGCGGTCGCGCACATCCGCGAGCTGTTCGACGGGTACGACGTGCAGATCGTCGACCTCGCCGCCGGTGCTCGGCCCGGGCTCGACGCCCCGCTCGCGCAGCAGTTCGTGGCCGCGGTCGGCGGCCCCGCTCCGCGTCCGAAGTACGGCTGGACCGACGTCGCCCGCTTCTCGGCGCTCGGCGTCCCCGCGGTCAACTACGGTCCGGGTGAGCCGGTCTTCGCGCACCACGACGACGAGCAGGTGCCCGTCGAGCAGATCACCGCGGTCGAGGACGGCCTGCGTCGGTGGCTGACGGCGTGACCACCGGCCCCGCGCGCACCGTCGCGGGGCACTCGACCTCCGAGCGCTTGCGGGCGCGCTACCGACTCGTGCCGTGGTGGCTGCGGGTGACCGTCGTCTACGTGGTCGCACGGCTCGTGACGGGGGCGATGCTCCTGGCCTTCGCCGGTGTGCAGACCGCGAACTCGTTCACCGCCGCACGTCCGTCGTACCTGTCCTTCGCCGCCATCTGGGACGGCGCCTGGTACCGCGTGATCGCGTCGAACGGGTACCCCTCCACCCTGCCGGTGGACGCCGCGGGCCACGTGACGGAGAACGCGTGGGCGTTCATGCCCGCCTACCCGTTCCTCGTGCGCGGCCTGATGGTGCTCACGGGTGCCTCGTTCGAGGCCGTCGCCGTCGTGGTGTCGCTGGTCGCGGGGTGGGGTGCCGCGCTGGTGTTCCGGCGGCTGATGGGTCGCTTCCTCGACGACGGCCGGGCGACCTTCGCCACGGTGCTGTTCTGCGTCGCGCCGGTGTCCGCCGTGTTCCAGGTCGCCTACGCCGAGGCGATGGGGCTCTTCCTGTTGCTGGTCGCCCTGCTGCTGATGGTCGATCGGCGCTGGTGGACGATGCTGCCCGTCGTGCTGCTGCTCGGCATGACCCGACCGACCGGACTGGCGTTCGCGTTCCTCGTGGCGCTGTTCCTGGCCGCCTGGACGATCCGACCGTCGTGGGTGCGCGAGGCGGCGCGGCCGACCCTGCGCACGGCCGTACCACCGCTGACCGTCGCCGCGGTCTCCGGGCTCGTCGGGCTCGCGTGGCCCGCGATCGCATGGGCGGTGACGGGGGTGCCGAAGGCCTACACGGACACGGAGCTCGCCTGGCGGTCGTCGTACATCGGGTGGAAGGAGCTCGTCCCGTTCGCGCCGTGGATCCAGGGCGCCGGGTGGTGGTTCGGGCAGCCGGCGGGCGGGGTCCTGCTCGCCGTGGCGGTGGTCGGGTTCGCGGTCTTCGTGTTCCACCCCGCCGCGCGGCGCATCGACCTGGAGCTCCGCCTGTGGGGCGTCGCGTACGTCGTCTACCTGCTGGCGGTGTTCTTCCCGCAGTCGAGCACCTGGCGCATCCTGCTGCCGATCGCGCCGCTGCTGGGCATCGTCGCCCTGCCGAGGTCGCGGGTGTACCGGGTGCTGCTGGTCGCCGTGTGCATCGGCCTGCAGTTCGTCTGGCTGTACACGTGCTGGTGGGTCGACGGCTACGACTGGACCCCGCCGTGATCGACCCCGCCGTGATCGATCCCGCCGGGATCGGCGGCGCCGTGACCGTCCCCGCCGGGATCGCTCTCGCCGCGGTCGACCTCGCGGTCGTCTGAGTCCTCCGCGGCGGCCGTGTCCGACGGGTCCTCGCCGGGACGCCACTCGGCTGCGGCGTGCACCATCGCGTTCACGGTCGCGATGAACGGCACCGCGAAGAACGCACCGACGACGCCGGCGATCGTCGTGCCCGCGGTGACGCCGAGCACGACGCCGAGCGGGTGCACGCGGACGGCCGAGCCGGTGAGGAACGGGTGCAGCACGTGGCTCTCGAGCTGCTGCACGACCACGACGACGCCGAGCATGACCAGCGCCGGCACGAGCCCGTTGAAGACCAGCGCGATGAGCACGGCGACGATGCCGGCGACGATCGCCCCGACCACCGGGACGAACGCGCCGAAGAACACGATCACGCCGATCGGCACGGCGAGCGGCAGCCCGAGGGCGAGTGCTCCGATGACGATGCCGAGCGCGTCGGTCACCGCGACGACGAGCTGGACGCGGATGAAGCTGGTGAGGGTCTTCCACCCCGCCTGACCGGCCGCGTCGATGCGGCCGCGGGAGCGACGCGGGAAGATCCGGACCACCCACGACCAGATCCGGTGACCGTCGATCAGCACGAAGATCGTCGTGAAGACCACGATGAAGAGCCCCTCGAGGGCGTGCACCAGGCCGCTGCCGGCCTCCGCTGCCCCGGACAGGATCGACGCGACGTGGGTCTGCAGGAACTTCGTCGCCTCCGCCAGGTACTTCGTGACCTGCGCCGAGGTGATGCCGAACGGCTCGGTCGCGAGGAGGGTCTGGAAGGTCTGCACGTTGCTCGTGAGTCGACGCTCGAGGGTCGGCAGGTCGTAGCGGATCTGCGCGGTGACGACGAGCGCCAGGATCCCGAGCACCACCACGACCGAGATGCAGGCCGTGAGCACTGCGAGCCACTTCGGCCACCGGTGCCGTTGCAGGAACGCCGAGAACGGGGCGAGCAGCGCACAGACGAGCAGCCCGACCAGGAACGGCACCACGATGTCCTGCAGCAGCACCACCAGGGCCACGACGACGGCCAGGGCGGCCACCGTCACGAGGAAGCGCCACGAGAACGCACCGGCGATGCGCATGCCCGTCGGCACCGCCTCGGCGACTGGATCAGCCTGTGGACGCAGCATGGAGCGGATGTTCGGCACACGCCAAGGTGACCACTCCGAGCCGCGAGAACGTCGCATTCCGACACCCCCAACCTGGGCGGTTTCGCAGTTGCCCCCTCGGTACGGGATAATGGGCGAGCATCTTCTGCACGAAAGGGGACATCTGATGGCAGCGATGAAGCCGAGGACCGGTGACGGGCCGATGGAGGCTGTCAAGGAGGGTCGACTCATCATCGTGCGGGTTCCGCTCGAAGGTGGAGGCCGCCTGGTGGTCTCGGTCAACGACGCCGAGGCCAAGGAACTCCACGACGCACTGGCAGAGGTCGTCTCCGCCTAGTCCGTCGACGCACCACGACAGGAGGCCCGGAGCGCGTACGCTCCGGGCCTCCTGTGCGTCCCGCGGTCGGTCGATGCGGCCGCGCGGGTCAGGTCAGGCGGAGACCTTCGTCATCTGCAGCAGCCCGTCCCCGGCGGGGGAGAGCGCGCTCCGGACCGCACCCGACGTCGACACCTCGGTGAGCAGCAGTCGGAAGTCCGTGGTCGCGCGGTCCCGGCGCACCGGGTCCGCGACCCGACCCCGCCAGAGCGCGTGCGGCACGAGCACCGTGCCCCCGACGCGCGCGAGCCGGAGTCCGTGCTCCACGTACTCGATGACGTGCTCCGGGTCGGCGTCGACGAGCACGACGTCGTACGACGCCTCGTTCATCCGCGGCAGGACCTGGTTCGCCCGTCCCGGGATCAGCCGGACGCGCGACGGAGCGGTGCCGGCGGCGACGTAGGCGTCACGGGCGTACTGCTGGTGGTCGACCTCGACGTCGATCGTCGTGAGGGTGGCGTCCGGCGCACCGCGCAGCAGGTACAGCCCCGACACCCCGAGTCCGGTACCGATCTCGATCATGCTCGTCGCGCGTGAGGCCGCTGCGACGACGGCGATCTGGGCGCCGATCGCGGGGGAGATCGCCTCGACCCCGAGTTCCAGGGAGTGCTCTCGCGCTCGGGCGATCACCTCGGGTTCCGAGACGATGTCCTCGGCGAACTTCCAGTTCGACTCTTTCTCTGACACGCACACTCCGTTCGGAGGTCAACTCTACGGGTGCGGCGCAGTGGGACGGGTTACGCTCGTTGCCGTGTCCATCGACTTCAACAAGATCCTGATCATCGGGATCATCGCGGTGCTGCTGCTCGGACCGCAGCGCCTGCCGATGTACGCGCAGAAGCTCGCCGAGTTCGTCAAGGCGGTCCGCCGCTTCGCCGACACCGCGAAGGACCGCATGCGCGAGGAGATGGGCCCCGAGTTCGACGACGTCGACTGGCAGAAGCTCGACCCCCGGCAGTACGACCCCCGTCGCATCATCCGCGACGCCCTGCTCGACTCCGGGGGTGCGACCGCCGGCAGCATGGCGGCGGTGGAGACCGCGCAGGTGTCCGCGTCGAAGGTGCGGGCGACGGCACCGGTGGTGCCGCTCGCCGAGGGCGAGCCGGCCCCCTTCGACACCGAGGCGACCTGACGCGGCTTCCGCCACGACACGACGGACGGGAGGCCCGGTGCCAGCTGGCACCGGGCCTCCCGTCCGTCATCAGTCGCGTGTCGCGACGATCGTGAACGTCGTGGGCATCCGGTCGCGGTCCGCGGCGGGCCAGACCCACGAGCCGTGCCCGTCCTCCTCCATGCGGGGGCTGAAGCGCCACGGCAGCGTCCGCCCCTCGTCCAGGCGCAGCAGGCGCAGGCCGGCGCCGAGCAGGGCGTTCACGACCTCGGACAGTGGGTGCGGCCACTCGTAGGTGCGGGTGTTCGCGACGGTGCCCTCGCCGACGTAGGTGCCCGTGCCCTCCCACTGCTGCGCCGTGCCGTCGGGGAAGTACCGGTGCCGCGTCACGAGCTCCGCGGCGTCCTCGTCCAGGGCGTACAGCGCCGGGTGGCCGTCGCGGATGAAGAACACCCCGCCCGGTCGGAGGAGCCCCGCGACCTGTGCGGCCCAGCGGTCGAGGTCGTCCAACCAGCAGATCGTGCCGATGCTCGTGTAGACGACGTCGAAGTCCCCGGTGACGGCGGCGCGGGCGTCGAGCACGTCGGTCTCCACCCAGGTGACGTCGAGGCCGAGCCGGTCGGCCAGGGCCGCTGCGGACGCGAGCGCCGGCGCGGAGAAGTCGACCCCGGTGAGCCGGGCACCCTCACGGGCGAGGGAGACCGTGTCGGTGCCGATGTGGCACTGCAGGTGGCAGACGTCGAGCCCCGCGAGCGTCCCGCCGGGCAGCCACGGCGTCAGTGCGGGGAGGTCGTCGCGGACGACGTCCGAGCGGTGCGCCGGGTCGTCGAGCGCGGCGACGTCGTACGCGCCCTCGTGGATGGGGACCCGGTCGTCCCAGTTCGCCCGGTTCGTGTCGCGGGCGGCGTCCCAGTCGACGGTGACGTGGTCGGTGCTGTCCATGCAGTCACGCTAGCGGGCGCGTCGACCCGCGAGGTGATCGGTCAGGACAGGGTGAGCCCGAGCTTCCGTCCGGCCAGGCCCCGCCCCATCATGGTGATCGACCCGGCCACGGCCCGCAGGGCGACCGCAGCGGGGTCCTCCGGTGCGCCGAGCACGACGGGCACCCCGGTGTCCCCGCCCTCCCGGAGCGGCACCGAGAGCGGCACGCGTCCGAGCACCGGCACGGGGACGTCCTGCCCGCGGGAGAGCCGTGCGGCGGTCTCGTCGCCGCCGCCCTCGCCGAACAGGTGCAGGACGCTGCCGTCGGGCTGCACGAGCCCCGCCATGTTCTCCACGACGCCGATGACCCGCTGGCCGGTCTGCCGCGCCACGACCCCGCTGCGCTCGGCGACGTCGGCCGCCGCGGCCTGGGGCGTCGTGACGACGAGCACCTCGGCGTGGGGGAGCAGCTGCCCGACCGAGATGGCCACGTCGCCGGTACCGGGCGGCAGGTCGAGCAGGAGCACGTCGAGGTCGCCGAACCACACGTCGGTCAGGAACTGCGCGACCGTGCGGTGCAGCATCGGACCACGCCAGGACACCGCCGTGGAGACGTCGTCGACGAACATGCCGATCGAGACGACCTTCACTTCGTGGGCGACCGGCGGCAGGATCATGCTGTCGACGCGGGTCGGGCGGGGTGCCACACCGTGTTCGTCGGTCAGTCCCATCAGACCGGGGACGCTGAAGCCGTGCACGTCCACGTCGACGATCCCGACCCGCTGCCCGGCCGCTGCAAGGGCGACCGCCAGGTTCACCGTGACCGTCGACTTGCCGACCCCGCCCTTGCCGCTCGTCACGGCGATGACCCGGGTGAGCGAGTCCGGGGTGAACTGCACGCCGCGCGGTCGACCGGCGCGGAGTCGCTCGGTGAGCGCGGTGCGGGTCGCCGGGCTCATCACGGAGACGTCGACGTCGACGTGCTGCACGCCGTCCACGGAACCGGCGGCCGACCGCACGTCGCGCTCGATGGTGTCGGCGGCCGGGCACCCGACGATGGTGAGCTGCAGGTCGACGCGCACCGAGCCTCCCGGCTGCACGTCCACCCCGCGGATCATGTCGAGCTCCGTGACGGGGCGGCGGATCTCGGGGTCGATCACGCGACCGAGCGCAGCGAGGACCGCGGCGCCGAGCTGTTCGTCGGTCGCCGCGGGGGAGTCGTCAGCCACGCGCGCTCGTCGCTCCCTCGCTGTCGTCGACGGCGTCGGCGCGCAGTGCGGCCTCTTCCTGGTCGCGGCGGTCGAGCTCCTCGAGCAGTGAGCGGATCTCGGCGCGGATGAAGTCCTTCGACGCCATGTCCCGCATCGCCAGGCGCAGGGCGACGACCTCGCGCGCCAGGTACTCGGTGTCCGCGAGGTTCCGCTCGGCACGCTGGCGGTCCTGCTCGAACTGCACGCGGTCGCGGTCGTCCTGCCGGTTCTGCGCGAGCAGGATGAGCGGCGCTGCGTACGAGGCCTGCAGCGAGAGCACCAGCGTGAGCGCGGTGAAGCCGATCGCAGCCGAGTCGAACTGCCACGGCTTCGGTGCGAGGGTGTTGTAGCCCATCCACAGCGCACAGAAGAGCGTCAGGCCGACCAGGAACCAGGGCGTGCCCATCGCACGTGCGATGCCCTCGGTTGCGCGACCGAAGGTGTCGCCGCGACCACGGCGTCGGGTCGGGAGCACGCGCGTGCGCATGCCCTTGGGGGAGTCGAGTCGCTCCTGTCGGGCGTCATCCGTTCGGGCCACGGGTGGTCCTCCTTCCCGTCGTCACGGGCGTCTTGCGCTGGCGTTGGCGGAGTCGCGAGGGGGCATCCCCCTCGCCCCGACTTCGCCAGTCGTCCGGCAGGACGTGGTCGAGGACATCATCGATCGTCACCACCCCGACCAGACGGTGGGCGTCGTCGACCACGGGGACGGACACGAGGTTGTAGGTCGCCATCACGCGGGTGACCTCGGCGGCACTGGCGTCCACGCGGACCGGTTCGGTCTGCTGGTCGATGAGCGTGCCGAGGCGTTCGTTCGGCGGGTAGCGGAGCATGCGCTGGAAGTGCACGAGCCCGAGGAACCGACCGGTCGGCGGCTCGTAGGGCGGCAGTACCACGCAGACGCTCGCGCCGAGTGCCGGAGCGAGCTCGTGCCGGCGGATGAGCGCCAGGCCCTCGGCCACGGTCGCGTCCGCCGAGACGATGACGGGCTCCGTCGTCATGAGACCACCGGCGGTGTCCGGCTCGTACTCCAGGAGCATGCGGACGTCCTGCGCCTCCTCCGGCTCCATGAGCTGCAGCAGGGCCTCGCTCCGGTCGTCGGGGAACTGCGCGAGCACGTCGGCGGCGTCGTCGGGCTGCATCTGGTCGAGCACGTCGGCGGCGCGGGCGTCCTCGAGGCGGGTGAGGATCTCGATGCGCTCCTGGTCGGGCATCTCCTCGAGCACGTCGGCGAGCCGGTCGTCGGGGAGCTCCTCGGCGACCTCGAACCGGCGCTCCTCGGGCAGGTCGAGCAGCGTCGAGGCCAGGTCGGCCGGCAGCAGGTCGGAGTACGCGGCGATGACGTGCTCGGCGGACTGGGCCTCGCCGGGGAGCTCGTCCTCGGTGACCTCGTTCCAGGTGGCGAACGTCGTCGGGCCCTTGCCGAACGGGGACGGGGTCGTCTTCGGCTTCCGGAGGAAGAGCTGCGACACCTCCCAGTCGCCCTGTCCGCGGTCCTCGATCGCGACGTCCTCGATGGTTGCGCGGATGCGCTCCTTCTTGATGAGGACCTTGCGACCGAGCATCTCCGCGATGACGCGGACCTCGCCACCGCGCTGCTCGAAGCGGCGCATGTTGACGATGCCGGTGGTGATGACCTGACCGGCGCCGATCGACGTGACGCGGCCGATGCTCAGGAAGATGCGGCGCTTGCCCGGCACCTCGACGATGAGCCCGACGACGTGCGGGGCGTCGACGCGGCGGTACACGACCAGGACGTCCCGGACGCGACCGACGCGGTCGCCCGCGGGGTCGAAGACGGAGCACCCGGCGAGGCGGGCGACGAAGACCTTCGTGGCGCTCACCCGTCCAGCGTAGTCGCTGCCGCTCGGGCCGGGGACGAGCGGACCCCGCGGACGCTGAGACGACACACGGGGTCGACCCGCAGTTGTCGTCGCTGTCGCTGCTGTCGCTGCTGTCGACGTCGCCGTCGCCGTCGCCCCGGAGGTTCCCGGGAGGCGTACGTGCGATCGCAAGGTGCCCGGTGGATGATGGCTGGGTGAGCAACCAGAGCCCGTTCGCCGGACGCACCGCCCAGGCCTTCCCGACGCTGCCGCGCGGGGACGTCCTCGGCACCTACGACAGCTACCCGGACGCCCAGCGTGTCGTCGCGAAGCTCGCCGAGGCGGACTTCCCCGTCGCGAAGATCGCGATCGTCGGCAACGACCTGAAGACCGTCGAGCGGGTCACCGGCAAGATGACGTACGGCCGTGCGGCGATCGCGGGCGCGCTCTCCGGCCTGTGGCTCGGTATCTTCTTCGGCATCGTGCTGACGCTGTTCTCGCCGACCGCCGGCGGCCTGATCATCGCCGCCGCGATCATCGGTGCCGCGTTCGGCATGCTCTACGGCATCGTGTCCTTCGCGATCACGAAGCGGCAGCGCGACTTCACGAGCGTGCACCAGGTGCTCGCCACGAACTACCAGATCGTCGTCGACCCGCAGCTCACGGGCCAGGCGCAGCGGATCCTCGGGCAGCACGGTGCGACGCCGTCCACCCACTGGAACGACGCACCGCAGCCGGGAGCGCCCGGTTCGCAGGCGCGCCCCTTCCAGGGGCAGGAGCCGTGGCGTCCGGGTCCGCAGCAGGGATCGCCCTACGGCGGCCACGCGACACCGCACCAGCAGCCCCGGCCGGGAGGCCCGCAGCAGTCCGGCCCGTCGGCCGGCGGTCCGCAGGCGGGTGCGTCCCACCCCGGGAACGGCCCGCGGTACGGGACGAACGACGGTCCGCGCTACGGGACGAACGACGGTCCCCGCTACGGCGCGAACGACAGTCAGCGGAACGACGGCCCGCGAAACGGTTCGACCGACGGTCCGCGGCCCAGCACGAGCGACGGCCCGCGCTACGGGACGAACGACGGTCCCCGCTACGGCACGAACGACGGTCCCCGCTACGGCGAGACCCCGCAGACGGCGCAGCAGCCCGCGCCGCCGTCGGACCCCCGCGTCCCGCAGTCCCGGCCGGACCAGCCCCCGCAGTACGGGGAGCGCGTCGGCGGCACCGACCAGCGTCCCGACGGTCGCGACCAGCGTCACGATGACGCCGACCAGCGTCCCGACGGTGCCGACCAGCGCCCCGGCTCGGCATCCGACGACCGTCGCGACGGCGAGCGCGGCTGACGAACCCCGATCACACAGGAAGCCCGCGTCGACGATCGTCGACGCGGGCTTCCTGTGTGAGGGGTGGATCGTTCAGAGCACCTTCGAGTAGCAGATCGATCGCGCCGCGCCGACGTACGGCCCGAACTGGGCGATCCGACGGAAGCCCTCGCGCTCGTAGAACCCGATGGCCCGCTTCTGCTCGTCGCCGGTCTCGAGCACGAGCGCCGGGGAACCCAGGTCGATCGCGGCCTCCTCGAGGCGACGGAGGATCGCGCTCGACACCCCGGCCCCGCGGGACTCCGGTCGCACGTACATCCGCTTCACCTCGGCGATGCCGTCCTGCACCAGGCGCAGGCCGCCGCAGCCGAGGGGCGTGCCGTCCTCGTCACGGGCGAGGAAGAACACGGCGATCGAGTCCGCCGTCGGCTTCTCGCCCGGTTCGGTGTCCCCGCCGTAGGCCCGGTCGATCTCCAGTCGCTGCGCGGCACGGAGCCGCTGCGCGTCGGGGGAGTCGAAGTGCTCGACGTCGATCACGAGTCCGCGCGGCACGTCGACGCCCGTCCGGCTGTCCGGCTGGGCTGTGGTCGTGCTGGGGGAGGCCTCGGGCGTCGTCGTCACGTCCCCAGGCTAGCGGCCGGTGCGGGCGATCCACCCCTCCACTTCCGAGGGGGTCCGCGGGATGCCGACGGACAGGTTCTCGGCGCCGTCCTCGGTCACCAGGATGTCGTCCTCGATGCGGACGCCGATGCCGCGGAACTCCTCGGGCACGGTCAGGTCGTCCTGCTGGAAGTACAGGCCGGGCTCGATCGTGAACACCATGCCGGGCTGCACGATGCCGTCGATGTACATCTCGCGACGGGCCTTGGCGCAGTCGTGGACGTCGAGCCCGAGGTGGTGGCTCGTCCCGTGCACCATGTAGCGGCGGTGGAACTGGTTGTCCGGCTGCAGCGACTCCTCGGCGGTGCCCGGCAGGAAGCCCCACTCGGCGGTCTTCTTCGCGATGACCTCCATCGCGGTGGCGTGCACCTCGCGGAAGGTGATGCCCGGCTTCACGATCGCGAACGCGGCGTCGGCTGCCTCGAGCACGGCCTCGTAGACCATGCGCTGCACGTCGGTGAAGGTGCCCGACACGGGGAGCGTCCGGGTGATGTCGGCGGTGTAGAACGAGTCGACCTCGACCCCGGCGTCGATCAGGATGAGGTCGCCCGGCTGCACGGCGCCGTCGTTCCGGGTCCAGTGCAGGATGCAGGCGTGGTGGCCGGACGCGGCGATGGTGTCGTAACCGACCGTGTTGCCGTCGGCTCGTGCACGGCGGTTGAAGGTGCCCTCGACGATGCGCTCGCCACGGGGGTGTGCCAGGACGGCGTCGAAGTCGGCGATGACGTCGTCGAAACCGGACTTGGTGGCCTCGACGGCCTTGCGGAGCTCGTTCACCTCGTAGGCGTCCTTCACGAGCCGGAGCTCGGACAGGTCGCGGGAGAGCACGTCGTCGGTCGCGGGGGTCTCGTCCACCGCGTCCGCTCCACCGACCGTGGTGCCGAGGCGGGTGTCGATCGCACGCGTGAGCTCGGTGTCGGCGTCGCGGACGAGCAGGACCGACGCGTCGAGGCCGTCCGCGACCTCGGCGAAGGTACCGAGGTCGGCCGTCGCGAGCCCGAGGTCGGCCGCGACCTCGTCGAGCGAGGGGCGGGGTCCGACCCAGAACTCGCCGATCTCGGGGTTCGCGTAGAACTCCTCGGAGTCGCGGCCGGCCGTGGCACGGAAGTACAGCGTGGCGTCGTGCCCGGACCCGTTCGGCGTCATCACGAGCACGGAGCCGACGACCGTGTCGGTGCCCCAGCCGGTCAGGTGCGCGAAGGTCGAGTGCGGGCGGAAGGGGTAGTCGCAGTCGTTCGAGCGCACCTTCGCCTGCCCGGCGGGCACCACGATCGTGCGCCCGGGGTGCAGCTCCGAGATCCGGGCGCGGCGCTCGGCAGCGAAGGCCGACTGCTCGCGGGGCTCGGGGATCGGCCGCGCACGGTCCGCCCACTGCGACGCGATGTGGTCCTTGAAGGTCGAGGACCCGGGGGTGGTGGAACGGTTGCTCGTCGCGCGGGGAGTGGTGTCGGCCATGTCACCCATCATCGCACCGAGCTGACCCTCCGGCCTGAGCGGCTGTTCACCTGTCGGTAGCATGGTCGACGTGCCCGATCCGTTCATCGACCTGCACGCCCACTCGAGCGTGTCCGACGGCACCGAGCGGCCGGCAGACCTCGTCGCCGCAGCCGCCGCTGCCGGCCTCGACGGCGTCGCCCTGACGGACCACGACACCACCGCGGGGTGGGACGAAGCGATCGCCGCCGTCCGCGACCGCCCGATGTCGCTCCTGCCCGGACTCGAACTGAGCACGCGCGTCGGCCACCGCAGCGTGCACGTGCTCGGCTACCTGGTCGACCCGACCGACGACGCCCTGGTCGCGGAGACCAGCCGGATCCGCGACGGCCGGTACTCGCGGGCACGGCGCATGGTCGAGCGCATCGGCCGCGACCACCCGATCACGTGGGAGGACGTCCTCGCCCAGGCGCGCGACGGCGCCACGATCGGCCGTCCGCACATCGCCGACGCCCTGGTCGCCCGCGGGCTCGAGCCCGACCGCAGCGCAGCCTTCCGCGGGATCCTGCACCCCGCGTCCGGCTACTACGAGCCGCACGAGGCACCGACGCCCCTCCGCGGGGTCGAACTCATCCGCGGCGCCGGCGGCGTCCCCGTGATCGCGCACCCGGCTGCGTCCTCGCGCGGGATCGTGATCGACGAGCCGATGCTCCGCGAGCTGGTCGACGCCGGCCTCGGCGGACTCGAGGTCGACCACCGCGAGAACCTCGCCCACGGCAAGCGCACGCTGCTCGACTGGGCGGGCCGCTACGACCTGTTCGTCACCGGCTCGAGCGACTACCACGGCACCGGCAAGCCGAACCGCTTCGGCGAGCACCGCACTGCGCGGCGCTCCTTCGACACCATCGTCGACCAGGCCACCGGCAGCGCCCCGGTCCACGGCGCGGGCTCCCGCCTGGCCTGAGGCCCGGTCCCGCTCGGTCCGACCGGGGCCGAGCCTCGGTCCGAGCGACATTCCTCGCGTTCCGGGGCGCGAGCAACGTCGCTGGGCCCGAGACCCGGGCGCGGCAGGCCGGCGCGTGCGTGAGGACGACGAAGGGCCCGTCGCGTCAGCGACGGGCCCTTCGGTCTGGAGGCGCTACTCGCCGTCCGACGACCCCTGCGGAGCCGAGGCGGTCGCCTCGGCAGAGCCGCTGCCGCCGCTGCGACGGCGACGACGACGGCGGCGCTT
>NZ_RBLU01000044.1 GCF_003989515.1 Curtobacterium sp. HSID17257
CCCGAGACTCGGGCCCGGCGACGGTCCTCGCACCCGCGGGCACGAGGACCGTCGCGCAGCGCGAGTCTCACGCCCGGGTCTCCGGACGGGAGGCGCGTGGCGGCCGCGCCACGCGCCTCCAGTCCGTCGTCGGCCGCGTTCTCGCGCGCCCGTTCCTTCCCAAACCGGTTGCGATGGCAGGTGGGAACGGGCGTACCTGGTCGAACGGAACGACCAGGTACGCCCGGATCCGCCAGGTACGCCCGGAAGCGCCGGGTTGGGAGGCGGAACGCGAGCGCCCTACTCGGGCAGGACCACGTCCTCGGGGCGGCCGGACGCTGCCGAGCGGCCCGCGGCCTCCATGAGCGCCAGGCTCCGCAGGTTGTCGCGGCCGCTCGTCTCCGGCGCCGCGCCGCCCTCCACCGAACGCGCGAAGGCCTGCAGTCCACCCTGACGGTCGGTGTGCTCGAGGGTCGGCAGCTCGACGGCCTCGGCCTCGGCGTCCTGGTCGGCGCGCAGCGTCACCCGGTCCCCGGCGATCTCGCTCGGCGACCCGTCACGGCTCGTGAACCAGATCTCCCCGTCCTCGCCCTGGATGCTCCACTCCCCCGCCCAGGCGGTGCGGGGAGCCCGCGAGAGCCAGCTGCCGCGGTAGCTCACGACCACGCCGTCCTCGAGCTCGATGATCATCGACGTCACGGCCTCGTCCTGGTACTTGCTGTAGCCCGGGTACGACGCGCGGGCGTAGACGCGGACGGCCTCGAGCCCGGTGATCATCCGGAGCAGGTCGAAGTGGTGGATCGCCATGTCGTTGATCATCGGGTGCGGGAACCGGTAGTGCGGGTAGGTCTCCACGGGCTGGTCGTTGTCCCACTGCCGGAAGTCGATGCTGATCGCGGACAGCTCGCCGAGCTCCTTCGCCGCGAGCAGCTCCTTGACCGCCCGGGGCGCCGGGTACCAGCGGTAGTTCTGGCTGACCTGCAGGACCAGGCCGAGCTCCTCGGCACGGCGGACGGCGGTGAGGGCCTCGTCGGTGGAGTTCGCGAACGGCTTCTCGACGAGGACGTGCTTGCCGGCCTCGAGTGCCTCGAGCGCGAGCGGCACGTGGGTGACGGCCGGTGCGGTGATGACGACGGCGTCGGCCTCGACCCCGGCGAGCGCCTCGGTGAGCGAGGCGAACGCGGCGGATGCCGGCAGGCCGAGGTCCTCGCGCACGGCGTCCAGCGTCGCGGGGACCGGGTCGACGAGCCCGACCACCTCCACTTCGGTGACCTGCGGGATGGCGGTGCGGGCCCAGTTGCCGCCCCAGCCTCCGAGACCGACGTGGATGATGCGGACCGTCATGCGTGCACTCCTTCGTGACCGGCGCACCACGACTCCCGCGGCGCGTGCGTCCAGTCTGTCAGGCCGACGACGGCTGTCGTGCAGGACCGCCGAGGCCCTGTCGATGGAGCAGGAAGTGTCGGGTGCTCGCTACCGACCCGACGTCTTCTGCGCCATCGATGCACGTCGGCCACGCACGAGTCGGCATCGCGCTGCGTCAGTGTGTCAGGGCGTAGACGATGAGTGCCATCGTCACGATGAACCCCGCCAGGTAGTTGATCCAGAGGAACCGCTTCCACCCCGCGTTCGCCGCCTCGGCCCCGGCGTCGGTGACGTTCCACCACGGCAGCACGTTGAGCGCGTACGGCACGACGACGATCGCCGCGATCGGCCCCGGGAAGTCCGAGAACAGCAGCGCGACACCGGCCACGAGGTACGCCACGAACGCCAACCGGACCGTCGCCCGGGCACCGATCACCGTCGCGACGGAACCGATGCCCCCCGCGCGGTCGGCCAGGACGTCCTGCACGGCACCGAACGCGTGCGAGGCCACCCCCCACAGGAAGAACGCCACGCACACGGCGACGAGCGCCCCGGTCCAGTGCGGTCCGGCGAGCGCCAGCCCGTAGACGGCCGGGGACACGAAGTGCGTCGACGAGGTCAGCGAGTCGAGGAACGGCTTCTCCTTGAAGCGCAGCCCCGGCGCCGAGTACGCGATCACCGCGAACACGCTGATCGCGAGCACGAGCCACGACCACGGCCCGTTGCCGCTCCGGGCGCCGAGCACCACGAGTGCGATGAGGAACGGCACGTTCGTGACGACGACGGCCCACAGCGTGGTGCGGTGCACGCTCTTGTCGAGCAGCGCACCCTCCACCCCGCCCTTCCGCGGGTTCCGCAGGTCCGACTCGTAGTCGAAGACGTCGTTGATGCCGTACATCGCCAGGTTGTACGGCACGAGGAAGTACACGACGCCGACCAGGAACGCGACGAGCGAGAACCCGCCGCCACCGTCGAGACCGACCCCGCTGCCGAGCAGGTACGCCGCACCGAAGGGGTAGGCCGTGTTCACCCAGCTGATCGGACGCGACGACACGAACAGGGCGCGCGCGGTCGACGGTCTGGAGGCACTGCTCACGGTCACGGGGTCTCCTCCGGTCGACGGGGTGGCTGGGTCGGCGTTCCGACCGTACCGGTCCCGCGTCCCGCCCCGCGGACGGTCGGGTGGCCGGGCGACCGGTCGGGCGCGCGGTCGTGTGCCCGACCGCGCGGGCGTTCCAGCAGGACCCAGCAGCTCGGCAGCAGCAGGGCGGCGCCGATCGAGTACGCGAGGTCCTCGACCGGGAACAGCCCGACCCGGGCGCCGGAGATGAGCGCGTCGTCGTAGGCGACGATGCCGAGCCCGACGATCACGTTGTTGAAGACGCCGGTCATCACGAGCAGCGCGATGCCGGCCGCGACGGCGCTGACCGTACCGACGACACCGACGGCAGCGCCGGTCCGCCGCCGACCGGCTCCACGACGTCGGGCGGCGACCACACCGGCCACCACGGCCACGAGCGCGGCGAACGCCAGGAACGGCACCGCGAGCAGGGCGTACGTCGCCGTCCCGGTCACGCGCGCGACTCCTCGTCGACCGCGGCCGGCGAGCCGGAGCGGTCGAGCCGCCGGGCCACGACCGGACGCAGGGCGCCGAACAGGTCCATCGTCGTCCAGCACAGGAGCACGAGGAAGAAGACCTCCTCGAGCGGGACCTCGGGCGCGAGCAGCACCCCCGTCAGCAGGTCGTTCCGTCCGATGAAGAAGATGCCGAGGTGCACGCCCGCGACGTCCCACACCAGGAAGAACACGAGGCCGATCGCCATCACCGCGGTGGCGCGCAGCGGGCTCCGCCAGAAGAACAGCCGGTACCGGGCGTCGAGCACCGCGATGCCGGCGATCGACACCAGGAGTCCGGCGAGGTAGGCCCCCGGCATCAGCCCGCGGTCCGGGCGGACCCCGCCGTCGACGACCCGGCCGGCCCCGACGTCGGTGCCGGCAGCGGCGTCGGCAGCGGTTCGGTCGACGTGTCGCCGTGGATGCGCTTGAGCAGCACCTCGGCGCTGATCAGGCACATCGGCAGCCCGATGCCCGGGGTCGTCGAGGCGCCCGCGTAGTAGAGACCGTCCACCTTGCGGGAGACGTTCGCCTCGCGGAAGAACGCACTCTGCGCCAGCGTGTGCGCCGGCCCGAGCATCGACCCGCTCCACGCGTTGTAGTCGTCGGCGAAGTCCTGCGGGCCGATCGTGCGGCGCACGCGGATGCGGTCGCGCAGGTCCGGGACGCCGGAGCGCTCCGCGATGACGTCGATCGCGCGGTCGGCGATGCGCTCGACCTCGGCGTCGCCGGCACCGTCGATCCCGCCCTTGCCGATCGACAGGTCGGCGGGCAGCGGCACCAGGACGAACAGGTTGCTCGACCCCTCGGGCGCGACGGTGTCGTCGGTGAGCGAGGGCGCGCAGACGTAGATCGACGCCGGGTCCGGCACGTGCCGGTCCTTGCCGAAGATCGCGCCGAAGTTGGCCTCCCAGTCGGCGGTGAAGACCAGCGTGTGGTGCAGCAGCCCGGGCACGGGGCCGTCGACGCCGAGGTAGACGAGCACGGCGCTCGGCCCCGGGTCGCGCTTCCGCCAGTGCGGCTCCGGGTAGGTCCGGTGCTCCGCGTCGAGCAGGTGCAGCTCGGTGTGGTGCAGGTCGGCAGCACTCACCACGAGGTCGGCGGGGACCGTGTGCGACGCACCCGCAGCGTCACGGTGCACGACGCCCGTGACGTGCCCGTCCTCGACGACGATCCGCGCGACGGTGGCACCCGTCGTGATCGCCGCGCCCTCACGACGGGCGACCCGCTCGACGGCCGAGATCACCTCGGTGATGCCGCCCGTCGGGTAGAGCACGCCGTCGGCCAGGTCGAGGTGGCTCATCAGGTGGTACATGCTCGGCGCGGCGTACGGGCTCGTGCCGAGGAACACCGCCGGGTACCCGAGCACCTGCCAGAGCCGGCGGTCCCGCACGGCCTTCGAGGCGAACGTCGACAGCGGCTGCAGCAGGAGCCGGGCGAGCTTCGGCAGGCGACGGAGCACGTCCGGGGCGGCGAGCTTCGTCAGGTCCTGGAACGTCGTGTAGAGGAAGCGGCGGACCGCCATCGCGTAGGTGTCCTCGGCGGAGTCGAGGTACTTCCGCAGCCGATCGCCGGCTCCGGGCTCGATCGACTCGAAGAGCGCGATGTTCGCCTCGCGGTCGGCGCTCAGGTCGATCGGCTCGTCGTCGCCCTCGCTGTACACGCGGTACCCCGGGTCGAGCCGGACGAGGTCCATCTCGGCCTCGGCCGTGGTGCCGAGCAGTCGGAAGAAGTGGTCGAACACCTCGGGCATGAGGTACCAGGACGGGCCGGTGTCGAACCGGAAGCCGTCCCGCTCCCACGACCCGGCGCGGCCGCCGAGCTGGTCGCGTTGCTCGAGCACGGTGACGGCGTAGCCGTCGCGGGCGAGCAGGGCGGCGGACGCGAGTCCGCTGATGCCGCCGCCGACGACGACGGCACGCCGGGCCGGCACCACGCGCTGCGACGCCGGCATGGACGGACGGGAGGCGCGGGGCGGGGTCATGCACGGCCTCCAGACCGGTGGTGGGCTGCACGGGACGACAGCGGTGCTCGGCCGGCGAGCACGCGCGCGGCGAGCTGCGCCTTGACCGGGTTCGGGACGCGCACGCGCGTCGTCACCAGGCGGTCCGCCGGGCAGGCGGCGATCCGGTCGTTGAGCTCCTGGAACAGGGCGTGCGCGAGACCGACGGCCTTGCGGGCGTCGACCGGGAGCAGCGGGACCGTCAGCGCGGCGCGGTCGAGGTCCGCCTGCACGTCGGCGACCAGGCGGTCCTTCGTCGCCTCGTCGAACGTGCGGACGTCGACGCCCGGGAAGTACGAGCGACCGAGCACCTCGAAGTCGGCGTGCAGGTCGCGCAGGAAGTTCACCTTCTGGAAGGCCGCTCCGAGCGCCCGCGCCCCGTCGACGAGCACGGCGTCGTCGAAGGTCGGCCGTCCGGCGCGGTACACGAAGGCACGGAGGCACATCAGGCCGACGACCTCGGCGGAGCCGTACACGTACCGGTCGAACGACCCCTGGTCGTGCTCGGTGCGCTCGAGGTCCATGCGCATCGACGCGAAGAACGGCTTCGTGAGCTCCGGCCCGAAGCCCGTCGTGCGGGCGGTGCGGGCGAAGGCGTGCACGACGGGGTTCACCGAGAAGCCGAGCGCCATCGCACGCTCGGTGTCGGCCTCGAGCTCGTCGAGCACGGTGCGGGCCAGGTCGTGGTCGAGCCCGGCCTCGGTCGCGGGGCCGTCGACGACCTCGTCGGCGACGCGGACCAGCGCGTAGACGTTGCGGATGTGCTCGCGGGTGTCCTTGGCGAGCAGTCGGCTCGCCAGGCCGAACGAGGTCGAGTAGCGCTCGATGACGACCCCGGAGGCAGCCTCGGCCGTCGCGTCGTACAGGGGCAGACGCGGAGGTGCGGTCTGGGTCACCGCACGCGCTCCAGCAGTTCGGACACCAGGTGCTCCAGTCGTTCGGCGAGCTCGTAGGGCAGGGCCGCGAGCTCGGCGCGGGCGAGGGCGGCGTGCTCGGCGATCCGGGACTCGGCCGCCGACTTCGCGCCGCAGGTCTCCAGGGTTGCACGGAGCTCGGCCGCGCGTTCCTCGCTGAGGTCGGGGTCGCCGAGGTAGGGCGCGATGTCGTCCCAGCAGTCGGTGGTCGCGGCGTAGGCGATGAGCATGGTGCGCTTGCCCTCGCGCAGGTCGCCGAGCACGGACTTGCCGGTCACGGTCTCGTCGCCGTAGACCCCGAGCAGGTCGTCGACGATCTGGTAGGCGATGCCGATCTCGCGGCCGAAGGCGCCGAGGGCCTCGACGACGGACTCGTCCGCGCCGGCGAGCACGGCCCCGGACTGCAGCGGCGCCTCGAACGAGTACACGCTCGTCTTCGCCCGCTCCATCGCCAGGACCTCGTCGACGGTCGGCATGACGCCCAGCGCGAGGTCGACGTCGGTCATCTCACCCGCGGCACTCGCGAAGACCGCGTCGTCGAGGATCTCGAGCAGGCGCGCGCGACGGTCGCCGATGACACCGGACGCCTCGACGAAGCGTGCGGCTGCGACGAGGGCGAGGTCGCCCGCGATCACGGCGGCGCTGAGCCCGCGGTGCTCGGCGGTGGGCAGCGCCAGGCCGCCCGTCGTGCCGGTGTCGCGGAAGGACCCGGCGACGTTCGGCTCCCCGCGGCGCGACCAGTCGCGGTCGATGACGTCGTCGTGCACGACGAGCGCGGTGTGCAGCAGTTCGTAGGCCGCGGCGACGTTCGCGGCGGCGTGGGCGTCCGTGCCGCCGAGCCCGGCGTACGCGGTGAGGACCATGCGCGGGCGGAAGCGCTTGCCGCCCATGCTGGCTCGACGGAGCACCCGCCAGAGTTCCTCGGACGGTCTGCCGAACCGACGCGCACGGGCCGACGACACCGCGAAGAAGCGTTCGATGCAGTCGTCGACCAGTGCGAGGTCGATCTGCGCCACGGTGGCCGCTTCCTCGCTCATTGGCCTAACCTATCGGGGCAGATGAACACTTTCCCGGAATCCGTCGTCCTGCTCGCCGAAGACCGCACTCCCATCGGCACCGCCGAGAAGTTCGCGGTGCACACCGAGGACACCCCGCTCCACCTGGCGTTCTCGTGCCACGTGCGCAACGTCGAGGGCAAGGTCCTCGTGACCCGTCGGGCGCTCTCGAAGAAGACGTGGCCGGGGGTCTGGACGAACACGTTCTGCGGGCACCCCGGGCCGGACGAGGCCTTCGAGGACGCCGTCGCCCGCCGCGCCTCGCGCGAGCTCGGCATCACGGTCCGCGACGTCGAACTCGTGCTGCCCGACTTCCGGTACCGCGCGGTGGACGCGTCGGGCATCGTCGAGAACGAGGTCTGCCCGGTGTTCCGCGCCGTGACCGACGACGTCCCGGCGCCCGCGGACGACGAGGTCGCCGAGTACGCCTGGCTCTCCGAGGACGAACTGCGCGCGTCGGTCGCCGCGGCGCCGTTCGCGTGGAGCCCGTGGCTCGGGTGGCAGCTCACCGAGCTCGAGCAGCAGGGACTGCGCGTCACCCGCTGAGCGATCGCTCACTCGACGCGCGTCTGGTCGCCGGGTGACGTGCGCGCTGGTCGCGGTCGGCTCCGACCAGGACACGGCTGGTGTGCAGCCCGGGGACGTGCATAATGATCTGGCTCGGGATGTGAACGTGCACATCGAGGTGCCACGGCCCCGGGCGGGAGAGAGCAACGATGGCGTCACCGCGGACACAGCAACCGCGCTCGCCCAGCATCCGCGACGTCGCGCGGGTCGCCGGCGTCTCGCACCAGACGGTGTCGCGTGTGCTCAACAACTCGGACGCGATCCGTGCGGAGACGAAGGACCGCGTGCTGGCCGCGATGGAGCAGCTGCAGTACCGGCCGAACCGCGCCGCGCGGGCCCTGGTCACGAGTCGGACGCACACCATCGGCGTGCTCACCGCCCAGCGGTCGCACTACGGCCCGGCCGCGACGATGCAGGCCATCGAGGACGCCGCCGTCACGCGCGGCTACTCGGTGACGACCTCGAACATCGCCGCAGCCACCGACGAGGCGGTGCGGGACGGACTGGGGCACCTGCTCGACCAGGACGTCGAGGGGATCATCGTCATCGCGCCGCAGCAGCGCGTGTTCGACCTGATCGAGGAGCTCGGGATGCGGACGCCCTACGTGGCGCTCCGCACCAGCGGCGGGGACGAGCGCTCGACGCTCTTCATCGACCAGATGGAGGGCGCCCGGCTGGCGACGGCGCACCTGCTCGACCTCGGCCACGAGTACGTGCGGCACATCGCCGGCCCGCAGGACTGGATCGAGGCCGAGGCGCGGATGCAGGGGTTCCTGCGCGAGATGTCCGACCGGGACATGCCGGTCGTCCCGCCGATCCTCGGGGACTGGACCGCGGACTTCGGGTACCACGCGGGCCGTGAGCTCCTGCGGTACCGCGACTGCACGGCGATCTTCTGCTCGAACGACGCGATGGCGCTCGGGGTCATGCACGCGGCGCGGTCGTACGGGCTCGACGTCCCGGGTGACCTGTCCGTGGTCGGCTACGACGACATCCCCGAGGCGAAGCACCTCTGGCCGCCGCTGACCACGGTCGAGGTCGACTTCCCGGAGCTCGGTCGTCGCTGCGTCGAGCTGCTCCTGCCGTCCGAGGGCCACGCGCTCCGCCCGGTCGACCTCGTGCCGCAGCTCGTGGTGCGCGGCTCGACGGGCGCACCGCGGCGTCGCTGACCCGACCACGCGTCGGCCGGGAGGCCGGTGGCGGCCCCGCCCCGCGCCTCCCGTCCGTCTGTGGAGCAGAAGACGTCGGGTACCGCCGCCGGACCCGACAGTTGCTGCTCCACCGATACCTCTCGTCGCCGACCACCCCACCTCGGGGGGCGTCAGCACGCGGATTCCGCCGCATCACGCGGGCCGTTACAGAAACGCGACCGAACCGAATTGACAGCCGCGACGGGGCTGTGCGTAAATTACCTCCGTTCCGCCGATGTGAACGGTCACATGACCGTTACACCGAGCAGGACACCGGACGCGACAACGAGGTCCACGCAGGCACTCCTGCGCCCCCGATGCCGCACCTCACCACCCGAAGGACTGCCGCACCGCAGCGGCAGAAGGAGATGCACCGTGGCGTCAACCCCACAGGGACCGGACCTGGCCACCAGGTCCGTCACCAGCGCCGAGACCATCCTCGAGATGCGGTCGATCACCAAGGAGTTCCCTGGTGTCAAGGCGCTCTCGGACGTGTCGCTCAGCGTCCGCGCCGGCGAGATCCACGCGATCTGCGGCGAGAACGGCGCCGGCAAGTCGACCCTCATGAAGGTCCTGTCCGGCGTCTACCCGTACGGCACCTACAGCGGCGAGATCGTCTACGAGGGCGACGAGGTCCGCTTCAAGGACATCAAGCAGTCCGAGCAGGCCGGCATCGTCATCATCCACCAGGAGCTCGCGCTCATCCCCGAGCTGTCGATCACCGAGAACCTGTTCCTCGGCAACGAGCCCGGCCGCTTCGGCGTCATCGACTGGACCAGCGCCCAGCTCCGCGCCCAGGACCTGCTCGCCCGCGTCGGCCTCGACGAGGACCCGGACACGCAGATCAAGAACCTCGGCGTCGGCAAGCAGCAGCTCGTCGAGATCGCGAAGGCCCTGCACAAGGACGTCAAGCTCCTCATCCTCGACGAGCCGACCGCGGCCCTGAACGAGAACGACTCGCAGCACCTGCTCGACCTGATCGTCGGGCTGAAGTCCAAGGGCATCGCGAGCATCATCATCAGCCACAAGCTCAACGAGATCGAGCAGATCGCCGACGAGATCACGATCATCCGTGACGGCAAGGCGATCGAGACGCTCAACGTGAAGGGCGACGGCGTCAACGAGGACCGCATCATCCGCGGGATGGTCGGCCGCTCGCTGGAGAGCCGCTTCCCGGACCGCACGCCGAAGATCGGCGAGGTCTTCTTCGAGGTCAAGAACTGGACCATCCAGCACCCGCAGGACGCGTCCCGCCTGGTCGCGAAGGGCTCGAACTTCCACGTCCGCCGCGGCGAGATCGTCGGGTTCGCGGGCCTGATGGGCGCCGGCCGCACGGAGCTCGCCATGAGCATCTTCGGCCGCTCCTACGGCAACTTCATCGACGGCCAGATCATCAAGGACGGCCGCGAGATCAAGATCGCGAACGTCCAGCAGGCGATCCAGAACGGGCTCGGCTACGTCTCCGAGGACCGCAAGGCCCTCGGGCTGAACCTGCTCGACACGGTGAAGCGCTCCACGGTCGCCGCCGACCTGCCGAAGATCTCGAAGGCCGGTGTCGTCGACTCCCTCGAGGAGTACGACGTCGCCGAGCGCTACCGCAAGATGCTCCGCACCAAGGTGCCGACCGTCGAGGAGAACGTCGGCAAGCTGTCCGGTGGGAACCAGCAGAAGGTCGTCCTGTCCAAGTGGATGTTCACCGACCCGGACCTGCTGATCCTCGACGAGCCCACCCGCGGCATCGACGTCGGCGCGAAGTTCGAGATCTACGGCATCATCCAGCAGCTCGCGGCGCAGGGGAAGGGCATCATCCTCATCTCCTCCGAGCTCCCCGAACTCCTCGGCCTCTCCGACCGGATCTACACGATCTTCGAGGGCCAGATCACGGCTGACGTCCCCGCGGACCAGGCCGACCCCGAGACCCTCATGCGCAGCATGACCTCCGCGCGGAAGGGCGCACTGATCTCATGAAGAACCTGAAACTGCTCTTCGGCAAGGGCAACAGCATCGGCCAGTACGGCATGATCATCGCGCTCATCGCGATCCTGATCCTGTTCTCGATCCTGACGAACGGGCTCATCCTCGAGCCGACGAACATCATCAACGTGTTCCTGCAGTACTCCTACATCCTCATCCTGGCGCTGGGGATGGTCATGGTGATCATCGCGGGGCACATCGACCTGTCGGTCGGTTCGGTCGCGGCGTTCACCGGCATCATCGTCGCCCAGTCGATGGCGCAGTGGAACTTCCCGGCGTGGGCCGCGATCATCCTCGGCCTCGCGGTCGGTGCGGCGGTCGGCGCCTGGCAGGGCTTCTGGGTGGCGTTCGTGAAGGTCCCGGCCTTCATCGTGACCCTGGCCGGCCAGCTCATCTTCCGCGGTGCGAACCAGATCATCGGCAACTCGACCTCGCAGCCGGTGCCGGACGACTACGCGAAGATCGGCTCGGGCTTCCTGCCCGACTTCGGCCCGGACTTCGGATTCTCGAACGGCACGATCATCCTCGGCATCGTCACCTGCCTCGTGCTCGTCTTCCTCGAGTTCCGCGGTCGCCAGCGTCGCAAGAAGATGCAGGCCGAGGTCGTCCCGCTCTGGGTCTCGATCGTCCGCACGGGCATCCTGGTCGCCGTCACCCTCGTCGCGACCTACCTGTTCGGTGCCGGCCCGGCCGGTACGTCGATCCCGATCGTCGCGATCATCCTCGGTGTCCTGACGATCCTGTACGGCTTCCTCACCAAGAACACGATCTTCGGCCGCCAGGTCTACGCGGTCGGTGGCAACGCGAACGCCGCCGTCCTGTCGGGTGTCAGCGCTCGCAAGGTCAACTTCTTCGTCATGATGAACATGTCCGTCCTGGCCGCCGTCGCCGGCATGGTGTTCGTCGGCTACTCGGGCGCCTCGGGCCCCGCCGACGGCACCGGCTGGGAGCTCGACGCGATCGCCGCCGTGTTCGTCGGTGGTGCCGCGGTCGCCGGTGGCATCGGCACGATCTCCGGATCGATCATCGGTGGTCTCGTCATGGCCCTGCTGTCCAACGGTCTGTCGCTGGTGGGCCTCGAGTCCAACCGCGTCCAGATCATCCGCGGTCTCGTCCTGCTCGTCGCCGTCGCCTTCGATGTCTACTCGAAGTCGCAGGGTCGTCCGTCCCTGATCGGCGGGATGCTGAAGCAGTTCCAGCGGAAGGACACCGAACAGAACACGGTGGCCGCGCAGCAGCCGCGGAGCATCGAGGACCAGCCCGAGAAGGTCAACGTCCAGTAACACGTGGCGGGCGGCCGCTCCGGTGGCCGCCCGCACGATCCCTGCACCACACAGCACCACTCCTCAACGAAGAGAAAGCAATCTCATGCGCAAGAAGCTCATCGCCGGCATCGGTCTGGCACTGGTCGCGGGCCTCGCCCTCAGCGGCTGCTCGGCCCGTGGCAACGACACCGGCTCCGGCTCGTCGTCCGACGGCGCGTCGAACGTCAAGATCGAGAAGGGCGCCCTGATCGGCGTCGCACTCCCCGCCAAGACCTCGCAGAACTGGGTCCTCGCGGGCGCCGCGTTCGAGAAGTCCATCGAGGACGCCGGCTTCAAGGCCGACATCCAGTACGCCAACGCCGGCAACCCGGTCCCGGACCAGCAGGCCCAGATCCAGTCGATGGTCACCAAGGGCGCGAAGGCGATCATCATCGGTGCCGCCGACGGTTCGCAGCTCGGCACGCAGGTCGCCGCCGCCAAGAAGTCCGGCGCCGTCGTCATCGCCTGGGACCGCAACATCCTGAACACCGACAACGTCGACTACTACGTCGCGTTCAACAACTTCAAGGTCGGTCAGCTGCAGGGTCAGGCCCTGCTCGACGGACTCAAGGCCAAGAAGCCGAACGGCCCCTACAACATCGAGCTCTTCTCCGGCTCGCCCGACGACGCCAACGCGAAGGTCTTCTTCAACGGCGCCATGGACGTGCTCCAGCCGAAGATCGACGACGGCACGCTGAAGGTCGTCTCGGGTCGCACCAGCTTCTCGGAGACCAACACGCAGGGCTGGCTCGCGCAGAACGCCCAGTCGCGCATGACCGACATCCTGACGAAGTCGTACACGAACACCGAGCTCGACGGTGTCCTGTCGCCGAACGACACCCTGGCCCGCGCGATCCTGACGGCCACCAAGGCCGCCGGCAAGCCGAACCCGGTCGTCACCGGTCAGGACTCCGAGACCGCCTCGATCCCGCTGATCATGCAGGGCGAGCAGTACTCGACCATCTACAAGAACACCACCGAAGAGGCGCAGGCCGCGATCGACCTGGTCTCCGACCTGGCCGACGGCAAGACCCCGAAGACCACCGAGGACAAGAACAACGACAACGGCAAGAAGATCGTGCCGGCCGTCGAGCTGACCCCGGTCCTGGTCACCAAGGAGAACGCGGTCGAGGCCTACAAGGGCAACGACACCCTCGAGGAGCTCGCCAAGAAGGGCTGATCCCCTCTGCAGCAGCAGCACAGCACGAGGAAGGCCCCGTCTCGCTCCGGCGAGACGGGGCCTTCCCGCGTCCCGGGGCAGGCGCGAGACGCCGGCGTTCCGCACGACGGTGAGCGAGCCGGACGGGAGGCACGGGGTGCGGCCGCCACGCGCCTCCCGTCCGTCAGCCTGCCGGGTCCGCGACCCCGCCGACGTTGCCGGAGGACGCGCCGAACGCGCGGAGGCGCTCGGCCGCCTCCCGCAGCCGCGGGACGTCGACGCGTGCCGTCCCCAGCAGCACCGACGGGGTCACCGACTGGCATCGCCCGGTGAGCCGGTCCCCCACTCCGGCGAGCCGCGCCCACGGGATCTCCGGCTCGGACGCGGTGAGGACGTCGGGCAGCGCCGCGACGACCGCCCCGATCTCGATCAACCGCATCCGGACCGCGTCGAGCACGACGTCCGACGGGTGCGCGCCCTCGACGTATCGCTCGATCGCCTCGCAGGCTCGGACGACCTCGTCGAGCCGCTCGTCCACGTCCGCGCCGACGCCTGTACCGGTCACAGCGGGACCGCTGCGTGGTGCTTCTCCGGGCCGGCACACGCGGCGTCGAGCACCTCGACGTCGACGCCGAGCAGCCGCTCCGCCTCGTCCTGGATCCGCATGAGCGTGAAGATGCCGGCGCCCCGCTCGAGGTCCACGAGCAGTCCGACGGACTCGCGTCGCCGTCGCGACCCGGTGGTGCACAGGACGCGTGGTGCAGCGCCGCCGTTGCGTTCCACCGCGGCGACCAGGGCCTGGCGGACGGCCGTCACCCGGTCGAGCAGCGATAGCGGCGCGTCCACCGGCAGCAGGTCGACCGACGCCTCGAACCCCGCCGCGCGGACGAGGCGCTGCAGCGCCGCGAGCGAGGGTTCGCGCCGACCGTTCTCGTAGGTGCTGATCACGCTCTGCGTGACCCCGGCGCGCGCCGCGAGCTGGACCTGCGTCAGACCGGCGCGCAGCCGGGCGTCGCGGATGATCTCGGACGCCACAACCGGCTGCGGCGCACGGGTCGGTGCTTCGGCCATGCCGCAACGATACACAGAGTGCGACATTTCGCGGTCTGGTGGTACATCACCGGTACGGAGCAGCCACCCACCTGCCCGCGCTCGGTCGCGCCGCTGTCAGTCGTGCTGCGAGACGTCCGCGCGGTGGAAGTTCAGCGCCGAGCGCGACGGGGTCGGACCGCGCTGGCCCTGGTAGCGGGACTGGTACTCGGCAGAGCCGTAGGGCTTCTCCGCCGGGCTCGACAGCTGGAAGAAGCAGAGCTGCCCGATCTTCATCCCCGGCCAGAGCTTGATCGGCAGCGTCGCGACGTTCGACAGCTCGAGCGTGACGTGGCCCGAGAAGCCCGGGTCGATGAAGCCGGCCGTCGAGTGGGTCAGGAGACCGAGGCGCCCGAGCGAGCTCTTGCCCTCGAGCCGGGCGGCGATGTCGTCCGGCAGCGTCACGACCTCGAACGTCGACCCGAGGACGAACTCCCCCGGGTGCAGCACGAACGCCTCGTCCGGGTCGGTCTCGACCAGGCGGGTGAGCTCGGGCTGGTCCTCGGCGGGATCGATGTGCGGGTACTTGTGGTTGTCGAACAGCCGGAAGTACTTGTCGAGCCGGACGTCGATGCTCGACGGCTGGACGAGCGAGGGGTCGTACGGGTCGAGGCCGATCCGCCCCTCGGCGAGCTGGGCGGTGATGTCGCGGTCGGAGAGCAGCACGCGCAGAAGCCTAGCGGCAGGGTGCGGCCACCGATATGCTGCGAGGCTGCCCTGCCGGGCGGCGGACGACGGCCGTCCGACCGGCCGACCACAGGGGGCACCGATGACCGACCGCACCGCCACCATCGACGGAAGGTCCGTCGTCGAGGAGCTCGTCGTGCCGGCGACGATGGACGACGACCCGGAGCTGGTGCGGGCGTTCTGCGACTGGCTCGCGGTGTCCGACGCGGCCGAGGTCGCCGTGCACGGGCTGCCCGAACTGCCGTGGACCCCGGCCGAGTACCTGCCGATGTGTCACGAGCCCGGGTCACCGAGCCGCCTGTTCGTCGTGCGCGACGACACCGGCGAGGTCGTGGCCGCCGGCGCGTACGACTCGAAGACGGAGCCGGGCACGACGAACTGCTGGCTGTCGGTGGGCGTCCGCCCCGACCGTCAGCGCCGGGGGTTCGGCACGCTGCTGGCCGACCACCTCGAGCAGCTCGCCCGGACCGAGGGACGCACGCAGTGGAAGACGTACGCCGTCTCGCGGCAGGTCGGTCCCGCCGAGGGCCCCGGGTACCGCCAGGCGCCGACGGGCTCCGGGGCCGTCCCCGAGGACGAGGCGGCGGTGCGGTTCCTGACCGACCGCGGCTGGCGCTTCGGGCAGGTCAACCGGATCAGTCGGCTCGGGCTCCCCGCCGATGCGTCGGTCGTGCGCGAGTTGCACGACCGCGCCGCGACGGCGGCGGGAGCGGGGTACCGGGTGCACACGTGGACCGGCGCGACCCCTGAGCGGTGGCTCGACGACCTCGCCCTGCTCCACACCCGGATGAGCACCGACGCCCCCGAGGGCGACATGCAGGAGCCCGAGGACGTGTGGACGGCCGACCGCGTCCGCGAGTCCGAGCAACAGCTCGCAGCCGGCCCGCACACCATGCTCACGATCGCCGTCGAGCACGTCGAGAGCACCACCCTGGCCGGTTTCAGCCAGCTCAAGGTGCCGATCGACCCGTCGCGCGCGGTGATGCAGTGGGACACGCTCGTGCTCCGCGAACACCGCGGGCACCGGCTGGGCTGGCTGCTCAAGGTGGTCGGGATCGAGACGGTCGAGCGGGACTTCCCGGGCCGGCCGTCGATCGTCACCTTCAACGCGGAGGAGAACCGGCCGATGCTCGACGTGAACGAGGCGGTCGGGTTCGTCGGCGTCGGCAGCGAGGGGATCTGGGAGCACCGCGACTGACGGGCATCGGCCCCGCGACCCCCGGGGCGGGGCGGCACCGGACTGGGACCGCGGTGTCAGGCGGGCGACCTACCATTGGACGGTCATGACCGTCACGTCAGCCGCCACGCAGCCCGGGGACACGGCACCCGACCCCGCCCCCACCTCCGCGCGCTCCACCACCGTCGCGACGGTCCTGGTCATCGCCGTCCCGCTCGCCGTGGCGTGCGCCGTGCTCGGCATGACCGTGACCGGTGCCTTCACCGCGTCGCAGCAGCTCGTCTCCGCCGGCGACCTGGTCGAGTACGGCCTGCCGGTCGCGCGCGTGGTGCACGACACCACCGCAGCCCTGACGATCGGCCTGCTCATCGTCGCCGCGTTCGCGCTGCCCGCCAAGAAGGCGGACCACGGCGCGATGTCGAGCGTGCAGCACCGCGCCGCGCGCTGGGGGGCGGCGGCCGGAGCGGTGTGGTTCCTGGCAGCCGTCGTCGGCATCGTCCTGACCGGCGCGAACACCCTCGGGGTCCCGCTCACCAGCCCGGTGTTCGCCCGCAACTTCCTGCTCTTCGCGTTCCAGGTCGAGATCGGCCAGTCGCTCGTCGTCTCCGCCGCGGCGATCCTGGTCGCGACGCTCGTCGCCGCGTTCGCCACCCGGGTCACCACGCTCGCGGTCGCCACGGTCGCCGGGCTCTTCGCACTGCTGCCGCTCGCACTGTCCGGGCACGCCGCCGGGTCACTCGAGCACGCGAACGCCGTGAACTCGCTCGCCGTGCACCTGGTCGCCGTGTGCGTCTGGGCCGGCGGGCTCGTCGCCGTGCTGCTCCTGCGGACCCGGACGAAGGGCGCCACCGGACGGGTCGTCGCCCGCTACTCGACGCTCGCGGGCTGGGCCTTCGCCGCGGTCGCCTTCTCGGGCATCGTCAACGCCTCGCTCCGCCTGACCGGACCGGCCGACCTCGTCACGACGACCTACGGCTGGCTCATCACGGTCAAGGCCGTCATCCTCGTGCTGCTCGGGCTCGCCGGGGTCGCCCAGCGCCGGAAGCTCGTCCCCGGGCTCCTCCGCGCGCCGCTCGACCGGAAGCTCTTCGTCCGGTTCGCCCTGGCCGAGATCGTCTTCATGGCGGTGGCGATCGGCGTCTCGGTCGCCGTGTCCCGGTCGCAGCCGCCGATCCCGCAGACGCCGGAGACCGGGCAGGACACCCGCTCCGGGCTGCTCGGCTTCGCGTACCCGCCGGCGCAGACCGTGCAGACCTACCTGACGCAGTGGCACATCGACTGGGTCTACCTCGCCGTCGCCGTCGTCGGTGCCGGCTGGTACCTGCTGTCGGTGCGCAAGCTCAAGCAGCGCGGCGACTCGTGGCCCGTCGGCCGCACCATCGCCTGGCTGCTCGGCTGCGCGCTGTTCATCTGGACCACCTCGGCCGGACCGGCGGTGTACGGCATGGTGCACTTCTCCTCGCACATGCTCCAGCACATGCTGCTCATGATGTTCGTGCCGCTGCCGCTCGTCCTCGGTGGCCCGGTGCTGCTCGCCCTGCGCACGCTGCCGGTGCGGAACGACGGCTCCCGTGGCGCCCGCGAGTGGCTCATGCTCTTCACGCACTCGCGGTGGATGCAGTTCCTCGCGAAGCCCGCCGTCGCCGGGGTCATCTTCGCCGGGTCGCTCGTGGTGTTCTACTTCACGCCCGCGTTCCAGTACGCCATGCAGTCGCACGAGTGGCACGTCGTGATGGTCGTGCACTTCGTCCTGAGCGGCTACCTGTTCTTCTGGGTGTTCATCGGCGTGGACCCGGGGCCGAAGCGCCCGCAGTACCCCATCCTCATCATCGCGCTGCTCGCCACCCTGGCGTTCCACGCCTTCTTCGGCGTCGCCGTGATGACGTCGCAGTCCGTCTTCGCGGTCGACTGGTTCCACGCCCTCGGTCAGACCGACGACCGCGCCCTGCTCGCCGACCAGCACACCGGCGGCGGCATCGCCTGGGGCGCGTCCGAGCTGCCGATGGTGTTCGTCGCGCTGCTCGTCGTGCGCAACTGGGTCCGGACGGACAAGCGCGACGCGAAGCGCCTCGACCGCAAGGCCGACCGCGACGGCGACGCCGACCTCAAGGCGTACAACGAGCGGCTCGCGGCGTTGGGCAAGCGCGACTGAGACCGCAGGTCGGTGCGGGCGCCTGCCCGACGGCTGGCAACGAGCGAGCGCACCGTGCGATCCGCACGGTGCGCTCTCTCGTTCCGGGAACTCCCCGACTACCCCCGGGCAGCCCGGGTCCGACGGACCATCAGGAGCACGAACCCGGCCACCAGCAGCGCCACGGCGAGCGCGATGCCCGTCCAGAGCGCGATGGTCGAGCCGGTGAACGCCAGTCCAGCGGGAGCCGCAGCCGCAGCAGCCGGGGTGGAGCTGGGCGCCGGTGTGGTCGGCGCGGACGTCGGTGCGGGTGCGGCCGACGTGGGGCCCGACGTCGGCACCACGACGGCGTCCTGCACCGTCACGTCGAACGCGTCCGACGTCGACCCGGCGTACACGGCGTCGCCGGAGTAGACCGCGACGATCCGGTGTCGGCCGGCGGCGAGCGTCGTGACGTCGCAGCTCGCGTCCGGGAGCGTCACGGTGCACAGGACCCCGTCGCCCTCGCGGAACGCGACCGTCCCGGTGGGTGTCGGCTGGCCGTCCTCGTCGCCGAGGCCGTCGACGAACAGGGTGACCGGGTCGCCGACCGTGACGGGCTCGGTCGAGTCCGGGGAGGCGGTGACGGCGGTCAGGAGCTTCGACACGACCAGCGTGCCGGTGCCCTCGGCGGTGACGTGGTCGGCGTCACCGAGGTACGTCGCGGTGACGCTCGTCTGCCCGGCCTCGGGAGCGACGAGCGTGCACGTCGCCGTCCCGTCGGTGAGCTCGGCGGTGCAGAGCTCGGCGCCGGTCGCGGTGTCGGTGAACCGGACGGTGCCGGTCGGCACGCTGGGGTCGGTGGTCTCGGACGAGGCGACCGTCGCGCGGAGCGTCGCGTCCTCGCCGACGGACACCGTGGTGTCGTCGACGGCGACCGTGGTGGGCTGCGGGGCGACGGTGACGTCACGGGTGACCGTGATCGCCTCGGCGTCGACCGACGAGACGACCGTCGACACCGTCGCGGTGCGGGCCGTGCCGGTCACGGTGAACGGGATCGTGAGCGTCGGCAGGTCGGTGCCCGGTGCGCGGTCGGCCGCGGCCTGCTCGCACGTGACGACCCGGCCGGAGGCGGAGCAGGTCCAGCCGTCGCCGGAGGCGCCGTCCACGGACGGGGTGACACCGTTCGGGAAGGTCGTCGTGGTGCGCACGGCGCGCGTCTCGGTGCCGCCGTCGGCGGAGACGGTCGGGGTGACCGTGACGGTGCCGGAACCGGCGTGCGCGACGTCGGTCGTGCCTCCCGTCCGAGCTGTCAGGACCGGGACCGCACCGGCGGCGGTCGTCGCGACCAGGTCGGTGACCTCGTGCACGTCGGTCGCGCCGCCCGTACCGGCGGTGAAGCCGTAGGTGAGCTTGTAGGGGTAGCCGGTCGCCGGGTCGATCCACGAGGGGTCGATGCCGGCGACGTTGCTGGTCGGGTCGAGCTTCGGCAGGTCACCGAAGACCACCTGCTGACCGGCGCCGAGGCTCGTGAAGACCACGGCGTACTGGCCGGCCGGCACCGAGACGGTCGGGGCCCGCCGCGCCGTCAGTGCCGATGCGGTCGGGTTGACGACGACCTCGACGGGCACGGCGACCTCGCTGCGGTCACCGAACGCCGATCCGCGGAGCGAGCCGTCGGCGGGGGTGACGGACTGCACGCAGTAGCCGGAGAAGCCGTCGCCCGCGCCGCGCACGGTGACAGAGTTGTTCGCGCCACCGCGGCTCTGGTCACCGACGCAGCCGGTGTAGTTGCCCGCGAACCCGCCGTAGGTGTCGAGACCGACACCGAGGTACGCGTGCTGCAGCCCCTGGACGCCGCCGGCCGGGTACGCGGCGTAGCCGAGCGCACCGCCCGTGTACCCGGTCTTCGCGGGGACGGCCGGGTCGTACGGGTCGGTCGCCGCGAGGTAGAAGACCATCCCGTCCGCGCCGCTGCCGTCGTACTGGTACGTCGTGAACGTCGCGTCGAGGCCCTTGTCGGTGGGGACGGCCTGCTTCGCGCCGACCGCGCCGATCTGCGCCTGGCCCTGGGTGGTGAGCCGCAGGGCGCCGGAGCCGGGCTCGTCGGACCCGGAGGTGCAGGCCGGGACGGAACCGCTCCCGTCGCCACCGGTGAGGCAGGCGGAGTTGCCGCTCGCGGCCGGTGTCGCCGGGAGGACCCAGCCGTCCCCGGCGTCGGCGCCGCGGAAGGTCTGGTCGGCGAAGGTGGTCTGCGTCGGGACCGCCGCGCCGGCCGCGGAGACGTCGGCGCCGACGAACGCGAGACCGGCGAGACCGGTCACGACGAGGCCGGTGAGGATGCTGCGGACGCGCGCGACGGCGCGCCCCTGAGGTCGTTGAGCCAAGGGAGCCCTGTTCAGTGAGGAGGGTGTCGACCAGGAGCAGCAGCCCAGCTCGTCGACGTCGGGTCCTCACACCGTAGGGCTCGCCCGGTCGCACGACGCCGTCACGGCGCCCGGTACCCCCGTACTGGGGGCGGAACAGCTGTCCGATCGGCGCTGTCCCGAGGGAGGCTCAGTCCCCGTGGACGATGCAGACGGCGTCGAGCTCCATCGACGCCTCGAGCGCAGCGGTCACGCCCGCTTCACCCTCGGGCCCGAACGGCGTCACCGTGTCCACCCACCAGAGCGGTGTGGACAGTGTCGGGGCGTCCGGCAGGATCCGCGCGACCTCGTCGATCGAGTCGACCCGTCGGACACCGAGCACCGTGATCACCGGGTGCGTCGCGTCCTGACAGACCTGCAGCACCGGTCCGTCGTCGAGGGCGCGGACGCCCCACGTCTCGTCGTGCAGCAGCAGGGCCTCCGCGACGTCCCGGGTCTCGACCGGTCCGCGGCAGAGCAGCGTCACGTCACGCGGCACCCTGACCGCCCGTGCTCCGTCCGGACGTGACGTGCGCCCCGCGGTCGTGGCCGTCGAGTGCGCCCTCGTCGTGCGCGGGGTCGAGCGGGGCGCCGCCGACGAGCTGCAGGAAGCGGTCCTCGTCGATCCGGTCGAGGAAGGCCTCGAGTGCCTCCCACCCGTCGTCGAACCGCACGACCAGTCCGCCCCCGCCGAAGCCCGACGTCGTCGTGCGCGCCGGTGGCCACTCGCCGTCGCGATCGAGGAACTCCGCCGCCTCCGGCCCGACGACCACGGCCAGCGGGGTGGGTTCCTCGTGTGCGACCGCGCGCACGAGGTGGTCGGCGTCCCCGCGGCGCTCCATCACGACGCCGAACACCGGCTCGACCTGGTCGGCGACGCGGTGTACGGCGTCGAGCAGCCGCGACGCGAGCGCCGGGTCGGTGCCGTCCTCGGGGATGGTGAGCACCGCCGACATCGTCTCGACCACGACGCCGTCGAGCAGGTGCGCGGTCATCGTCGCCGAGAACCCCTCGCCGTGCGCGTACGACGTCGAGACGTCCGGGGCCTCGTGCTTGGCGTACTGCGTGACGACCCAGCGGTCCCACGGCATGGTCAGCGGCTCACTGGTGCCCCAGTGCGTCGGACAGGTGCCGACGGTGTCGCACAGGGCCTCGATCGCGGCACCGATGTCCACGGCGCGGTCGGCGTGGTGGCGGAGGGTCAGGTCGATGCTGATCTGGCGCACGGAGTCCGCGGGCGCGCGGTGGTCCGGCGACGGCGGACCGGTGAGCTCCGGCCCGCGGCGGGCGAAGTCCTCGATCCCCGATGCGGCGACGCCGGTGCGGCCGTCCCGCAGGCTGCCGTCGGGCCCGTCCACGGCCCACGCAGCGTGGTGCACGCCCAGGGCGTGCCGCAGGGCGGGGGTGACCGAGGCCTCCCGGTCGGTGCGGAGCACGACCGTGCGTCCGGACTCGGACGCACGACCCAGCAGCGAGGCGAGCGACTCCGTCAGCCACACGACCGGCGATGCGGAACGGACCACGATGGCGGTGCCGACCACGTCGTCGATGAGGGGATGCCTGACCATCCGGGTCCTCCTCCGGGTAGGGGCGACGGAACCCCCTGGACGGTACACACGGCCGCACGGGCTGTCCGTCGGCGCACGGACCTCACAGGGGAGACACGGCGACGGCCGGGAGGCACGGATCACCGCCGCCGCGCGGCGTGCGGCGCGGACTCGGCTGGCATCCAGCGGAGAATCCGCTAGGCTTGCTGCGTCCCGCTGGTCGGGATGCGCGAGTGTAGTTCAATGGTAGAACTCCAGCTTCCCAAGCTGGTAGCGCGGGTTCGATTCCCGTCACTCGCTCCACTTCCTCCCCCTGGTCTGCCGACGGGGTCACGGCCGTGCCGATCCGACCCGGAAGACCCCGCCATGCACCTGCGCCGCTCCCCCGCGCCCACCGTCCGACCGAGCACCTGGACCGACCCGTACGGCCGGCTCGCGGTGCGGTGCCTGCAGACCGTCGTCATCGTCGTGGTGATCGGCGGGATCGTCACCGCTGCGACGACCCTGAGCCTCGTCACGATCCCCGTGCTGCTCGCGCTCATCATCGCCTCGGCGCTCCACCCCGTCGTGGCATGGCTGCGTCGGCACGGCGTGCCCTCGGTGCTCGCCACGACGATCGCGTTCGTGGGTGTCCTCGCGGTGCTCGCCGGCGTCCTGTGGCTGCTCGTCGCCGCGTTCGCCGGGCAGTGGCCGACGCTGCAGGCCTCGGCGGTCGACGGGCTCCAGCAGGTGCAGGACCTGCTGCACGAGCTGCCCGTCCGGGTGACCGACGGGCAGATCGAGGACGCGGTGTCCGGCATCGTCGACTTCGTGACGAGCGCGCGCTTCGGGGCGGGTGCGATCGCCGGCATCTCCGCGGTGACGAACGTCGTCACCGGCGCCGTACTGATGGCGGTCATCCTGTTCTTCTTCCTCAAGGACGGACCGGCGCTCTGGGAGTTCCTGCTCCGCCCCTTCACCGGCGAGCAGTACGACCGCGCTCGTCGGATCGGGGACCGCGTCGTCACGACGCTCGGCGGCTACGTGCGCGGGACGGCCGCGGTGGCAGCCTTCGACGCGGTCGCGATCGGCACCGGACTCGCGGTCCTCGGCGTCCCGCTGACCATCCCCCTGGCCGTGGTGGCCTTCGTGACGTCGTTCATCCCGATGATCGGCGCGCCGATCGCCGGCACCCTGGCCGCGCTCGTGACCCTCGTCGCGCTCGGACCGGTGAAGGCGGTCGTCGTCGTCGCGATCGTCGTGCTCGTGAACCAGATCGAGGGCAACTTCCTGCAGCCCGTCCTGATGGGGAAGACACTGCGCCTGCACGGGCTCGTCATCCTGGTCGGCCTGACCGCGGGCACCGTGCTCGGCGGGGTGACCGGTGCGCTGCTCGCGGTGCCGCTGATCGCCGCCGCGTGGGGCATCGTCCAGGTCTGGAACGGGGAGGACGCACCGGCGACGCCCTGGCGGCAGAAGCGACGCGAGACGGTGCCGGTCGGCTGAGCGCCGGGCGGTGACCACGCCGCACTACGCTGCCGTGATGGACGGGACACAGCCGGGCGAGCACCGGTTCGACGGGCACGTGGTGATCGGCGGCGGCGTCGTGGGTGCTGCCGCTGCCTGGGCACTGACCGCCCGCGGCGAACGCGTCCTGCTCGTGGAGCAGCACGGCCGCGGGCACCTCGAGGGGTCGTCGCACGGCGCGACCCGGATCTTCCGGCAGGGCTACAGCGACCCGGAGTACGTCGCGCTGACGACCCGGGCGCTCGCGCTCTGGGACGCGCTCGAGGCATCGACGGGCACGACGCTGCTCGACCGGACCGGCGCGGTCGACCACGGCCGGCCCGAGGTGGTCGACGCGATCGCCGCGGCGCTGGCGGACACGGGGATCCCCCACGAGACCCTGACCCCGGACGACGCCGCTGCGCGCTGGCCCGGCATCGCGTTCGAGGGGCACGTCCTGACGCACGCCACCGCCGGGCGCATCCGTTCGGCCGACGCGATCGAGCTCTTCCTGACGCTGGCGGAGCGCACGGGCCTCGCCGAGCTCCGGTTCGGCAGCCGGGTCTCGGCGATCACGGACCACGGGGACGACGTCACCGTGACCCTCGGCGACGGCACGGCGGTCCGGACCGCGAGCGTGGTGGCAGCCGCGGGGTCCTGGGCACCCACGCTGGTGGGCGACGTGCTCGCCGGGCGCGGGGCGGTCCTCCCGGCCGTCTGCGTCACCCAGGAGCAGCCCGCCCACTTCCCCAGCCACCTGCCGGACGAGGCCTGGCCGTCGTTCGTGCACTGGGCCGACGGCGACGACGTCTACGGACTGCTGACGCCGGGCGAGGGGGTCAAGGTCGGGTTCCACGGCACCGGTCCGGTCGTCGACCCCGACGCCCGTGACAAGCGGCCCGTGCCCGCGGAGGCCGAACGGCTGCAGGCGTACGTCGCGCGCTACGTGCCGGGCGTCGACGCGACCCGACCGACCTTCATCAGCTGTCTGTACGACACCACCCCGGACGAGGACTTCGTCATCGACCGGCGGGGACCGCTCACCGTCGCGACCGGGTTCTCCGGGCACGGGTTCAAGTTCGCGCCGCTGCTCGGGGAACTCCTCGCCGACCTGGCGACCGGAGGCGAGCCGCACCCGCGCTTCGCCCTCTGACCGTGCACCGTCCCGCTACGGTGGTCCGGTGCGCGTCGTCATCGCTCCCGACTCCCTGAAGGGCACCGCGACCGCGGCCGACACCGCGCGGGCGGTCCGGGCCGGGTGGCTCGACGAACGGCCGGAGGACGACGTCGTCACCGTGCCGATGGCCGACGGCGGCGAGGGGACCTTCGACGCGTTCGCTTCGGCGTACCCGACGGCGGTACACGAGCCCGTGACGGTGACCGGGCCGGACGGCACGCCCGTCGACACCCACTGGCTGCGCCTGCCCGACGGCCGGGCCGTGGTGGAGCTCGCGGCGACGAGCGGACTGCCGCTCCTCGGCGGGGACCTGCGCCCGGAGACCGCGACGAGCCGCGGCTTCGGAGAGGCCATCGCCGCCGCGCTCGACGCCGGGGCGACCGGGCTCGTGCTGGGCATCGGGGGCAGCGCCTCGACCGACGGCGGCCGACCGGTGCTCGAGGCGCTCGGGCTGACCGTCGACGCCTCCGGCGCGGTCGACCGCTCGGGACTCCGGCCCCTGCCCACGGGCGGAGTGGTGGTCCTGTCCGACGTCACGTCGCCGCTGCTCGGACCGGCCGGAGCGGTCGCGGTGTTCGGACCGCAGAAGGGCATCACGCCGGACACCGCGCCGGCGTTCGAGGAACGACTGTCCGGGTGGGCTCGGAGCCTGCCCGAGGTCGACCCCGCGACACCGGGTACGGGTGCCGCGGGCGGCGTCGGGTTCGGGCTGCTCGCCTGGGGTGCGACGCTCGCACCGGGAGCGCGGGCGGTCGCGGACGTGCTCGGACTGCCCGTCCTGCTCGACGGCGCCGACGTCGTGGTCACCGGTGAGGGACGCTTCGACGAGCAGAGCGCCGCGGGCAAGGTGCCGTCGGTCGTCCGGGCGCTCGCGACGGAGCGCGCGCCGGGGGCTCGTGTGGCGCTGGTCGCGGGGGCGATCGAGGCGCGGCTGGACGACTTC
>NZ_RBLU01000045.1 GCF_003989515.1 Curtobacterium sp. HSID17257
TACCGGGGCCGGCACCGCGCCCGGAGCAGCCGGGCGCGGGGTGGTCGGGGCCGTGTTCGGGCTGGCTGCCGTCCCGCTCGTCGTGCTCGCGCTGGTCGCCGGGCACGACGCCCTGTCGGTCGGGGCCAACTGGCCCGTGTTCGTCTACCTCGCGCTCGTGCCGACGGTGCTCGGGCACTCGCTGTATGCCGTCGGGCTGCGGCGGGTGAGCGCCTCGGTCGCGACCCTGCTGTCGCTGTTCGAGCCCGTGGTCGCCGCGGTGCTCGCCGTGCTCGTGGTCGGCGAACACCTCGGCGGTGCCGGGTGGGCGGGTGTCGGGCTGGTCGTGGCCGGGCTCGCGGTGCTCGCGCTCCCTCGACGGACGGGCGTCCCTACTTCGCGGTGATCTGGTCGCGCACCTTGCGGCGGAGCACCTTGCCGATCATCGAGCGCGGCAGGTCCTCGACCACGACGATGCGCCGCGGCACCTTGTAGGCCGTGAGCTGCTCGCGCGACCACGCACGGAGCGCCTCGGCGTCGAACGCCTTCGGGTCCTTGGGCACGACGGCCGCGACGACCTGCTCGTTGCCGCCCTGCGTGATGCCGACGACGGCCACCTCGCGCACGCTGGGGTGCTTGAGCAGTGCGTCCTCGACCTCGGACGGCGACACGTTGAAGCCGCCGGTGATGATGAGCTCCTTGAGCCGGTCGACGATGCTCACGAAGCCGTCCGCGTCGATCGACACGACGTCACCGGTGCGGAACCAGCCGTCGGGCGTGAAGACCTCGTCGGTCGCCTCGGCCTTGCCCCAGTACCCGCGGAACACCTGCGGTCCCCGGACCTGGAGCTCGCCGGCCTCGCCCGTGCCGAGCACCTTCGACTGGTCGTCCGGGTCGACGACGCGGGCCTCGGTGGACGACAGCGGCAGACCGATCGCACCGAGGCGTCGCTCGGGGGAGACCGGGTTCGCCATGAGGACGGGGGAGCACTCGGACAGGCCGTAGCCCTCGACGAGGTAGCCGCCCGTGCGGGCCTCCCAGGGCTCGACGACGTCCTGCGACAGCGGCATGGCACCCGAGATCCCGATCTCGATGCCCTGCAGCGACACCTTCGCCGAGTCCGCCGCGTGCTGCAGCCGGGTGTAGATCGGCGGCACGGCCGGCAGGAACGTCGGCGGGTGCTTCTTCATCGCCTTGAGGACGAGTGCGGGGTCGAACGCCGGGAAGAGCACGAGTCGCGAGGCCATGCTCATCGCGAAGGTCAGGCACAGCGTCAGGCCGTAGGCGTGGAACATCGGCAGCACCGCGTACACAGTGTTGTCGCCCCGCCGGATGGCCGGCACCCAGGCGCGGGCCTGCGCGGCGTTGGCGAGCAGGTTCCGGTGGCTGAGCACCGCACCCTTCGGCACCCCGGTGGTGCCCGACGTGTACTGGATCAGCGCGACGTCGGTCGTCGTCGGACGCGGGTGGCGCTTCGACAGCTTCCGGGTGGAGACGAGGTCGTCCCACTTCGTCGTACCGCGCACGCTCGTGGTCAGCTTCGCGCGGGACTCCCGGGCCTTCGCCACCGGCAGTGCCAGGGCGAGACGGGTCGCCCGGGGCATCGCGCGTGTCAGGTCGACGGAGACGATCGCGTCGAGGCGCACGTCCGCGGGGAAGTCCTGGAGCGTGGCGACGGACTTGTCCCACGCGATCGCGACCTTCGCGCCGTGGTCCTCGAACTGGTGGCGGAGCTCGCGCGCGGTGTACAGCGGGTTGTGCTCGACGACGATCGCCCCGAGCCGGAGCACCGCGTAGAAGGCGACCACGTGCTGCGGGCAGTTCGGCAGCACGATCGCCACGCGGTCCCCGGCGCTAACGCCGAGCTTCCGCAGGCCGTTCGCAGCGCGGAGGATCTGCTCCTGCAGGTCGGCGTAGGTCGTCGTCCTGCCGAAGAACTCGAGCGCCACCTTCCCCGGGAAGCGGTCTGCTGACTGCTCCACGATGTCGGAGAGCGAGCCCGTGGGCTCGTCGATGTCGTGCGGGACCCCCGGGGCGTACGAGGCAAGCCAGGGACGAGGCGTGTCGATGCTCACTCGGCCAACCTACCGGCGGAGCCGTGCTCGTTGTCAGGGCCCACTGTCAGGGGCACGTCGGACTATGGGGGCATGGCTTCCGTGTCCGACGCGTTCCGCTCCCGCCTCAACGACACCTTCACCAACGGCGCGACCGAGCGTCCCGCCTGGATCGACGAGCTCGAACAGGGCTCCGACGCGGGCTTCTTCGGCCCGGGCTCCGCGACCTGGGCCGTGCACGGCGGCAACCACACCGTGCTCGCCGGCGTCCGCGCGCTGCTCGTGCAGGCGCTCCACCCCGGCGCACTCGCCGGCGTCGCCGACCACTCGCGCTACCGCGAGGACCCGTTCGGCCGCCTCGCGGGCACGATCCGGTGGATCTACACGGTGTCGCACGGCGACACGCAGCAGGCCACGCACGCCAGCCAGTGGGTGCGGAAGCTGCACGAGCGGGTGGTCGGCGAGTACGTCGACGGCCACGGCGTGACGAAGCCGTACGCCGCGAACGACCCGGACCTGGCACGGTGGGTGCACCTCGCCTTCACCGACGCCTTCCTGCGGAGCGCACAGGTCTGGGGCAAGCCCATCCCGGGCGGCGCCGACGCCTACGTGCGGGAGTGGGCGATCGCGGGACGCCTCATGGGTGTCGAGGATGCTCCGGAGTCGGACGCCGAACTCCGTGCGCAGATGAACGGCTACCTCGACCGTGGGGAGCTCAAGGCCGACGCCCGCACGCACGACGTGGTCCGGTTCATCAAGGACCCGCCCCTCGCCAGGCTCCTCCGCCCGGGCTACCGGGCGCTCTTCGACGGGGCGGTCGCATCGCTCGACCCGCGGCACCGGTCGATGCTCGCGCTGCGGACGCCCGGTGTCGGGCCGGTGCAGCTGCCGGTCCGTCAGGTCGCGGGTGTCGTGCTCGACGGGATCGGCGCGGTGCTCGGCACGACCCCGGGCACGGAGCGTGCGGCGCTGGTCCGGATCGCGCGGTTGGAGCAGGAGGCCCGGCAGGACGCCACCGCCTGACCGGCGGGCCCGTTCGTCTCCGGGGATCCGGTCGTCGATCCGTCTCCGGGGGTCCGGTCGTCGGTCCGTCTCCGGCGGTCCGGTCGTCGAACCGTCTCCGGTGGCCGGCCGTCGATCGGGACGCGCGCCCCGACGGACGGGAGGCGCGGTGCCAGCCGGCACCGCGCCTCCCGTCCGTCATCGGGTCCAGTCAGAAACCGGACGGCACGCGGGGGGTGTAGGCGGCCTCGAGTCGCGACACCTCGTCGTCCGTGAGCTCCATCGCGGCCGCGGCGACCGCGTCGTCGATGTGGTGCTCCTTCGTCGCGCCGATGATCGGCGCGGTGACGGCGGGCTTGCCGGCCACCCACGCCAGCGCGACCTGGGCCATGCTCGCGCCGCGGGCCTGGGCGACCTGCTGCACCGCGTCGACGATGGCTCGGTTGGCGTCCTCGTCCTGGCGGTAGAGCGTCTTGCCGAACTCGTCGGTGTCCGAGCGGCTGCCCGAACCCTGCGCGTCCCACGGGCGGGTGACCTTGCCGCGTGCCAGCGGGCTCCACGGGATGACGCCGACGCCGGTCGTCTGCGCGAACGGGTGCATCTCGCGCTCCTCCTCGCGTTCGAGGAGGTTGTACTGGTCCTGCATGCTGACGAACTTCGTCCACCCGTGCAACTCGGCGGTGTGCTGCATCTGCGCGAACTGCCACGCCCACATGCTGCTCGCGCCGATGTACCGCGCCTTGCCGGCCTTGACGACGTCGTGCAGGGCCTCCATCGTCTCCTCGATCGGCGTGTGCGGGTCGAAACGGTGGATCTGGTAGAGGTCGACGTAGTCGGTGCCGAGCCGGGTCAGCGACGCGTCGATCTCGTGCATGATCGCGGCGCGGGAGAGTCCAGCGCCGTTGGGGCCCGGGCGCATGCGGTTGAAGACCTTGGTGAAGACCTGGACCTCCTCGCGCGGGGCGATCTCCTTGAGGAGCTGCCCGGTGATCTCCTCGCTCGAGCCGGCGGAGTAGACGTTGGCGGTGTCGAACGACGTGATGCCGGCCTCGTAGGCGCGGCGGACGAAGGGGCGAGCGGCATCGATGTCGACGCTCCACGGGTGGGCGCCCTGGTCTGGCTTGCCGTAGGACATCATCCCGAGGACGATGCGGCTGATCTCGAGGCCCGTGCGCCCGAGACGCGTGGTACCCACCGAGGCCGAGGTCGAGGCCGAGGCCGAGGCCGGGGTCGGGGTGGCGCTCGAGCGGGCGTTGTCTGTCGCGTCCGTGCTGGTCGAGCGGGCGTTGTCTGTTGCGTCCGTGCTGGTCGAGCGGGCGTTGTCTGTTGCGTCCGTGCTGGTCGAGCGGGCGTTGTCTGTCGCGTCCGTGATGACTCCTTCGTCGTTTCCGCCCGCCGGGTGTCGGGCGGGTGGTTCCTGTCGTGCGGTGTGGTGTCCGTGGCCGATTCCGCCCGTCGGACGCGCGCCGCCCTGTCCAGTACTCGCGCGGGCGCCGAGCGGGCGGAAGCTTCCGAGACGTCTGCGCTCGATCGGCGATTCCGCCCACTCGCGCTGGGCTGGATCGAGCGTCAGGCGTTCACCCTGGCATCGCGACCTGTGACCGCGAGCAGGCGGACCTGCAACGGAGCATCGTCGTCGACCTGGACCGGTGCGGCGTAGAGCCCGGTCGCGGCGAGGTCGTGGATCTGGGGCTCGAAGTACTCCCAGACGGCGCGGACGAGTTCGTCGGGCAGTGACTCGTCAGTTCCTGTGGCCCGAGCGAGATCCCACGTGTGGATGGTGATGTCGCTGGTCTGCTCGGTGAGGTACTCGTCTGCTCGGACGACGTCGGTGCTGAGGTGGACCGGAGTGTCAGCGGGCGCATTTTGCCAGGCGCCCGATGCTGCCGAAGCGAACTTCGTCCACTCGCTGGCGAGATCCTGGCCGATCGGCTCGAGGTCAGCCTCTGCTTGGGCGTAGTCGCATCCCGTCAGGAGCTTCGGGATCCAGCGCTGCTCGTCGATGACGTGGGTCACCAGGTCGCGTGTCGTCCATTCCGAGTCTGGCGTGGACGCTTCCCAGTCGGTCACGGCGGCAACGCGGCGGCCGAACTCGGCTGCCGCGAGGGACTGCAGCGCGATCCAGTCGGTGGCCATGGTGGTGCTCCTCTTCGGTCGGGACGGGTGCGGGGTGCAACGGGATCGGCGATCGGGCGATTCCCGTGCCGGGACAGGGGACAAGTTACGCCCGCCCGGGGGTCGTCGGCGCTCGTGCGGCGCAGCGCTGTGTCACTGTCGGACCGAGGAACGTGCAGGAGCCGTCCCGAGTGGGCTGGATCGGCACGAGCGCCGGGGGATGAGGCGCGGAGATGGCCCGTTCGTGGTCCGGCGGGTGGTATCGGCTCGGGATGGCCGGTCGAGCCGCGGGAACCGCCCGTTCGTGGTCGGGCGGGTGGTATCGGCTCTGGATGGCCGGTCGAGCCGCGGGAACCGCCCGTTCGTGGTCGGGCGGGTGGAATCGGGTCGGGACGGGTGGTCGAGCCGCGGGAACCGCCCGCTCGCGGTCGCGTATGGGGAAGCGGTCTCGTGCTCGGCCAGCGCAGGACAAAGCGGTGCAGCTGGAGGGGGTGCGTACGGACGCGGAACGGCCCGGCTCCGTGGGGGAGGAGCCGGGCCGTTCGCCGGGTACTGCAGGTACTTCGTTCGGTGTCCGCGGCCGTCGACCCCGCACGCTGCGGGGGATCAGCCGTGGTTCGGTGACTCGGAGGTCAGGCCGCCTGGAGGACGAACTGCACGTCGAGGTTGATGGTGACGTCGTTCCCGAGCGTGAAGCCGCCGGCCTCGAGCGCTGCGTTCCAGTTCACACCGAACTCGGTGCGGTCGATCTTCGTGGTCGCCTCGGCGCCCAGCTTGACCTGGCCGTAGCCGTCGGTGGTCACGCCACCGAACTCGGTCTTCAGGGTGACGTCCTTGGTGACGCCGCGCAGGGTCAGCGTGCCGTCGATGAGCATGTCGTCGCCGTCCTCGCGGATGCCGGTCGACTTGAAGACCATCTGCGGGTGCTCCTCGGTGAGGAAGAAGTCACCCGTGGCGAGGTGCTGGTCGCGCTGCGCCTGGTTCGTGTTGATGCTCGCGACGTCGATCGAGGCCTCGAGGGTCGTGTCGAGCGGGTTCTCGGCGGTGACGAGCGTCGCGTCAAAGCGCTCGAACGAGCCCTTGACCTTGCTGATCGCGAGGTGGCGGACCGAGAAGGTGACCTCGGAGTGGGTCGGGTCGATCTTCCAGGTGCCGGTCTGGTAGCCCGGGATGGCGGAGGCGGTGAGCGTCATGGTGACTCCTTACGAGAGCGTTGGTCTGCGGTTCCCGACCAGGCGAAGCATGTTCATGCGCCTGCATCGAATCGAACTGTAGCCCATTCTGCACCCGTTTGGTTGAAGCGTCAACCAATGTTCACGAGATCGTCGCGTGCGGGTGTCGAGAACGCGTGTCGTGCCTCCCGGCCGTCCCCGTGGTGAGCAGCCGCCGGATGCGCTGGACGAAGACGTCGGCGAGTGCGCCGACGTCGTCCGCTGTCGCACGGACCAGCCACCAGTCGACGTCCTTCAGGTGCTCACCCCGGGTCAGGTCCTTGCGGAAGGTCCGCGGATCGGACCGGTGCAGGTCGCTCTCGTACTCGATCGCAACCCTTGCGGCCGGGTAGGCGAGGTCGACGCGGGCGATCCACTCGCCCGCGACGACCACGTCGTGGTTCAGCTTCGGCTCGGGGAGACCGCGCCGGAGCAGGGTGAGCCGGAGGCGTGTCTCGCCGGGGCTCCGTGAGCCCGGTCGTACCTCGGCGAGGGCAGCGCGCGCCTTGCGGATGTGCCTTGCGCCGCGGTGTCGACCGACCGCGGCCTCGAGTTGGTCCACCGTGCACCAGTTCAGCCATCCGACGAGCCCGTCGCCGGCGACGATCAGTTCGTCGACCGTGAGGACTGCGGCGAGCATGACGAACGTGGTGGCCGGGTCCACGATCGGAGCGGTGCCCGAGTGGACCACCCTCGCGAGGTGCGCCCGCGTGCGGTGCCCGACGGTCCCGCGCACGCGGAGCGCCTGGTCCTTCCCGATCGTGGTCACGTGGACTCGCTGGTCGGCTTCGAGTCGGCGGGGGAGCGGGATGCCGAGGAGCTGTGCAGCCGTCGTGTGACTGAACGCCTGATCGCGCCGGAGTCGAGGTGCGACGGCTCGCGCTCGGTCCGCATGGGAGCTGGGTGGGGTCCAGCAGCGGGTGCCGTGGAAGGGTCGGCAGAGCCGTCTCGAGCGGAGGCGGCTCGGCGGGACGCCGCGGCGCAGGGCCTCGCGGACGCGGAACGGGCGTCCGCGGAGCGCTGGTGGGAAGCGGTCGGCGATGGACATGCAGGGAGCGTGGCAGGCCGCTCCCCCTCGGCGAGGCGACTGCTCGCGAGCTGTGGACGGGAGTGCGGCCGAGCGTGGTGTGCAGGACCGGGGCCCGGCAACTGGGGGAGAGCGGGATCGCGAGTGGGGGCGAGAGCGGGGCGCTGCTGCTTCCCGTGCAGGTCGGGCGGACGAAATCGGGCAGGGCGGGGAGGCTCGTGGTGACCGTTCCGCCCGCTCACGGCGGGCGGCCGGAATCGGGCAGGGCGGGGAGGCTCGTGGTGACCGTTCCGCCCGCTCGCGCACCCGCGACCCGCCCGCCCGCTCACGCACCGCCTGCCCGTACTTCGCCTCTCTCCCGTGAGTCCCGCCCGCTCCCCTCCCCATCCCCGGGTCACCCCACACCTGTCCACAGGTACTCCCACACCCCCTCACGAGAGCGCTCACTCCACTAGCGTCGGGAGCATGGAATTCAGGTACCTGGGCAACTCCGGACTCAAGATCTCCGAGATCACCTACGGCAACTGGCTGACGCACGGCTCGCAGGTCGAGAACGACGTCGCCACCCAGTGCGTGCGGGCAGCGCTCGATGCCGGCATCACCACGTTCGACACCGCCGACACGTACGCCAACACCGCGGCGGAGACGGTCCTCGGCGAGGCGCTCAAGGCCGAGCGTCGCCAGTCGCTCGAGATCTTCACGAAGGTCTACTGGCCGACCGGGCCGAAGGGGCACAACGACGTCGGCCTCTCCCGCAAGCACATCATGGAGTCGATCGACGGTTCGCTCGAGCGCCTCCAGACCGACTACGTCGACCTCTACCAGGCGCACCGGTACGACCACGAGACCCCGCTCGAGGAGACGATGCAGGCCTTCGCCGACGTCGTCCGACAGGGCAAGGCGCTGTACATCGGCGTCAGCGAGTGGAACGCGGAGCAGATCCGCGCCGGTGCCGCCCTGGCCAAGGAGCTCGGCTTCCAGCTCATCTCGAACCAGCCCCAGTACTCGATGCTGTGGCGCGTCATCGAGGGCGAGGTCGTGCCCGCCTCCAAGCAGCTCGGCCTCAGCCAGATCGTCTGGTCGCCGATCGCCCAGGGTGTGCTGACGGGCAAGTACAAGCCGGGCCAACCGGCCCCCGAGGGCTCCCGCGCCACGGACGAGAAGGGCGGCGCGGACATGATCAAGCGGTTCATGCGCGACGAGGTCCTCGAAGCCGTGCAGCGTCTGCAGCCCGTCGCCGACCAGGCCGGACTCACGCTCGCCCAGCTCGCGATCGCGTGGACGCTGCAGAACCCGAACGTCGCCTCGGCGATCGTCGGTGCGTCCCGCCCCGAGCAGGTCACCGACAACGTCAAGGCAGCGGGCGTCACCCTCGACGCCGATGCGCTCGCCGCGATCGACGACGCCCTCGGCGACATCCCGGAGCGCGACGCCAGCAAGACGGTCAGCCCGGAGAAGCGACCCGCGTAACGCACGCGACCGACCGACGGACGGGAGGCACGGGGCCAGCTGGCACCGTGCCTCCCGTCCGTCGTGCAGTACCTCGCGACGAACGCAACCGTTCGGCCGGACTGCCTACCCGGCGCTGATCAGCACAAACGTTGACAGAAGTTCACTGATGAACAGCACGTGTCGCGGAACTGTCAGGGCCCTGGCAGGAGTTGTACCCCGACCAAACCACTCGTGAGCGTGCCCCCGAAGAGGGGGCATGCCCCGAACCGTCACCCCCGTTCTGGTGCCACCGAGCACCGGCCCGGTGCCGATCGAATCCGCAGTCGCCGACCACCCAGCGGCGACCAGCGGCGCGTCGGCGACCCTCGCTCGGCCTGCCCGCGTCCTACGCCTCCGCGCGACGGCGACACAACTCGCGTCTTTCGGCGCCATCGGAGCGATCTGCTTCGTCATCGACCTCGGTGTCTACAACCTGCTGCGCGCGACCGTCCTGCCCGACGGACCCATCGCCGCGAAGATCTTCTCCGCGGTCGTCGCCACCGTGGTCGCGTGGCTCGCGAACCGCTCCGTCACGTTCCGCTCGCAGCGGCGGGTCGGCCGGAAGGAGACCCTCCGCGAAGGGCTCCTCTTCGCCGTCACGAACGTCATCGGCCTCGGCATCGCCGCCGCCTGCCTGTTCGTCTCGCACTACCTACTCGGCTTCACCTCGACCCTCGCCGACAACGTCGCCGGCAACGGGGTGGGTCTCGTCCTCGGCACCGTTTTCCGGTTCGTCGCGTACAAGGCCCTCGTCTTCCGTTCCACCGACGCTCACGCGAAGGAGCACTCCGCATGACCATCACCGCCACGCTGCTGACGGCCGCCGGGCCGCTGCTGCAGCCGAACGAGGGAACAGGCCCGGCAGGGAACGTCCCGAACCGCGGGACCACCGACGTCCCGACGGGAGGCTCGGGGCAGGCCCCGCAGGTCGCCTGGTCGCTGGGCGAGTGGATCGGGTACTCCACTCTCATCGCTGTCTCCGTGCTGCTCACGGTGATCGCGCTCACCACGCTGTGGTGGATGCTGCACGCCTGGCGGTCGCGGGATGCGCTGAAGTCGACGAGCTTCAGCCAGACCCCGCTGCCGGCGGCGCACCGCTTCACCCTGCTGGTGCCCGGTCGGCACGAGCAGGACGTGATGGGCGAGACGCTCGACATGCTCGCGAAGCAGGACCACCCGGACTTCGAGATCATCGCGATCGTCGGCGAGGACGACCCGGAGACCGACGCGGTCGTCCGTGCCGCCGCCGCCCGGCACCCGGAGCTGATCAAGATCGTCGTCGACGACACCGCGCCGAAGAACAAGCCGAAGGCGATGAACCTCGCGCTGCAGTACGCCACCGGCGACATCGTCGGGGTGTTCGACGCCGAGGACGAGGTCTACCCGAAGCTCCTGTCGCTCGTCGACTCGCGCTTCCAGGAGACCGGCGCCGACGTCGTGCAGGGCGGCGTGCAGCTCATGAACTTCCGGTCGAGCTGGTGGTCGCTCCGCAACGTGCTCGAGTACTACTTCTGGTTCCGCTCGCGCCTGCACTTCCACGCCGGCTCCAAGTTCATCCCGCTCGGCGGCAACACCGTCTTCGTCACCCGTGAGCGGCTCGAGTGGTCGGACGGCTGGGACGCACACTGCCTGGCTGAGGACTGCGAACTCGGCGTCCGGCTCTCCGCCGACGGGGCGAAGGTCGTCGTCGCCTACAGCCCCGAGGCGGTCACACGCGAGGAGACGCCACCCACCTTCGCGTCCCTGCTCAAGCAGCGGACCCGGTGGAACCAGGGCTTCCTGCAGGTCCTCGGCAAGGGGGAGTGGAAGAAGCTGCCGTCCTTCCGCCAGCGCTTCTTCGCCCGCTACATGCTCACCATGCCGTTCATCCAGGCGGCGACCGGTCTGCTCATCCCGCTCAGCGTCCTGATGATCCTGTTCGTCAAGGTGCCGACCGCGATCGCCCTCGTCTCGTTCATCCCCGTGGCGCCGACGCTCATGCTGCTCGCCGTCGAGGTCGTCGGACTCAACGAGTTCGGCCGCATCTACAAGGAGAAGGTCCGCATCCGCGACTACGTGAAGCTCGTCCTCGGCCTCGTGCCGTACCAGGTGTTCCTCGCCGCCGCGGCCGTCCGCGCCGTCGTCCGCCATGTGAAGGGGCAGAACGGGTGGGAGAAGACCGAGCACACCGGGCAGCACCGCACCGGCGGTGGGCAGTCCGAGGTCGTCGGCTTCGCGTCCGAGCTGACCGGCTCGTCGTCGTCCTCGTCTTCGTCGTCTTCGTCGTCCTCGTCGTCCGAGCGTGAGCTCGCCGGCTCGACCACCGGGGGTGCACGATGACCGCCAGCCTCACCCACACCACCGGGATCCCCGTCCGGGGCGCCAGCTCGCTCTCCGGCGTGCGCGGCTGGTTCCGAGTGCACGCAGCAAGCCTCGGCTGGCTGCTCCCCGTCCTCGCCGTCACCGTCGGCGTGCAGCTCTGGAACATGTCCGGCACGCCGCAGCGCATCGACGACGAGGGCACGTACACCGCCCAGGCCTGGGCGATCGCGAACCTCGGCGAGATCACGCACTACACCTACTGGTACGACCACCCGCCGCTGGGGTGGATCCAGATCGCGGCGTACACATCGCTGACCGGGGCGTTCGCGCGCTACCCGTTCGCCGTCGAGGCCGCCCGCGAGGCGATGGTCTTCTTCACCGCCGTCTCCAGCGTCCTGCTCTTCGTCCTCGCTCGCCGACTGGGCGCAGGTCGCGTCACGGCCGCGGTCGCGGGGCTCGTCTTCGCCCTCTCGCCGCTGGCCCTGCAGTACCACCGCACGGTCTACATCGACAACGTCGCGACACCGTGGCTCCTCGCGGCGTTCGTGCTCGTGCTCAGTCGACGGCAGCAGCTCGCCGGGTTCGCCGGTGCCGCTGCCTGCCTCGGCATCGCGGTGCTCTCCAAGGAGACGTACCTGCTCGCGCTGCCGTTCCTGATCTGGATCGCGGTCCGCCGGGCCGACAGGAGCACCCGTCGGTACACGCTCAGCGTCGCCGGGGCCGTCCTGGTCGTCATCGGTGGCGGCTACCTGCTGCTCGCCGCGGTCAAGGGTGAACTCCTGCCGGGCGCCGGGCGGGTGAGCCTCTTCGAGGGCATCACCTACCAGCTCGGCTCGCGGACCGCGTCGGGCTCGATCTTCGACGCCGGCAGCCTGGCGAACCAGGCCGCGGCGCAGTGGTGGGCGCTCGACCCCGTCTTCATCGTGCTCGGATCGGTCGCCGCGGTCGTCGGGCTCTTCCTGCGTCGGGTCCGCCCGATCGCCGCGATGCTCGTCTTCCTGCTCGCGATGATGTTCCGCCCGAACGGGTACCTGCCCGTGCCGTACGTCATCGTGCTCGTGCCCTTCGCGGCGCTGCTCGTCGCGTACACCGCCGAGCGGGCGGTCCTCGCGCTCGCCGGACGGGTCCGGTCCAACGCCCGGACCCGTGTGCACGGAGTCGCTCGACGTGGTCTCGGGGCGACCTGGGCCGTGGTCACCGCAGTGGCCGTCGTCGTGGCGGTGCCGCTCTGGGGCACGCAGCTGCGCGGGTTCACGTCGGCGAACCTCGACCTGCCGATGCAGCAGGCCGAGCAGTGGGTCGGCGACAACGTCCCGAAGTCCTCGCGCCTGCTCGTGGACGACGCCATGTGGGTCGACCTCGTCCGCGACGGCTTCGCCCGCAACAACGTCATCTGGTACTACAAGCTCGACACCGACGCCGCCGTGCAGCGCCAGTCGCCGAACGGGTGGAAGGACTCGGACTACGTCGTCACGACGGACTCGATGCGCACCGGCGGGAACTCCTCGCAGGACGTGACGCAGGCCATCCGGAACTCGACCAGCGTGGCGACGTTCGGCACCGGTGACCAGCAGGTCGACGTCCGCCGCATCCACGCCGAGGGCGAGGCTGCCGCGAACGAGGCCATCAGTACCGCCACGAACGGGCGGAAGACGATGGGCACCGAGCTCGCGCAGAACCCGGCGCTCCAGGCCGACGCGGGAACGAAGTCGCAGTTCCGCGCCGGTCAGGTCGATTCGCGCGCGATGCTCGCCCTCGGACAGGTGCTCGCTGACCAGTCCGTTTCGGTCGACCGATTCCGCCCGCTCACGGGAGAGGACGGGCAGCCCTTCCGCCGTCTCGTCGTGCAGACCACCGATCGGGCGGAAGCTGCTCGTGCGGTCGCCACCTTCGACGCCATGAGCGACGGGATCCGCCCGACCGATGTCGAGCGCGACGGCGATCGCGTCGTCGTGACCTACGCCCCGGCCGACCCCACGACGACGCCGACCAGCGCGTCCTGACCCGTCCCCGCCTCCACGAACGGGCGGTTCCGGCAGCGGCGGTCGTCGTCCGCAGCAGGATCCGCCCGCTCGCGGAGGCGACGAGCCAGCGGGAGCGCCCGTGTCCGGCGAGCGGGCGGAACCGGCAGCCAGATCGCCGGGGACGAGCAGGAAGCGCCCGCTCGCAGCTCGACGACGACTCTGCACCACGACTCCAGCCCGAGCGGGCGGAACCGGCAGCCGGACCGCTGGGGCCGAGCAGGAAACGCCCGCTCGGCCAGCGGCTCCGCACCACGACGGTACCCCGGGCACCCCGAGCACCCGAAACACCCGACGCAACCCGAGACCCCGAGCACCAAGCACCCCGAGCACCCGACGCACCGAGCACCACACGAAACGAAGGAGCACCACGATGCACGCACGCACCTCCGCCCCGAACGACGCACGCACCTCCGCCCCGAACGACGCACGAACCCCCGCACGCACCCCCGCACCCACCACCGGACGCCGCACCGCCCGCCGTCCGGTCGTCGTCGCCGGGATCGCCGCGGCCGTCGTCGTCGCCACCGTCGGCCTCGCCGCACCGCAGACCGCCTCGGCCGCGACCGGCACCGACGAGGGATGGCTGCGCGTCGGCCACCTCTCCCCGGACACCAAGAGCGTCGACGTCGAGCTGACCAGCCTGTCCGGCGGCAAGACGGTCTTCGAGCTCGACGACGTCACCTACGGCCAGGTCAGCCCGTACCAGGAGCTCCCGGTCGGCACCTACGTCCTCTCGATGCGCGCCGCCGACGCGCCCGACTCCACCCCGGTGATCTCGACCGACGTGCAGGTGCAGCAGGGCGACGCGAACACCGTGGTCGCCTACGGCAAGAACGACGACCTGAAGACCAAGGCGTTCACCGACGACCTGCAACAGCCGGGTGACGGCAAGGCGAAGCTCCGTCTCGTCCAGGCGGCGACCACCGCGAAGGAGGTCGACGTCAGCACCACCGACGGCACCGCCATCGCCGAGGACGCGTCCTTCGGCACCGCCACGCAGTACGCGACCGTCGGTGCCGGCAAGTGGTCGCTCGACGTCTCGGGCAGTGGCCAGCGCGGCACCGCAGAGGTGGACCTCGCCGGCAACACCGTCTCCACGCTCTTCGTCCTCGACGACAGCAAGGGCGACCTGACCGTCGTGCCGGTCACCGACGCGGCCGCCACGGCAGCGACCCCGTCCGGCGGCGTCCAGACCGGTGGCGGCGGCGCAGCCGCCGACCGCCCGTTCACCGAGTTCACGCACGCGGTCGTCGCGGCGGTCCGCTCGCTGTTCCACTGACCGACGGGCAGCCGACGGGTCACGCGACCCGTCGGCCCCGGCCTGGAGGCGCGGCTCACCGCAGCCGGTCCGCCCACGTGCACCGCGCCTCCCGTCCGACCGTCCCCGACCACCCCGGAAGAGGTGCCGGCATGACCCGCAGGACCTGGATCCCCATCACCGCCGCAGCGGCGGTCGTCGTCGCCGTCGGCGTCGCCCTCGTCGCCGTCCGCCCCTGGAGCGACACCGTGCCGCAGGCCGGCACGACCTCGAGCGCGACGTCGTCGCCCGCGCCGGACGTCGAGCGCAGCGCGACGCAGCTGCGGTCGGACTTCCTCGACGACCACGTGCAGGGCGGCCGGGTCGTCCGCACCGACCAGGGAGGCGACACGGTCAGTGAGGGGCAGGCCTACGGGCTGCTCATCGCGTACGCGAACGACGACCGGAGGACCTTCGGTGCGATCTGGTCGTGGACGCAGCGGCACCTAGTGACCGACGACGACCTGCTCGCGTGGCGGTGGACGCCCCAGGACGGCGTCGCCGACGAACAGTCCGCGAGCGACGCCGACCTCGACGCGGCCCGGGCCCTCGTGCTCGCGGGGGAGCGCTGGGACGACGAGCGGTACACGACGGCGGGGAAGACCCTGGCGTCGGCGATCCTCGAGCACGAGACCGCGACGACCGACCTCGGCCGGATCCTGCTCCCGGGGCCGTGGGCGGACAGCGAGCCGTACCGGTACAACGCCTCGTACGCGTCGCCGGCGGCGTTCCGGATCCTCGAGCGAGCGACCGGCGACCGTCGGTGGACCGAGCTCGAGCAGGGCTCGTCGGCCGTGACCGCCGCCGTGCTCGACGAGAGCGACCTGCCGAGCGACTGGTCCCAGGTGCACGCCGACGGGACCGTCGACCCGATGCCCGCGTCGGGCGACCAGGGGAGCGTCGTCTACGGGTGGGAGGCCATGCGCCTGCCGCTGCGCTACGCCGAGGCCTGCTCCGCCGACGATCGTGCCCTCGCGGCCTCCGTCGCGCCGACGCTCGCGCGGAGCACTCGGTTGGCGGCGCAGCTCGACCTCGGCGGTACGGCCGTGACGGGGGACACGAGCGGCCTGGCCTACGCTGCCCGCGCAGCGGCGGAGCACGCCGCGGGGTCGTCGTCGGCTGCTGCCGCGGACCTGCGTCGGATGGACCGGACCGCGGCGACCACGCAGACGTACTACGGCGACGCCTGGGCGGCGCTCGGTGCGACCATGCTCACCTCGGACGTCCTCGGCGGCTGTGCGACCGCGGCGGGAGGCGCATCGTGACCGGGCGCCGAGCCGCGACCGGAGGGACGCGCTGGTGGTCCGGCCGTCGGGGCGTCGTGGTCGGCGGGGTGCTGGCGGCGGTCCTGGTCGGGGGCGGCATCGCCGGTGTCGCCGTCGCCACCACCGGGACCGACGGGACGGGGCCGCAGGCGGCAGCGAGCAGCGCAGCGTCCGCGACGGCCGATCCGGGTGCGGCGGCGAACGGTTCCGGGGCCGGCGACACGTCGGGCTTCCAGGACCCCGCTGCCCCGGCGGCCCGCTCGACCGCGACGCCGGTACGGGTGGAGATCCCCGCGATCGGGGTGTCCTCGGGCCTCGAGGACCTCGGCCGCGGATCCGCGGGTGAGCTCGACCCGCCGAAGGACTGGGACAGCGCGGGCTGGTTCGCCGACGGCATCGTGCCCGGGCAGGTCGGTCCGGCCGTGATCGCCGGGCACGTCGACAGCCCGACGAGCGCAGCCGTCTTCTTCCGGCTCGACGAACTCGTGGCCGGGGACGAGATCCACGTGTCCATGTCCGACGGCAGCGACCGCACCTTCACGGTCGAACGGTCCGAGCGCGCCGCGAAGTCGGCGTTCCCGACGAGCGACGTCTACGGCAGCTCGCCCACACCGCAGCTCCGCCTGATCACCTGCGACGGCACGTTCGACACCGCGACCGGGCACTACACCGACAATCTGATCGTGTTCGCAGACCTGTCGTCGGGCTGACGCAGGGCGACCCGATACCCTTCGATGCGAAGCGCAAGGAGCACCATGAGCACGTCACTGGTCATCATCCCGACCTACGACGAGGCGGAGAACGTCCGCCCGATCGTCGCCCGTACCCTGGCCGCGACCGACGACAGCGTGCACGTGCTCGTCGTCGACGACAACTCGCCGGACGGTACCGGCGACATCGCGGACGAGATCGCGCGCGAGACCGACCGCGTCCACGTGATGCACCGCACGGTGAAGGACGGCCTCGGCGGGGCGTACCTCGCCGGGTTCGCCTGGGGCCTCGAGCACGGCTACGGCAAGCTCGTGGAGATGGACGCCGACGGCTCGCACCACCCGGAGTACCTGCCCTGGATGCTCGAGCTCGCCGACTCGAACGACCTCGTGCTCGGCTCCCGTTGGATCAAGGGGGGTGAGGTCGAGAACTGGCCGTGGTACCGCGAGTTCCTGTCGCGCGGCGGCAACCTCTACACCCGGATGGCCCTGGGCATCGCGGTGCGTGACGCGACCGGCGGCTTCCGGGTCTTCACGTCGAAGGCGTTCGAGCGGATCGACCTCGCCGGTGTCGCGTCGAAGGGGTACTGCTTCCAGGTCGACCTGTGCTGGCGTGCCCTCGAGGCCGGGCTGCGGGTCGTCGAGACGCCGATCACCTTCACGGAGCGTGAGTTCGGCGTCTCGAAGATGAGCGGCAACATCGTCCGCGAGAGCCTGACCCTGGTGACCAAGTGGGGCATCGACCGCCGCCTGCGCGAGTTCCGGTCCCTCGTGAAGGACCACCGTCGGCTGCCCTCGGTGCGCAAGAACGCGCACGCGGTCGCGGACCAGTCCGCCTGACCGGTCGGAGCCGCGAACGCAACAGTCCCCCGTGGAACCTCCACGGGGGACTGTCGCGTTCGCAGTGCGGTCGGGGCGCTCGTCAGCGCAGGACGACCACGCCCCGCGAGGTGAAGCGGACGACACCGGGTTCGACACTCGCCTCGCCGAAGCGGTAGAGCTCCTCGCCGGTCGCCTCCGGCACGGGGACCTCGGCGGCGTCGTCGGCGAAGTTCACCACGACGTGCACCGGTGCCGCGTCCGGACCGAGCAGCCCACGCGTGAGCACGAGCCAGCGGTCGTCCCCGTCGAAGCGGACGGCGTTGGCCTCGTAGCGGTGGTCGACGAACGCCTGCTCGGTCCGACGCAGCGCCACGAGCACGCGGTACGCCCGGAGGATGCGCGCACCCCGGTCCGAGGTGACGTCGGCCCAGTCGAGCTTCGAGTTCGTGAACGTGGTCGGGTCCTGCGGGTCGGGCACGACCGACTCGTCCCAGCCGTGCTCGGCGAACTCGGCGATCCGTCCCTTCGCCGTGATCTCGCCCAGCGCCTTCTCCGGGTGCGAGGTGAAGAACTGCCACGGCGTGGTCGCCGCGAACTCCTCGCCCATGAACAGCATCGGGGTGAACGGGCCGAGCAACGTCAGCGCCGCCGCGATGACGAGCGACTCGTCGTCGAGCGTTGCCGCGAGCCGGTCGCCCGCGGCGCGGTTGCCGATCTGGTCGTGGTTCTGGTTCGCGACGACGAGCGCCGTCGCGGGCGAGGTGCCGCGGTCGATCGGTCGTCCGTGCCGCTTGCCCCGGAACGAGGACCACGTGCCGTCGTGGAAGAAGCCCTGCTCGAGCACCTTCGCCAGTGCCGACAACGGTTCGAAGTCGGCGTAGTAGCCGTTCGTCTCGCCGGTGACCGCCACGTGCACGGCGTGGTGGAAGTCGTCCGACCACTGACCGGTGAGTCCGTAGCCCGCGGCCTCTTGCGGACGGAACATGACCGGGTCGTTGAGGTCCGACTCGGCGATGAGCGACAGCGGACGCCCGACGAACTCGGAGTACGCCTCGGTCTCGGAGGCCATGGCCTGCAGCACGTGCGGACGCGTGGTGTCGCGGATCGCGTGCACGGCGTCGAGCCGGAGCCCGTCGACGTGGTGGTCGCGGAACCACATCCGCACGTTGTCGAGCACGTACCGGCGGACCTCGGGGTGCTCGACGTTGACCGAGTCGCCCCAGGTGTTGCCGAGCCCCTGCAGCAGGTACGGACCGTACAGCGGCAGGTAGTTGCCGCTCGGACCGAGGTGGTTGTAGACGACGTCCTGGATGACCCCGAGCCCCAGCGCGTGGGCGGTGTCGACGAACCGGTCGTAAGCGTCGGGACCGCCGTAGGGGTGGTGCACGGCGAACCATCCCACCCCGTCGTAGCCCCAGTTCCACTCACCGTTGACGGCGTTCACGGGGAGGAGCTCGACGAACTCCACACCGAGCTCGACGAGGTGGTCGAGCTTGGCCGCGGCCGCGTCGAGCGTGCCCTCGGGCGTGTAGGTGCCGATGTGCATCTCGTAGATGACGCCGCCGCGGGCGGGACGGCCGGTCCAGGCCTCGTCGGTCCACGCGAAGCGCTCCGGGTCGACGACCTCGGACGTGCCGTGCACCCCGTCCGGCTGGTACCGGCTGCGGGGGTCGGGTCGGACGTCCTCGTCGTCGTCGATGCGGAAGCCGTAGCGCGCACCGACGACCGGGGCGACCTCGTCGGTGCTCCACCAGTCGTCGTCACCACGGGTCAGCGCGTACTCGACGTCGTCGACGACCAGGCGCACGCGCTCCGGGTTCGGTGCCCAGACGGCGTAGCGGGCGGGAACGGTCATGCGTGACCCTCCAGGATCTCGATCTCGGCCTGCTGGTCGGAGACGGCGGCGCCGTCGGACCCGGCGGCTGCGGGTGTGGCCGTCGACGTGGACGAGGAAGCAGCGGCCGCGCCGCCGTCCGTCGTCGCGGTGTCGACGAGGTCGGCGGGCACGAGGAGCGCCACCGGCAGGTCGGTGAGCAGCTCGGCGAGCGCGATCCCGCGGGACGCCGGGAACCGCCGACCGGTGAGCAGGTCGACCCGGTCGAGCGGCACGGGGTGCACCAGGGTGTCGCCCCAGCCCCCGACCCGCTCGAGTCCGACGGGCAGGCGCGTCGCGACGGTCACGGCGCCGCCGCGGTCGAACGCCAGGACGTGGTCCGCGGCGCTGCCCGTGGCCTCGAGCCCGAGGTAGCGGGTGAACAGCTCGGGGCGGTCGCGGCGCAGGCGCAGGGCACGGCTGACCACGAGGGTCTTCACGGCGCCGTCGAGGCCGACGGCCGGCAGGCGCTCGGGTCCGTCGTCCTCGGGGCCGTCGAGCCCGGCGAGCACGTGGCGGAGTTCGGTGTAGTCGACCGGTCGGCGGTTGTCCGGGTCGACGAGCGAGCGGTCCCAGCCCTCGGTGCCCTGGTAGACGTCCGGCACGCCGGGCATCGTCAGCTGCACGAGCTTCTGCGCGAGACCGTTCGACCACCCGGCTGCGTCGACGGTGCGGTCGAGCTCGTCGAGCACGGCCACGACCTCCGGGTCGTCGAAGGACGCGTCGACCAGGGCGTGCATCTGCTCCTCGAAGGCCTCGTCGGGTTCGGTCCACGTCGTGCTGTCGCCCGCTTCGCGCGATGCCTTCTCGGCGTAGGCGTGCAGCCGCTCACGGCTCGCGGGACGTGCACCGACGATCGCCTGCCACAGCAGGTCGGCGAACACGGCGTCGTCGAGGGGCGCGAGCGACTGCAGGCGCTCGAGCGCAGCGGTCCACTCGGACCCGAGCTCGGCGAGCACGGTGATGCGCGCGCGGGTGTCCTCGCTGCGCTTCGTGTCGTGCGTGGTGAGCGTCGTCATGGTGTGCGGCCAGCTGCCCTGCCGGTCGCGCTGGGCCTGGTGGAACGCCTCCACCGAGACGGCGAACAGGCTCGGGTCGGCACCGACCTCGCTCAGGGTGGTCAGGCGCGACGTGCGGTAGAACGCGGTGTCCTCGACGCCCTTCGCCATGACCATCCCCGACGTCTGCTGCAGCCGGACGGCTGCGGCGTGGCCGGGGTCGACGAGCGCCGGCGCGATGCGGTCGATCACGTCGTCGAGGTCCGGGCGCGCCTCGGCTGCGCGTTCGAGCGCGCCGATGAGGTGGTGGACGCCCTCGGGCAGGTACGTCCGGTAGACCTCGAAGGACGCCACGATCTCGGCGACGGCGTCCACGACGCGGTCCTCGGGCACGTCCGCCGCGACGGGGGCGAGGAGCCGGGCGAGCCGACGGACCTCGCTGCCGAGGATGCCGTCGGCGATGCCCCGACGTGTGTCGTGGGTGAGCTGCTGCCAGTCGGTGGGCTCGGCGCCGGACGCGGACGAGAGCGCCGCTTCACCGGCGGGGTCGACGAACACCCGGTCGACCACTGCGAGTGCGTCGTACCCGGTCGTGCCGTCGACCGGCCACGACGACGGCAGCTGCTCACCGGGCTCGAGGATCTTCTCGACGAGGGTGTACGCGCCGCCGGTCAGCTCGTGCAGGTCCTGCAGGTAGCCGGCGGGGTCGTACAGGCCGTCCGGGTGGTCGATCCGCAGACCGTCCACCAGGCCGTCGCGGAACCACCCGCCGATCGTCGCGTGCGAGGACGCGAACACCTCGGGCTCCTCGACGCGGATCGCCGCGAGGGTGTTCACGGCGAAGAAGCGGCGGTAGTTGAGGTCGTGGTCCGCACGCTTCCAGTGCACGAACTCGTAGTGCTGGCGGGCGTGCACGGTCTCGACGTCGTCGCCGTCGTGCACGGTGCCCTCGGCGGTCGGGTACGCGGTCTCGCCGACGTACAGGCGACCGTCGCGCAGCTCGACCGCCTCGAGCAGCCGGTCGTCGAGCACCGGGATGCGGATGCGACCGTCGCCGGCCTGCCAGTCGACGTCGAACGCCCAGGCGACGGGGGAGCCCTGCCCGGCCTCGAGCAGCGACCACCACCACGGGTTGGCCTCCGGCGTCGCGACGCCGACGTGGTTCGGCACGATGTCGACGAGCACGCCGAGGCCCGCGGCGTGTGCGGCCTCGGCGAGCGCCCGGAGTGCGGCGTCGCCACCGCGCTCGGTGTCGACGTGGGAGTGGTCGACGACGTCGTAGCCGTGCTGCGACCCGGGCTCGGCCTGCAGCACGGGGGAGAGGTAGACCCAGTCCGCACCGAGGGTACGGATGTGGTCGACCACGCCCTGGGCGGCAGCGAGGTCGAAGTCTGCGGTGACCTGCAGCCGGTAGGTGGACGTGGGGACGCGGCGAGCGCTCACGCGGTGGCTCCTGTGGATTCGGGTTCGGTGTCGGGAGAGACGGGCTCGGATCCGGGCTCGGACTCGGGCTCGGAGGAGGCGGCGGTCGCGGGCTCGGGGTCGGTCGCGGACGCTGTCGGCGCCGCCGCCGGGTTGCTCGGGGTCGACTGTCGCCCGCCCTCGACCGACTCGACCTGGGTGGTCGTGACCTCGTGGTCGGGCTCGGCGCGGAGCACGATCATCGAGCGTGCGGGCACGTCGAGCGGTGTCCCCGCGTCGAGGACCGTCTCGCGCGCCCCCGGTTCGGCCGTGTCGATCCGCACGGTCCAGCCGGGGGAGTACTCCTCGGGCGGCAGCGTGAAGGTCACGACGTCGTCGTGTGCGTTGTAGTACGTCAGGAACGCCACGTCGGTGACGCGCTCGCCCCAGCGGTCGCGGCCGCGGATGCCCTCTCCGTTCAGGTACATGCCGACGCTCTTGCCGAAGCCGGAGTCCCAGTCCTCCGGGTCCATCGCCTCGCCGGAGGGGGTCAGCCAGACGACGTCGGGCAGCGGCTCGCCCTCGCCTCGGCGCACCGGACGACCGTTGAAGTACCGGGTGCGGCGGAACGTCGGGTGGTCGTGCCGGAGCTTCACGACGTCGGCGGTGAACTGCACGAGCTCGTCGTCGGCGTGCTCCCAGTCGATCCAGCTGATCGCGGAGTCCTGCGCGTACACGTTGTTGTTGCCGTGCTGGGTGCGGCCGAGTTCGTCACCGTGGGCGATCATCGGCACGCCCTGGCTGAGCAGGAGCGTGGCGAGGAAGTTCCGGCGGCGCTGGAGACGGAGCGCGGCGACGTCCGGGTCGTCGGTCGGTCCCTCGAACCCGGAGTTCCACGACCGGTTGTGGCTCTCGCCGTCGTTGTTGTCCTCGCCGTTGGCCTCGTTGTGCTTGTCGTTGTAGGCGACGAGGTCGTACAGCGTGAAGCCGTCGTGGGCCGTGATGAAGTTGATGCTGGCCTTGGGCGTCCGACCGTCGTGCTCGTACAGGTCGGCCGACCCGGAGATGCGCGAGGCGAACTCGCCGAGCGTCGAGGGTTCGCCCCGCCAGAAGTCGCGGACGGTGTCACGGTACTTGCCGTTCCACTCGGACCACTGCGGCGGGAAGTTGCCGACCTGGTAGCCGCCGGGTCCGACGTCCCACGGTTCGGCGATGAGCTTCACCTGCGACACGATCGGGTCCTGCTGGACCAGTTCGAAGAACGCGGCGAGCCGGTCGACCTCGTAGAACTCCCGCGCCAGGGCCGCGGCCAGGTCGAAGCGGAACCCGTCGACGTGCATCTCGGTCACCCAGTACCGCAGCGAGTCCATGATGAGCTGCAGCGAGTGCGGGTGCCCGACGTTCAGCGAGTTGCCCGTACCGGTCGTGTCCATGTAGTACCGCTTGTCGTCCTCGACCAGGCGGTAGTAGGCCGCGTTGTCGATGCCGCGGAAGGACAGCGTCGGTCCGAGGTGGTTGCCCTCTGCCGTGTGGTTGTAGACGACGTCGAGGACCACCTCGATCCCCGCACGGTGGAGCTCGCGCACCATCGCCTTGAACTCCTGCACCTGCTGCCCGCGGTCGCCGGACGACGAGTAGTGCGAGTGCGGCGCGAAGAAGCCGATCGTGTTGTAGCCCCAGTAGTTCGACAGCCCCTTCTCCTGCAGCGTGGAGTCGTTGACGAACTGGTGCACGGGCATGAGTTCGAGCGTCGTGATCCCGAGCCGCTTGAGGTGCTCGATCACGGCGGGGTGCGCGACGCCGGCGTAGGTGCCGCGCTGCTCCTCGGGGACGTCCGGGTGCGTCTCGGTGAGGCCCTTGACGTGCGCCTCGTAGATCACCGTCTCGCCGTAGGGGATCCGGGGAGCCCGGTCGCCCTGCCAGTCGAAGAACGGGTTGATGACGACGCCCTTCATCATGTGGGACGCCGAGTCCTGGTCGTCGGTCGAGTCCGGGTCGCCGAACGTGTACGAGAACAGCGCCTGGTCCCAGTCGATGTCGCCGCTGGTCGCCTTGGCGTAGGGGTCGAGGAGCAGCTTGTTCGGGTTGCCGCGCAGCCCGTTCGCCGGGTCGTACGGGGCGTGCACGCGGAAGCCGTACTCCTGCCCCGGGGCGACGTTCGGCAGGTAGGCGTGCCAGACGTGGGCGTCCACCTCGACCAGGTCGACGCACTCCTCGTTCCCCGCGTCGTCGAACAGGCACAGTTCCACACGGTCGGCGACCTCGCTGAACAGGGCGAAGTTCGTGCCGCTGCCGTCGTAGGTCGCCCCGAGGGGGTACGGGTTGCCGGGCCAGGTGTGCAAACGGTCCTCCAGGTGTGGGTCCGGCCAACATATCGGCGCAGCCTGCCCGCGTCCGCAGACAAGCCACAGCCGTGGACACCAGGATCGCGGCCCCGGCCTGTGGAGGAACGGCCGAGTAGCCTCGCGCGCATGGCCAACATCGTCAGTCAGATCGCAGACAAGGTGCGCCCGGTGGGCGTCTCGACGAACTACGGGGAGCCGGTCGAGGTCGGCGACCAGACCCTGATCCCGGTGTCGATCGGCTGGTTCGGCTTCGGCGCCGGCGGCGACGACGAGAACGGCGGCGGCGGCGGTGGCGGTGGCGGCGCCTCGATACCCGTCGGCGCGTACGTGCGCCGACCGGGTCAGGACCTGCAGTTCGAGCCGAACCTGATCTCGCTGCTCGCGGTGAGCATCCCCACCATCTGGGTGACCGGCAAGGCCCTGAGCAAGGTGATCCGCGCCCTCAAGAAGTGACCCACCGGACGGGAGGCCCGTGGCGACGCCGCCACGGGCCTCCCGTTCGTCACGGGGGCACGTCCTCCGACGCGACCGCGTCTAGACTGCTGGCACACACACGGGAGTCCGGGACCGCCGGGCTGAGAGGGAGCGAACGGCGCTCCGACCGTCGAACCTGATCCGGGTCATGCCGGCGCAGGGAGGAGTCAGCAACCATGCCTGCAACCACGCAGTCCGCAGCACCGTCCACCACCGTCCGGCGCTCGTTGCGCTGGCGGGTGGTCGACATCGTCGTCGCGAGCGTCCTCGCCGTCGCGATCGGTGTCGTCTTCAAGCTCTGGGAGTTCGGCTACGAGCCGATCAGCGCCGTCGCAGGCCTGGTCCTGCCGGGCACCCAGGCGCTCTTCGGCGGGGTCTGGCTGCTCGCCGGGCCGGTCGTCGCGATCGTCGTCCGGAAGCCCGGCGCCGCACTCTACGCCGAGATGGTCGCGGCCAGCGTCGAGGCGCTGCTCGGCACCCAGTGGGGGTGGCTGACGCTCGAGGCCGGGCTCGTGCAGGGCCTCGGGGCCGAACTCGTGCTCGCACTGTTCCTCTACCGGGCCTACCGACTGCCCGTCGTCGTGCTCGCCGGTGCCGCCGCGGGGCTCGCGCTCGGCATCAACGACACCGTGCTCTGGTACCCGGGCCTCGACGCCGCGTTCAAGACCGTCTACGTCGTGTCCGCCGTGGCGTCCGGCGCCGTGATCGCCGGGCTCGGGTCGTGGCTGCTCGTGCGGGCGCTCGCCGCGACCGGCGTGCTGTCCTCGTTCGCCGCGGGGCGTGAGCACGCCCGTCGCTCGACCGTGACGACCGCGCAGG
>NZ_RBLU01000046.1 GCF_003989515.1 Curtobacterium sp. HSID17257
TAAAAAAAAAAAAAATAATATTACATGAATACTGAATTATTTATCAAAAAAAATGTATTAAATCAACATCTCTGGGTATTCATAACGACTATAAGCTATGTATGCCACATTCGTTAATTGGAACACATTGTCTATGCGTTACAAGTGGAACGGACCTCACGCGTCTACATTCTACTGTGATGTGCACAGCTACTGTTGCACATGTGAATAAGGTGCTCGCAGTGCCGCAGTAGC
>NZ_RBLU01000047.1 GCF_003989515.1 Curtobacterium sp. HSID17257
GACGGACCCGGGACCGCGGCGCAGCCGGCTCTCGGTCCAGCGCCAGCGCCGGGCGTCCACCGTGAGCACCCGGCCGAGCAAGGGCTCGCCGAGGCCGGCGACCAGGGCGGTGACCTGCGCCGCCATCACCGCACCGACCGCGCCGCACAGGGCGGGCAGCACACCGTCGGCGGCACAGGACCCCTCGTCCGGCAGTGCCTCGGGGTGCAGGTCGTGGAAGTCGACCGGGTCGGCCGCGGCGTCGTGGAACACGGAGACCTGCCCGTCGTAGCCGAGGGCGGTCCCCCAGACGAAGGGCACGCCGGCCGCGGCGCACGCGTCGGAGACGGCACGGGTCACCTCGACGCTGTCGGCCGCGTCGACCACGACGTCGTGGTCGGCGACGTGCTCGGGTCGGAACCGCTCGGCCAGGGCGACGACCTCGACCACGGCGTCGACGCCGCGCACCCGGTCGGCGGCGCACTCGGCCTTCGAGCGCCCGACGTCGGCGGCGGCGAACAGGGTCTGTCGTGCGAGGTTCGACGTGTCCACGGTGTCGTGGTCGACGATCGTGATGCGGCCGAGCCCGGAGCCCGCCAGGTACGTCAGCACGGGTGCCCCGAGGCCCCCGGCGCCGACGACGAGCACCCGGGCACCGGCGAGCGCGTCGAGCGCGGGCTGCCCGGCGCCGTCGAGCGCGGCCGTGCGCGAGGTGCTGCGGCGCCGATCGGCGAGCGCGGCAGCGTCGGGGTCGGGCGCAGCGGGGTCGGGCGCAGGCGTGGTCACCGTGCGCGCTCCGGCTGGTCCGGCACCTCGACGGTGACCATGGTGGCCTTGACCGAGGCGACCGCGACGGAGCCGACCTCGAGCCCGAGGTCGCGGACGGCCTCGGCGGTCATCAGGGACACCACGCGGTTCGGCCCCGCCTGCAGCTCCACCTGCGCGACCACCCCCTCGACGACCAGGTCGGTGACGATGCCGACGAAACGGTTCCGGGCGGAGCTCCGCACGCCGGACGGGTCTTCGAGCCCGGCATCGCGTCCGCGGACGTACGCAGCGAGGTCCCGCCCCTCCACCACGGTGCGGCCCGACGGGTCCTCGGACCGGGGCAGGGTGCCGGCGTCGACCAGGCGTCGGACGGTGTCGTCGCTGACGCCCAGGTACCGCGCGGCGTCTCGGATGCGGAGTGTCGTCATGGTGTCCGTGACCCTACGGCATGGCGAACTCTCACGGAGGGGACACCGCTACCGGGCACTCGTCCAGCCCGGCGCGCTACCGTCGCGGGCGTGACTGCACCCCAGACCGGTACCATCGCCGTCCCCGCCTCCGCCGGGGTCGCGCCGGTCCGTACCCGTCTGCGGTCCGCGTCGACGGCCCTGCGGGTCGCCGCCGTCCGCACCCCGGAGCTGACCATCGGCGCCCTCGGCGTCCTCACAGGTGCGCTCTTCGCCTGGGTCCCGTCGATCTGGTACGACGAGGCCGCGACCGTCACCAGCGCGACGCGCAGCTGGCCGCAGCTCTGGGCCGAACTCCAGAACGTGGACGCGGTGCACGGCCTCTACTACGTCCTCATCCACGCCTGGTTCTGGCTCGTGGGGTACACGCCCTTCACCCTCCGCTTCCCGAGCGCGCTCGCCATCGGCGTCTCCGCCGGGCTCGTCGTCGCACTCGGACGTCGTCTGGGCGGTCGTCGGCTCGGCATCGTCGCCGGGCTCGTGTTCCTCGCGATCCCCCGCGTGCAGTGGGCCGGGTCCGAGGGACGCCCCTACGCGACCGTGACGACCCTCGCCGTCGCGCTGACGCTCGTCGGCATCACGGCCCTCCGCCGCACCCGGTCCGGCGCGTCGCGAGCATCGAGCGTCCGCTGGTGGGTCGCCTACGGGCTGCTCGCACTCCTGGCGGTGTCCTTCAACGTCTACCTCGCACTCGCCGTCGTCGCACACGCTGCCGCCCTGGCCTGGACGTGGCTCGCCGAGCGCAGGTCGCGCACGTGGAGCCGACGCTCGAGCGCCGGTGCCCCGCTCGTCAGCCGCGTGGTCCTGGTCCGCTGGGTCGTCGCCGCTGCGGCCGCTGCACTCCTCGCGTCGCCGCTCGTGCTCGAGGTCGTCGAACAGTCGAAGCAGGTCGCGTGGATCTCCGGCATCTCCCAGCGCACGCCGCGCCAGGTGTTCGCCACCGCGTGGTTCGGCGGGATCGACTCGTACGCAACCGTGGCGTGGGCGCTCCTCGTGCTCGGCACCGTCTCGGCCCTGGTCGCCGCGCACCGCCGCGTCCCCACCGTGCGCGCGCTCCTGCGTGCGCAGGCCGTCCGGGTCGCCCTGCCGCTGGCGCTGCTGCCCACCGGGGTGCTCCTCGCCGCGACGGCGCTCGGCAAGCACCTGTACTCCCCGAAGTACGCGTCGTTGAGCATGCCCTTCGTCGCGCTCCTCATCGCCCTCGCGATCACGGCCCTGCGACGCCGGGCGTTGATCGCCGCGGTGCTCGCGGTCTTCCTCGTCCTCAGCGTCCCGAGCGCGATCGACGTCAAGACGCCCCGCTCGAAGCAGGAGTCGACGTGGGCGAACGCCGCGTCGATCATCGCGGCCGAGCGCGGGTCGCGGACGGGCGCCAACGAGGGCGTCGTGTTCGGGAGCGTCTACGGCCACCCGACCTCCACGGCCGAGGTCGTCCGGGTGTCCTACCCGTGGGCGTTCTCCGGCATGACCGACCTCGGCATCTCGACGAACGGCGCCGAGACGGGCGCGCTCTGGAACCAGAACGGCGACCTGGCGTCGACGATCCCGGCACGCCTCGGCGACATCGACACCGTCTGGTTCGTCGGCGGCACCCCGAAGGCTCGCAACATCCAGCCGGAGACGACCGAGGTCCTCGCCGAGCACGGCTTCCACGTCGAGCAGAAGTGGCGCACCGGGCGGGTCGTCATCACCGAGTTCGTCCGCGGCTGAGCCCCGGCGGCGCCATGCGCCCGGCGGACGACGGACGACCCGCTCGGCACGCGGTGTCCGCGGTGGGAACGGTCAGTGCACGACGCGGGCGCCGTGCACCGGGCCGGTCGCCCGGAGCGCCACGAGCCCGGCGGCGCTGAGCTCCACCTGCACCTCGAGCGCAGCATCGCGGTCGGCGACCAGGAACGCCACCGTCGGCCCGCTCCCCGAGACGATGCCCGCGAGCGCACCGGCCTTCTCCCCGACCTCGATCGTCGCGGCCAGCCCCGGCTGCAGACGCATCGCGGGTGCCTGCAGGTCGTTGTGCAGGCAGTCGGCCAGCAGGTCGGCGTCGCCGGCCCGGAGCGCCTGGAGCACGTTCGCCTCGACCACGGGGGTGGTGGGCGCCGGACGGATGTCGGCGCGGTAGCGCTCCCGGTGCTCGTCGAGGGCGCGGTACACCGCGGGGGTCGAGAGCCCATCGTCGCTGAGCGCGAGGACCCAGTGGAACTCGCCCTTGGCCAGCGCGGGGCTCAGCTCGTCACCGCGGCCGGTCCCCACTGCGGTGCCCCCGGCGAACGCGAAGGGCACGTCCGCTCCGAGGCGGGCCGCCAGCCGTAGCAGCTCGTCCCGCCCCAGGGCGGTACCCCACAGGGTGTCGCAAGCGAGCAGGGTCGCCGCAGCGTCCGCCGATCCCCCGCCCATCCCGCCGGCGACGGGGACCTGCTTCTCGATGGTGAGCCGGACGCCACCCCGGTGCCCGGCGGCCTCGGCCACGAGCCGAGCCGCGCGGATCGCCAGGTTCGAGTCGTCGGTCGGGACCGCGCTCGTGTCGATCGGCCCCGTGAACCGGACCGAGAAGTCGTCGGCGGCTTCCGCGGTGACGTCCTCGTACAACGAGACCGCCTGGTACGCGGTCGCCACGTCGTGGTAGCCGTCGTCCTGCAGGGCACCGACGGACAGGAACACGTTGATCTTGCCGGGAGCGCGCACCCGCACGCGGGTCGGTGCGGCCAGCGAGGTCATGCGTCCAACCTATCCTCCCCGCGCCGGGCGGTGGACTACGCCGGGGTCCCCGCCGCCGCGAACCCCCGCGCCAGGTCGGCCAGGATGTCGTCCACGTGCTCGAGCCCGATCGACAGGCGGATGAGGCCCTCCCCGACGCCGGCGGCCGCACGCTGCTCGGGGGTCATCTGCACGTGGGTCGTGGACGCCGGGTGCACGACGAGCGACCGCACGTCGCCCAGGTTCGACACGTGGTCGAAGAGCTCGAGCGCGGCGACGAACCGTCGGCCGGCCGCGACACCACCGGCGAGGTCGAACGCCAGCACGGCGGACGGTCCCTTCGGCACGTAGCGCTGCTGCAGGTGGTGCCACGGCGACGAGGGCAGTCCCGCGTAGTGCACGTGCTCGACCTGCGCGTGGTCGTCGAGCCACGAGGCCACCACCGCCGCGTTCGACACGTGCCGGTCCATCCGGAGCGACAGCGTCTGGATGCCCTGGAGCACGAGGAAGGCGTTGAACGGCGCGATCGCGGGCCCCAGGTCGGCGGACAGCTTCGACCGGGTGCGCTGGATGAACGCGCGGCGACCGAACTTCTCGGCGAAGGCCGTGCCGGCGAACCCGGACTGCTCGACCGTGGTGAGCTGGGGGTACTTATCCGCCTGCGCGGCCCAGTCGAAGTTCCCGCTGTCGACGATGATCCCGGCGATGGCGCTGCCGTGGCCGGCGAGGTACTTCGTCGCCGAGTGCACGACGATGTCGGCGCCGTGCTCGATCGGCCGCACGAGGTACGGCGTCGCGATGGTGTTGTCGACGATGAGCGGGACCCCGGCTTCGTGCGCCACCCCGGCGACGCCGGCGAAGTCGAGCACGTCGCCGCGCGGGTTCGGGATGCTCTCGCCGAAGAACGCCCGCGTCTCCGGGCGCACCGCGGCACGCCACTCGTCGAGGTCCGTCGGGTCCTGCACGAAGGTGAACGAGATGCCGAGGTCGCTCAGGGTCGAGTGGAAGAGCGTGTACGTCGCACCGTAGAGCGACGCCGACGAGACGACGTGGGCGCCCGCTCGGGCGACACCGAGCACGGCCAGCGAGGTCGCGGCCTGTCCCGAGGCCAGCGCCAGTGCGCCGATCCCACCCTCGAGGTCGGCGACGCGACGCTCGAGTGCGGCGGCCGACGGGTTGTTGACCCGCGTGTACGTGTGGCCGGGGGCGTCGAGCATGAACCGCGCCGCGGCGTCCTCACCCGAGGGGTAGATGTACGCCGCGCTCTGCGCGATCGGGGGCACGTTCGCGCCGAAGCCCGGGTCGGCCGTGAACCCGGCGCGGATCTGCCGGGTCTCGAACGCCCAGTCGTCCTCGGCCGCCATCAGACGACCGGCTCCGCGACGACCGACGAGCGCACGAGTGGGATGACCTGCTCGCCGAAGCGCTCCATCTCCTCGGCCTGCGGCGAGAACTGCAGCAGGAGCGTGTCGACGCCGGCGTCCTCGAACTCGCGGATGCGGTCGGCGACCTGCTGCGGCGTGCCGACGAAGCCGGGGCGCAGACCGCGGTTCGACACCGAGTAGTCCTCGAGCGACGGGACGTGCTCGAGCTGCGACTTCGAGATGAAGTCCTGGTACGACTCGTACGCCTTCCCGTGGCGGACGTCGGTGATGCGCGCCAGCTCGGCCTGCGCCTCCTCCTCCGTCTCACGGACGATCACGTACGCGGCCATGCCGAACGCCTCGAACGGGGCCGCTCCGGCGTCCTCGCGGCGGCGCCGCATCTCGGCGATCTTCGTGCGGAGCTCGTCGACCGTGCCGCCGTGCGTCAGGTAGGCGTCGGCGAAGCGCGTGATCGAGCTCTTGCCCGCCTCGCTCTCGCCGCCGGCGTAGATGCGCGGCGTCACCCGGGGCTTCGGCTCGAGGTGCGTGTTCTGCACGTCGTAGTACTCCCCCGTGAACGAGAACGGCGTCTCCGCCCACAGGCCCTTGAGGATCGCGACGAACTCCTCGGTGCGGGCGTACCGGTCGTCGTGCTCCGAGAAGATGCCGCCGTACTGCCGGGCCTCCTCCGCCCACCAGGCGCTCACCACGTTGAACGTGAAGCGACCACAGGAGATCTCGTCGATGGTCGCGGCCTGCTTCGCCGTCACGGCCGGCAGGTGGTAGCCCGGGCGCATCGCGGCCATGATCTCGAGCCGCTCGGTCGTGGCTGCCAGCGCGGCCGCGAGCGCCCACGCCTCGAGACTCGGCGCCGCCGTGCCCTTGATGTCGTTGAGGTTGAGCTCCGGGACGAGCGTCAGGTCGAAGCCGATCCGCTCGGCACGCTGCGCGAGCCGCTTCACGTAGTCGAAGGTGACGGGCATGTCCTCGTCCTCGACGTTGCGCAGCCAGCCGCCGAAGAGCGGGGTCCAGTATCCGAATCGCACGTGTGGTTCCTCAGGTGGGTCGTGACGGTCTGGAGGCGCGGGGCGGGCCCGCCACGAGCCTCCAGGCCGGTGGGTGGTGTCGTCTCAGGCCGTGGTCGCCGACGCGGCGTACGCCTGCTCGAGGAGCGCGCCGGTGAAGCGCGCGATCGCGCGCGGACCGGAGACCGGCGCGACCGCCTCGACGGCGGGGTTGTAGTTCGTGTTCGTGTTCACGTCGTAGACGACCGTGCGGCCGTCAGTGGTCTCCATGAACTCGACACCCGCCACCTGGATGCGCTGCTCGGCGAGGAAGGTCCGGAGCTGCTGCACGAGCGGGTGACCGGCGGTGACCTCGCCGCGGACGGCGAAGGCGGCCGGTGCGCCGGGCGCTGCGGTGCTGGTCGTCTCGACGCCCGGCACGTCGCAGACGGCGCCGGCGATGGTCTGCGGCACCTCGCACGCGTCGGCGGGGCAGAGCTCGAAGCTGCCGGCGCTCGTGTCGACGCGGACGGCGTAGACGAACTCGCCGCCGACGAACTCGGCGCGGGTGATGAACGGCTCGCGCGCGGTCAGGAGTTCCTGGAGCAGGGTGATGCCGTCGACCGGGGCCTCGAACTCGGGGCTGTCGACGTAGGCGTCGAACTCGGCGAGGGTGTCGAAGCGCCGGACGCCGAGGCCCTTGCCGCCCTGGTTGTGCTTCGTGATGAACGGGATGTCCTGCCCGTCCGTGAAGGTCCGCGCGGCGTCCTTGAGCGCGGCCGAGCCGAAGACCGCAGTGGTGCGGGGGACGTCGAAGCCGGCGTCGCGGAGGAGCCCGTGCTGGGCGACCTTCGACACCTCGAGCTCGAGCACGTGGCTGCCGTTCACGACCGTCGCCCCGGAGCGCTCGAGCCAGCCGAGCAGCGCGCGGGCGTACTCCTTGGAGTGCTCGTTACCGCGGGTGTGGCTCGACGCGGACATCCGTGACCAGTAGACGCCCGGAGCAGGCTCGGCGGACAGGTCGATGCTGCCGAGGGCACCTCCGTCGATGAGCAGGAGTTCCTCGACCGGGACACCCTCTGCCGCGAAGGCAGCGGCGAACGGCGGGAACCACTCGGGGTTCTCGTGGATGACGTACACGCGCGGAGTTGTCACCGGGCCACCCTAGGCACGGCGAGCCTGGGGGTGCCAGGTGTGTGACGTGGGATTGCGACGTGCGTCCGCGCCGGGGTCGCCTCGTGCGTCCGCGCCGGGCTCGCCTCGTGCGTCCGCGCCGGGTGTGCGAGGGTGGAACGCATGTCCTACCCCGCGTACGAGGAGACCGTCCGTTCCGGCCGCGTGATGACCGTCATCGGTTGGGCCGTGATCGCGACCGCCGTCGGGATCGCGACGCTCGTGCTCGCGGTGCCGGCAGGGTGGCAGGACCAGCCGCCGACGGCGTCGGACGTGGGCGTCCTGGTGGTCACACTCGCCGTCACGGTCGCGCTCGGGATCGGCTCGGTGCTGATGCGGATGACGGTTCGGGTCGACGAGGTCCTCGAGGTGCGTGTCCGGCCGTGGTGGTACCGGCGGCGCGTCGCCCCCGAGCAGGTCACCTCCGCCGAGGTCGTGCACATGACGGGCGGCAACTCCGGCGGGCTGGGCATCCGACTCGTTCCCGGCGGGACGGCGGTGTTGCTCGACGGCGGACCCGGCGTCCAGGTCACGATCCGCGACGCACGGTCGCTGCGGTTCCGGTGCAACGACCCGGAGGCCGTCGTCGCGGCGCTGCGGGCCCGGGGCGCTGCAGCCGACTGACGGTCGACGGTCCTGGTCGGGCGCCGGCCGACCGAGGATCAGCGCGCGACGCTGTCCGCGCCGAACTGCTGCGTGCCGACGACGCCGAGCAGCTCGAGCTTCTGCGCGTCCTCGCTCCCGGGCGGCGCGGTGAAGAGCAGGAGCGCCTGCGCCTGGTCGTCCGTGTGCAGCACCTGGCAGTCGACGGTGATCCGTCCGAGCTCGGGCTGCACGATGGTCTTGTTGTCCGACCAGCGGGTCGCGACCTCGTGCCGTTCCCAGAGCTCGCGGAAGGCCGGGCTGCGGCGCTGCAACTCGGCGACGAGCTCCGTCGCCCGCCGGTCGGTCGGTCCCGCGAGTCCGACGGCAGCGCGGAGCGACGCGACCACCACCCGTCCGAGTCGGTCGTGCTGCTCGGGCGCGTACTTCGCCTGCTCGGTTCCCGTCACGAACCAGCGCCACGCCTGGTAGCGCTCGTTGCCCGGCAGGTCCACGGACCCGCCGAGCAGCGCCCGTGCGAGCCGGTTCTCGACGAGGGTCTCCCCCAGGTGGCTGACCACGATCGCCGGGGTGTCCTCGAGCCGGTCGAGCACGCGCAGGATCGCCGGGTCGACGTGGTCCGCACGGTGCAGACGGACCGGGGCGGTGTGCCCGGCGAGGTGGAACAGGTGGTCGCGCTCGTCCAGGCTGCAGCGCAGTGCCCGGGCGATCGCCGCGACCATCTGTTCGGAGGGTTGCGGACCGCGCTGCTGCTCGAGCCGCGTGTAGTAGTCGACGCTCATCCCAGCGAGCCCGGCGACCTCCTCACGGCGGAGACCGGGCGTCCGTCGGCGCGCGCCGCTGCCGAGGCCGACGTCCTCGGGCCGCAGGAGCTCGCGGCGGCGGCGCAGGAAGTCGGCGAGCGCGGGTCGGTCCATGCCCCCATCGTGCCGTCTCGCACGCGGCGGAACCAGGGACCGCCGGTCCCCCGATGCACGCGCCCTGGAGGCGACCCGCCCGCAGGAGCATCGTGGTCGGCATGGACACCACGAACAGCACCGTCTTCATCTCCGGCGGGACCTCGGGCCTCGGGCTCGCCCTCGCGCAGCGCCTGCAGGCCGCCGGCAGCACCGTCGTGATCGGCGGTCGACGCCAGGACCGCCTGGACGCCCTCGCCGCCGAGCACGGCTTCGGCACGGTCGTGATCGACGTCGCCGACGCGGACTCGATCGCCGGCGCCGCAGCGGACGTGGTCACCCGCCACCCGTCGCTCGACACCGTCGTCACGATGTCGGGCATCATGCGGAACGAGGACCTCCGCGATCCCGGGCACATCGACGACGCGCTCGAGACCGTCCAGACGAACCTGGTCGGCACGATCCGCCTGATCGACGCGTTCCTGCCGCACCTGCTCGCCCGACCGGCGGCGACGCTGATCACGGTGTCGTCCGGTCTCGCCTTCGTACCGCTCACCGCGACCCCGACCTACAGCGCCACGAAGGCGGCCGTGCACTCCTACACGCAGGCGCTCCGGCAGCAGCTCGTCGGCAGCTCGGTGGAGGTGCTGGAGCTCGCGCCGCCGGCCGTGCAGACGGACCTGATGGGCGGGGCGGACTTCGGTGGGATGCCCCTCGACGAGTTCACCGACGAGGTGATGGGCCTGCTCGAGTCCGGCGCTGCGCCCGAGATCCTCGTGCAGAACGTGCAGCCGCTGCGCTGGGCGGAGCGCGACGGGACGCACCAGCAGCTCCTCGAGGCGATGGCGGGTCGCGGCCACTGAGCCGCGGGCCGCGGCCCGCGGCCCGCGGCCGGGAGCGTGTCGGATGGAGGAGATCCTCCATCCCCTCGACTCGCGGTCAGTCGCGATGCGCACCCTTCTCCGTCGACATCTGTTCGCGCAGGATGGCATCTGCAACCCGACCAGGTACGAAGATCGGGAGCGTTGCCGACGCGACCGCTGCGAAGGCCGGATCCGTGGTCACCAGTCCATCGGCCTCCGTGACCTTCGCCAGGCTGACCGATGCTGCGCGCGCGGCGTCGATGTCGTGCGCGGCCATGACGGCCCACGTTCCCTCGATCACCTCCGGGATCTCGCAGTACATGGCTTCGGTCGAGGCGACCAGTGTCCGCCAGCGGTCGAACACGTCCTCGGGAGTCGGAGGCAGGAGTGCGAGGCCGCCACGACCGAGCGGGCGACTGCCAGACGCATCCGGGCGCTCCACGGCTCGGAGCGCCCGAGCGAGATCGTGCAGTTGGAGCTCGGTCAGATCGGTGAAGAAGAGGACCGTCCCGGCGTCGGTCAGCCGCTCCAGGTACGCGCTGCACTCCCGGTGATCGGCGTCCTGCTGATCCAGGCAACTCGCGACGAAGCTGATGTCGACGGCAAGGCTCTGCGGGAGTACGCGGCCCCGGCCGAATGCCTGCAGGCCAGCTTCAGCTTCGGACCCATCAAGATCGTCCACCCCCACCGATCAGACGGTCCTGCTGTCGGCCGAGGATGGGTGCGTCGGTCGTTCGCGAGGCGGGTTCATCGCTTCGTGCAATCGAGCCAAGCGTTCCTGCAGCGTTCCCACCAAGGGCGTCCTGCGCAGGACCAGCGGCTCGCCCGGGGCTCGCCTGCGCGCGGTCACCGGGAAGGGTGGAACATCCGACGAGCTCCAGGATTCGCGCGTTGTCCGTTCGTGCTGTTCGTGCATGATCGCCTCGTTTCCCTCTTGTGGAGACGACCGTAGATCGCGGCGTACCGCGACACCGAACACTTCGTATTTCGCAAGCGCCGTCAGCCGGCGGCGAGGACCGTCCGCCCGAGCTGCACGAAGTCGGCCGGCGACAGCGCCTCGCCCCGTGCTGTCGGGTCGAGACCGGCGGCGATCAGCAGCTCCGACGCACGAGCGCTGGAGCCGAGCACTCCGGACAGGCTCTGCCGGAGCATCTTGCGGCGCTGCTGGAACGCCCCGTCGACGAGGGCGAAGACCTGCGCCCGCAGCGTCTCGTCCCCCGGGCGCTCACGACGGTCGAACCCGACGAGCACGCTGTCGACGTTCGGCACCGGCCAGAAGACCTGGCGGCTGATCTGCCCGGCCGTCGACCATGACCCGTACCACGCTGCCTTGACGCTGGGCGCGCCGTAGACCTTGCTGCCGGGCTCCGCTGCGATGCGGTAGCCGACCTCGGCCTGCACCATCACGAGCACCCGCTCGATCGTCGGGAAGGTCGCGAGCAGGTGCAGCAGCACGGGGACGGAGACGTTGTACGGCAGGTTCGCGACGACGTGCGTCGGTGCCTCCGGCAGTTCGTCGGCGGTCACGGCGAGGGCGTCCTGGTGGACGACCTGCAAGCGCGCGTCGGGCTGCATGAGCGAGACGGTCGTCGGGAGCTGCGCCGCGAGCCGCCCGTCGATCTCCACCGCGGTGACCGATGCGCCGGTCTCGGTCAGGCCGAGGGTCAGCGACCCCAGGCCCGGTCCGATCTCGAGCACGCGCGAGTCCGGCGTGACCCGACCGGCCGTCACGATGCGGCGCACGGTGTTGGCGTCGTGCACGAAGTTCTGGCCGAGCTTCTTCGTCGGGGTGACGTCGAGCTTGGCAGCGAGGTCCCGGATCTCCGCCGGGCCGAGCAGCGTGCCCACGGCTACTGGTCCACCGTGACGGGCTCGGCGTCCCACGCCCCGTACACGAGCTCGGTCGTCGAGGCGATCTGCGCCGCGAGCATCGACGGATCGGTGCCGAGGGTCTCGGCCATCGACCGAAGCGTGAGCGGGATGAGGTACGGGGCGTTCGGCCGACCACGGTACGGCGTCGGCGTCAGGAAGGGCGCGTCGGTCTCGATCATGACCAGGTGGCGCGGCGCGACCTCGAGCGCGTCACGGAGCGACTGCGCGTTCTTGAAGGTGACGGTGCCGGCGAACGACATGTACCAGCCGCGCTCGGCGCAGAGCCGGGCGAGGTCCGGACCGCCGGAGAAGCAGTGGAAGACGGTCTTCTCGGGAGCGCCGACGCGGTCGAGCACCTCGACCACGGCGTCGTGCGCGTCGCGGTCGTGGATCGTCAGCGCGAGGTCGTGCTCCTTCGCGATCCGGATGTGCTCCTCGAACGAGCGGACCTGCGCCGCACGGCCGTCCTCGCCGGTCCGGAAGAAGTCGAGACCGGTCTCGCCGATCGCCCGGACCCGGGGCAGCGCCGCGAGCCGTTCGATGCCGGCGAGGTGCTCGTCGAGCAGCCCCTGCTCGTCGAGCACGGGTGCCTCGTTCGGGTGCAGCGCGACGGCAGCCAGCACACGGGGCTCCCGCGCGGCGATCTGCGCCGACCACTCCGACGTCGCCAGGTCGGTGCCGACCTGCACGACGCCGCGGACCCCGACGCTCGACGCGCGGTCGAGGTGCTCGCGGTAGTCGAGCGGACCGTCGCCGCCCTCGCCGACGCCGTCGGCGATCTCCATGTGCGTGTGGTTGTCGTACACCGGGACGACGAGCGCCTGCGGCAGCGGTGGGTAGCTCAGGTCGCGCTTCGAGCCGCCGGACGACCCCTCGCCCCGAGCCCGGACGTGCGAGCCGTCGGCCGCGTCGGTCACGCTGCGCCCTGCTCGGGCTGCTGCTCGATGCGCGGAAACAGGCCGGACTCGAGGGGCACGACGGTCTCGGCGCCCTGCCACTCCCAGGCACGGTCGACGCGCTGCTCGGTCACGGAGCCGCCGGCGCCGATCGACGCCCAGAGCTTCTCGGTTGCCTTCGGCATCACCGGGGAGACCAGGACGTTCACGGTGCCGAGGCCACGCAGCGCGGTCGCGAGGACGGTGCCGAGGCGCTCGCGCTTCGTCTCGTCCTTCGCCAGCGCCCACGGCTCCTGCTCGGTGATGTACCCGTTCAGGGCGTCGACGAGCTCCCACACGGCGGCGATCGCCTCGTGCGGCGCGAATCCCTCGACCGCGGCGTCGGCACGCTCGGTGACGGACACCGCGAGCGCGTCGATCGCCTCGTCCGACGGGGTCAGCTCGCCGCGCGACGGGACGGCACCGTCGAAGTACTTCTGCAGCATGGCGACGAGGCGCGAGGCCAGGTTGCCGAAGCCGTTCGCGAGGTCGGCCGAGTACCGGGCGGAGATGTCCTCCCAGCTGAAGTTGCCGTCCTGCCCGAAGGTGATCGCGCGGAGGAAGTAGTAGCGGAACGCGTCCGAGCCGAAGGTGTCGGTGATCTCCGACGGCGCGATGCCGGTCAGCTTCGACTTGGACATCTTCTCGCCGCCGACGAGCAGCCAGCCGTGCCCGAAGACGCGCTCCGGTACCGGGAGCCCGGCCGCCATGAGCATGGCCGGCCAGATCACGGCGTGGAAGCGGGCGATGTCCTTGCCCACGATGTGCACGCTCGGCCAGAAGCGACGGAAGGCCTCGTCGTCGTCCGACCCGTAGCCCAGTGCGGTGACGTAGTTGAGCAGCGCGTCGAACCACACGTAGAGCACGTGGTCGTGGTCCCAGGGGATCTGGATGCCCCAGTCGAAGCTCGAGCGGGAGATCGACAGGTCGCGGAGGCCCTGCTTCACGAACGAGACGATCTCGTTGCGGACGCTCTCGGGCTGGATGAACTGCGGGTTCGACTCGTACAGGTCGAGCAGACGCTGCTCGAAGTCGCTCATGCGGAAGAAGTAGTTGCGCTCGGACAGCACCTCGACCGGGATCGAGTGGATCGCGCAGACCTGCTGACCCTCGTACGCACCGGTGCCGGGCACGAGGTCGCTCGGCTGCTTGTACTCCTCGCACCCGACGCAGTAGAAGCCCTCGAACTCACCGGCGTAGATGTAGCCGTCGTCGTACAGCTTCTGCAGGAACGCCGTCACGCCCCGCTCGTGGCGCTCGTCGGTGGTGCGGATGAAGTCGTCGTTCGCGACGTCGACCGTGTCGAGCAGCGGCTTCCACGCGTCGGTGACGAGCCGGTCGGCCCACTCCTTCGGGGAGACGTCGTTCGCGCTGGCGGTGCGCAGGATCTTCTGGCCGTGCTCGTCGGTGCCCGTGAGCAGCCAGGTGTCGTCGCCCCGCTGCCGGTGCCAACGCGCCATGAAGTCCGCGGCGACCTCGGTGTAGGCGTGCCCGATGTGGGGCACGTCGTTCACGTAGAAGATCGGCGTGGTGATGCTGAACGAGGACCCGTCGGACATGCGGACCATCCTACGGGCGGGCCGGAGCCGCGTGACGCGCCCCGCGCGCCGCCTGTGGAGAACCGGACGGGAGGCGCGTGGCGGGCCCGCCCCGTGCCTCCAGACCGACGGTGGTCGGCCCTACCGCGCGGCCAGCGCGCCCTCGTACAGGTCGCGCTTCGACAGCCCGGTCGCGTCCGCGACCGCCGCGGCGGCCTCCTTCATGCGGGACCCGGCTGCGACCCGCTCGAGCACGAGCCGCACACCGTCCTCGATGCTCGTCACGTCGAGCGCACCGGTCGACCCCTCGACGACCACGCAGATCTCCCCGCGCACCCCGTCGGCAGCCCACGCGGCGAGCGCGGCGAGCGAGTCGCGGCGGACCTCCTCGTGCAGCTTCGTGAGCTCGCGGCACACGACCGCGCGGCGGTCGTCGCCGAAGCCCGAGGCCATGTCGGCGAGCGTGTCGGCGAGCCGGTGCGGTGACTCGAAGAACACCATCGTCCGCTGCTCACCGGCCAGGGACGCGAACAGGCGACGGCGCTCCCCCGCCTTGCGGGTCGGGAAGCCCTCGAAGCTGAAGCGGTCGGTCGGCAGGCCGGACACGGCGAGCGCCATGAGCACCGCGGACGGGCCGGGCAGGGCGGTGACGGTGACCCCGGCGGCCGCCGCGGCCTCCACCAGGGGGAAGCCGGGGTCGCTGATCGCGGGCATGCCCGCATCGGTGAGGACCACCACGTCCTCGTCGCGGGCGAGCTCGACCACCTCGGAGGCCTTCGCGCGCTCGTTGTGCTCGTGGAGGGCGATGAGGCGGGGGCGGTTCTCGATGCCGAGCGCGCGCATCAGGTGGATCGCGGTCCGGGTGTCCTCGGCGGCCACCACGCTCGCGTTCGACAGGGTCTCGACGAGTCGGCGCGACGCGTCGCCGAGGTTGCCGATGGGCGTTGCTGCGAGGACGATCACCTCCCCATTCTGGTGCCAGGTCCGCCGTGGCGGCGATCCGTAGGATGCAGGCGATGACCAGCGAGCTGACCGACGACCGCACCGCCCTCGTCGACGGACCGGCCGGCTCCCGCCTCGACGACTGGTGGGGTCGGGTCCTGTCGACGTCGCAGCGCGTTGCGATCTGGCGGTGGACGGGTCCGATCGCGGTGACCCTGCTGGCGGCCGTGCTCCGGCTGGTCGGACTCGGTCACCCGCACTCGCTGGTGTTCGACGAGACGTACTACGTCAAGGACGGCTGGTCGATCGTGCACCTCGGGTACGAGGGCACCTGGCCGGGGAACTCCTCCGACGACGGCGCCCCGACGACCGACCAACGCTTCGCCGACGGCGAGACCGACCTGTACTCGAGGGCGGCGGAGTTCATCGCGCACCCGCCGCTCGGGAAGTACCTGATCGGCCTCGGCATGCTGCTGTTCGGCGCCGACAGCTCGTTCGGGTGGCGGTTCACGGTCGCCGTGCTCGGCACCGCGACCGTGTTCCTGACCGCGGTCATCGCGCGCTCGCTGTTCCGCTCGACGGCGATCGGGACGCTCGCAGGGTTCCTGCTCGCGATCGACGGGCAGGCGATCGTGCTGTCGCGCGTGACGCTGCTCGACGGCATCCTGACGTTCTTCGTCGTGCTCGGAGCGGGAGCGCTGCTGCTCGACCGGAGGTGGACGCAGCGGCGGCTCGACGACTGGGTCAGGCGCCGTGCGGACGACGGACGCGACACGCTCTGGGGGCCGGTGCTGGTCTGGCGGCCGTGGCTCGTCGCGATGGGCGTCGCGCTCGGTCTGGCGTCCGCGACGAAGTGGTCCGGCCTGTACTTCCTGGCGTTCTTCGCGCTGTACTCCGTGCTGAGCGACATGATGATGCGTCGCCGCGCGGGTGTGGCGTTCTGGTCGTCGAGCGCCTTCCTGCAGCAGGCGCCGGTGACGTTCCTGCTCACGGTGCCGATCGCCGCCGTGACCTACCTGGCGTCGTGGACCGGGTGGTTCCGGACGTCCGGCGGATGGGACCGGGACTGGATCGCATCCGGCGGGGAGCGGTGGACGGGCCTGCTCGCGTGGGTGCCGGACTCGTTGCAGAACTGGTGGCACTACCAGTCGGAGATCTACGGCTTCAACATCGGCCTGCACACCCCGCACTCGTACCAGGCGAACCCGCTGCTCTGGCTCGTGATGCAGCGGCCCACGTCGATGTACTACGTCGGGACGAACCGCGGCCAGGACGGCTGCTGGGCGGACCGCTGCGGCGAGGCGATCACCGGCATCGCGAACCCGTTCGTCTGGTACGCCTCGGTGGTCGCGGCGGTAGCGCTGCTCGTGCTCTTCGTGCTGCGTCGACGCTGGGAGTACGGCTTCGTGCTGATCGGTGTGGCGGGCGGGTACCTGCCGTGGCTGCTGTACACCGACCGCACGGTGTTCCAGTTCTACACGGTGGCGTTCGAACCGTTCCTCGTCATCGCCCTGGCCGCGGCGATCGGGCTCGTCGCCGGGTCACGGACCGATCCGCGGCCGCGACGGACGCGCGCGCTGGTGTGGGTCGGGGTGTACCTCGGCGTGGTCGTGCTGGCGTCGGCGTACTGGTACCCGATGTGGACCGGGCTGCAGGTGCCGTGGGACTTCGTCCGGTCGCACTACTGGCTGCCGAGCTGGCTGTAGCGGTCGAGGCGCCGGCGACCGTCAGGGCTGGCCGTGCAGGGCGCGTTCGATGGCGGCGCGGTCGAGCGGCGCACCGACCATCGGATCGGTGGTGCCGCCGGGCAGGACGCCCTCGAGCACGACCTCGGCGTAGCGGCGCCAGGCGTCCGGGTCGTGGGCGCGGGTCGTGTCCGCGACGGCGCCGACCATCGTGGTGAGCATCGGGAGGTCGGCGTAGCTGAACCCGGCCCGCACCACCCCGGCGACGGTGGCACGCTCGATGATCGTCGCGACCTGGCGTTCGAGCCGGTCCCGCTCGTGCACGATCGACGGCCGCGCCTTCCCCGCGCGGACGATGGCGTCGGCGAGGGCTCGGTCGCGCGCGCGGAACTCGAAGACGCCCATCAGGTAGATGCGCAGCGCCTCACGCGGATCGGACTCCTGCGCGGCGCGGGCGGCGGCGGCGTTCATCGCCTCGAACTTGGTGGCGAGGAGCGCCTCGATCAGGGCGTCCTTGTCGGTGAACCGGCGGTAGACCGTCCCGACCCCGACGCCGGCCTCGTGCGCGATGTCGTTGAGCGTGACCGACAACCCGCGCTCGGCGAAGCACCTGCGAGCGGTCTGCAGGATCAACTCGCGGTTGCGCGCGGCATCGGCGCGCAGGGGGCGCTCGAGGTCGTGCGCGGTGTCGGTGGTGCTCACGAGGTCGACCGTAGTTGACGATTCTGGGAACAAACGGATGCACCGACTCCGTTTCGGTCTACACTCGACACAAACGGATGCACCACATCCGGTTCCACCTCCTCGCGAAGCGCTCGACGGCGCGTGCTCCGCCACCTCCACCCTTCCCAGAAGGAGGCTGCCGTGACGGCAGAACAGACCGTGCCGACCCCGACCGGGTCCGCACACACGACGACCGGCCGCGCTGCCGGCACCACGCCCGGCTCCGGCTCCGGCCGGGCCGAGCACCGCTGGATCGCGCTGGCGGTCATCGCCCTCGCCCAGCTCATGGTCGTGCTGGACGCGACCATCGTGAACATCGCCCTCCCGTCGGCGCAGGCCGACCTCGGCTTCGGCACCGACCAGCGCCAGTGGATCGTCACCGCCTACTCGCTGGCGTTCGGTTCCCTGCTCCTGCTCGGCGGTCGCCTCGGTGACCTGTTCGGCCGGAAGACCACCTTCATCGTCGGCCTGGTCGGGTTCGCCCTGGCCTCGGTGCTCGGCGGCCTCGCGGACTCGTTCGGGCTGCTCGTCGCCGCCCGCGCACTGCAGGGTGTGTTCGGCGCCCTGCTCGCCCCGTCGGCGCTCGGCATGCTCACCACGACCTTCCGTGACCCGAAGGAACGCGGCCGGGCCTTCGGCATCTTCGGGTCCATCGCCGGCTCGGGTGCGGCGATCGGCCTGCTGCTCGGCGGTGTGCTCACCGAGTACGCGTCCTGGCGCTGGTGCCTCTACGTCAACGTCGTGTTCGCGGTGCTCGGTGTCATCGGTGCACTCGTCTTCATGGCGAAGCCGCCGAAGGTCGAGCGTCCGCGCATCGACGTCGCCGGGGTCCTGACGATCACCGCGGGCCTCGTCGGCATCGTCTACGGGTTCTCGAACGCCGAGTCGAACGGCTGGGACGCCCCGCTCACGATCGTCATGCTCGCCGCGGGGGTCCTGCTCGTCGCCGCGTTCGTCCTGATCGAGACCCGGGTCGCACACCCGCTCCTGCCGCTCCGCGTCGTCCTCGACCGCGACCGCGGCGGCGCGTTCATCGCCATCGGCCTGGTCGCCATCGGCATGTTCGGCATCTTCCTGTTCCTGACGTACTACCTCGAGCAGACGCTCGGCTTCAGCTCGCTGCAGACCGGGCTGGCGTTCCTCCCGATGCCGCTCTCGATCATGATCTCGGCGACGCAGATCGGTGGGCGCCTCCTCCCCCGCGTGGGTCCGAAGGTCCTGATCTTCGCCGGCGGGCTGGTCGCGGCGACCGGGCTGCTGCTCCTGCTCCGCACCGAGGTCGACAGCACCTACGCGGGGACCGTCCTGCCGGCGCTGATCGTCATCGGTCTCGGCATGGGCACGATCTTCTCGTCCGCGATGAACACCGCGACGACCGGGGTCGCCCGGGCCGATGCCGGCGTGGCCTCGGCGACGGTCAACACCATGCAGCAGATCGGCGGCTCGATCGGCACGGCCCTGCTCTCGACGATCTTCGCCGACGTCGTGAAGGACAGCCTGTCGGGCTTCTCGGCAGCGCCGACGAAGCTGCAGCAGGCTCAGGCCGTGATCGACGGGTACCACGTGGCCTTCGGCATCTCGGCCGGAGTGCTCGTGCTCGTCGCCCTCGCCGGCGGGCTGCTCATCAACCGGCAGTCGGTGCGGCTCGCGAAGCTCGCGCACGCGTCGGCCGCCACGACGGGCAGCATCCCGGCCGCGGCGCACTAGGCAGCTGCGGCGGACCCCGCTGCTGCCGCTGCCCGGGCCGCCACGGTCGCTCCGCTCTGCGACATCCCACGCGTCGATCGACGCGTGGGATGTCGTGTCCCCGGCCCGGCCGAACGAACGGGCAACGTCCGCCCGTCCGGTGCGAGCGGATTCGGCATCCAGGCGTCGGGGACACTGGCGTTGCGCAGTGTGTCGGACATCCGAGGCCTCGTCGGAGGGCCGCGTTACGGTGGGCGCCATGGCCCCCGTCCTGACCTCGCCGCTCGTGTCGACGCAGTGGCTCGCCGACCACATCGGTGCCGACGAACTCGTCGTCCTCGACGCGTCGGTGCACACGACGGGGGTCGGCACGGCGATGCAGTGGAAGGCCGCCCGCGACGCGTACGAGCAGCACGGGCACGTCCCCGGGGCCCGGTACGCCGACCTCGTCGACGACTTCTCCTCGCCGGACGCCGACGTGCCCTTCACCCGGCCGAGTGCCGAGCGCTTCGAGTCCGCCGCGCGTGGTCTCGGCGTCACCAACGGCTCGACCGTGGTCGTGTACGACGACAGCGTCGGCGAGTGGGCCGCGCGGCTCTGGTGGATCTTCCGCGCGTTCGGCTTCGACGACGTCGCGGTGCTCGACGGCGGCTTCGCCAAGTGGCGCGACGAGGGACGACCGGTCCGGGTCGGACCGCTCCGTGGCGAGGTCCGCCCGTCGTCCGCCGAGTCGTTCCTCGCCGGTGAGGAGCGTCCGGTGTGGGCCGACCACGACCGTGTCCTGCGCGCCGTCCGTGGTGAGGAGCCGGCGGCCGTCGTCCTGGCGGCCCCTCCGTCGGCCCTGGGCACGGACCACCCCGGCGTGGTGCCCGGCAGCACGGCGATCACGACGGACGACGTGGTCGACCCCGAGACGAACACCCTCCGCCGCGGCCCGGCCCTCGCCGAGGTCTTCGCACGGGTGCTCGACGCCGACGAGATCGTGACGTACTGCGGCGTCGGCAGCGCGGCGTGCGTGGACGCGCTCGCCCTGACGGTGCTCGGGCACGACCACGTGAAGGTCTACGACGGGTCCCTCGCCGAGTGGTGGCGCCTCGAACCGGAGCTGGTCGCGTCCTGAGGCCTCGGCGTCGACCACGCCGACCACGCCGTCCGTACCGTCCCCGCGGCACTAGCGTTGGCGCATGAGCACCAGACGCGCGGTCGTCCTCGGCGGTACCGGCGGGATCGGGTCGGCGGTGGTCCGTGACCTCCTCGACGTCTCCGGCCGCGGCGGCGACGACTGGCAGGTCGACGTCCTGGCCCGACGCGGCGGTCCCGCAGCCGGTGCGTTGACCGCAGCCGGTGCCTCCTTCGTGTCCGGTGACCGCCGCGACACGAGCGTGCTCCGCGATCTCCTCCGCCCGGGTGCCGACCTGCTCGTGGACACCGTGGGCGTGACCCGGGACGACGCCCTGCAGCTGCGGCCGTTCCTCGACGACGTCGGCTCGACGGTGTTCGTGTCGTCGAAGGCGGTCTACGTCGACGACCAGGGGCGGCACGCGAACTCGGTCGACAAGCCGGTGTTCGGCGGCGCGGTGACCGAGCTCCAGCCGACCGTCGTCGCGGGCGACGGCGACCCGACCGCGCGCGACGGGTACGCGGCCGCGAAGGTCGCCGCCGAACAGGTCCTGCTCGACCACGGTGCCCCCGTCACCGTGCTCCGTCCCTCGAAGGTGTACGGCGTCGGCACCGGCCGCCCGCGGGAGTGGTTCGTGGTGCGCCGCGCACTCGACGGCCGGGAGCGCATCCTGCTCGCCGACCACGGACGGGGCGTCGACCACACGACGGCGGCGAGCGGGATCGCGTCCCTCGTGCGTCTGGTCGCCGACGCTCCGGACCGCCGCATCCTCAACGTGGCCGACGAGACCGCGCCCGACGTCCTCGAGATCGTGCGCACCCTGGCCGGGCTCGTCGACCACCGGTTCGACGAGGTCCTGCTCGACCAGGACGCCCCCGCCTTCGTCGGGACGACCCCGTGGAGCGCACCGTCGCCGTTCGTCCTCGACACGACGGCGGCTCGCGCGCTCGGGTGGCAGCCCCCGCGGTACGCCGACGCCGTCCGGCCCGAGGTCGACTGGCTGCTCGAGACCGCACACGCCGTGCCGGCCGGCGGTGACGTCCCCTGGGCGCAGGATCCGTTCTGGGACCGCATGTTCGACTACGGCCCGGAGGACGCCGCCCTCGTGCTGCTCTCGCTCGGCAGGGGCTGAACCGGTGCCACGCTCGGAGGTCCTGTTCGTCGGCGGGCGTTCGGGCGTCGGCAAGTCGACCGCGGCCGAGGCGCTCCACGACCTGCTGGCGGCAGCCGACGTCCCGCACGCGGTCATCGAGGGCGACCTCCTGGACCTCGCGCACCCGGCTCCGCACGTGGCGCACCCCACCGTCCGGCTCGCCGAACGGAACCTGCGCGCGATGTGGGCGGAGTACCGCGAACTCGGGCACCACCGGCTCGTCTTCACGAACACCGTGTCCGTGCTCGAGCACGAACGGCTCGCCGCCGCGATGGGTGACGACCCGGTCGTCACCGCGGTCCTGCTCCGCGCCTCTGACGCCACCACCACCGGTCGACTGGCCCGGCGAGCGGGCGGCACGGTCCCGCAGGCGCAGCTCGCCCACAGCGCGGCGACGGCCGGGAGGCTCGACTCGGCCGTCGCGGACACGGTCGCGCGGGTGGACACCGACGGCAGGTCCCCGCTCGAGATCGCACGACAGCTCGCGTCGCTCACGGGCTGGCTGCCCGGCTGACCGCCGGCCCGGGCACCGTGGCCCTGACTCCGCGGCTTGCGCCTGTGGACGAGCACGAGCTGTCCACCGATCGCCGGATCGTCACCACCGCCCAGCCCCCACGGGGCACGCTGGAGGAATGAAGGACAACCGGCTCGGAACCGCGGTCAGCCCGTACCTGCGCCTGCACGCCGACAACCCGGTGGACTGGCGCGAGTGGGGACCCGCGGCATTCGCCGAGGCGCGGGAGCGCGACGTGCCCGTGCTCGTCTCGGTCGGGTACGCCACGTGCCACTGGTGTCACGTCATGGCGCGCGAGAGCTTCTCCGACCCGGAGATCGGCGAGCTGCTCCGTCGGGACTTCGTCGCCGTGAAGGTCGACCGAGAAGAGCGTCCCGACGTGGACGCCAGCCTCATGGCCTCGGCGAGCGCGTTCACGCAGCAGCTCGGGTGGCCGCTGACCGCGTTCGCGACGCCCGAGGGGCGGGTGTTCTTCGCGGGGACCTACTACCCCCCGACGCAGGTCGGCCAGGTCGGCTCGTTCCGCCAGGTCCTGGCGGCGGTGCTCGACGCGTGGACCCAGCGACGGCACGAGGTGGACGCGAACGCCGGCGCGATCGCCGCGGCGATCGCCCAGGGGGCGCAGGCGGACGCCACCGCGCAGGGTGGTGAGCCGTCCGACGGAGGTGCACCGAGCCTCCCGTCCGTCGACGCGATCCGCTCGGTGACCGCGCAGCTCGTCTCGGCGGAGGACGCCACGTACGGGGGCTTCGGCGGTGCGCCGAAGTTCCCGAGCGCGCCGCTCCTCGAGTTCCTCGGCGAGGTCGCGGCCGACGGCGACGACGCCGCACGAGGGCTGCTCGAGCGGAGCCTCCGGGCGATCCGGACGACCGAGCTGACCGACGCCGACGGCGGTGTGTTCCGGTACGCGACCAAGCGCGACTGGAGCGTGCCGCACTACGAACGGATGCTGTACGACAACGCGGGACTGCTCGCGGTCGCCGGAGCCGAGCAGGCCCGGGGCATCGCGGACTTCATGCGGGACACGCTGCGGCGGCCCGACGGCGCGTTCGTTGCGGCGCAGGACAGCGAGTCGACGATCGACGGGCGACGCGTCGAGGGCGACTGGTACCGCCTGCCGCTCGACGAGCGCGGGCGGTTCGATCGGCCACCGCTCGACGACCAGGTGCTGACCGGCTGGAACGGCCTCGCCGTCCGGGGGCTGGCCCGTGCTGCGGCGCGGCACGGCGACGACGAGATGACGACGCTCGCGCGGAGTGCTGCCGACGCGGTCCTCGCCGCCCACGTGCGGGACGGACACGTCGCCGTCCGCTCGAGCACCGCCCACGGCTCGTCGTCTGCGCCGCCCACGATCGAGGACGTCGGCCTGCTCGCCGAAGGGCTGCTCGAACTCGCGCTCCTGACCGGCGAGGTCCGGTACGCCGAGACGGCGCGCTCGCTCGTCGACGACGGTCTCGCCGGACGGTTCGACGCCGATCCGGTCCTGCGTGCGGCCGGGACGGCGACGGGCGAGCAGCCGCAGACGGCGCTGCGCTCCGGCACGGTCGCGCTGGCGGGGGCCGCCGC
>NZ_RBLU01000048.1 GCF_003989515.1 Curtobacterium sp. HSID17257
TTCGGCGAGCGGGTTCGGGCCGGGACCGGTCATCGCGATCGAGCGGGCACCGACGGCCCGCGCGGCCTCGGCGGCGCGGAGCAGGTTCGGGCTCTTGCCGCTCGTGCTGAGGAGCACGACGACGTCACCGGCGCGGGCGTGCGCCGTGACCTGGCGGGCGAAGACCTGGTCGTAGCCGTAGTCGTTGCCGATCGCGGTGACGGCGGAGCTCTCGGCGTGCAGGGAGATCGCCGAGTACGCCGGGCGGTCCCCGTCGAAGCGGCCGGTGAGCTCGGAGGTCAGGTGCTGCGCCTCCGCGGCCGACCCGCCGTTGCCGGCGGCGAGCAGCCGACGGCCGGCGACGAGCCGCGCGGCGATGTCGTCCGCCCACGCGGCGATGTGGTCCTTGTGGTCGACGAGCGACGCGATCACGGGCACCGAGGCGGCGATGTGGTCGACGACGGTCCGGACGCTGGCGCTCCCGGTCTCCGGCTCGCGGGTGCCGGTCTGCTGCTCGATGGTCATCGTGCGGTCCTCTCCGTCTGGTGCGGCAGCACCGCGGGCGTCGGGCGGGCGGTCCGTCCGGCGCGTCCGGGACGGGTGCCCGGGGTGGTCGTGGCGGGGGTGATCGTGACGGGCTCGTTCGACCCGGGTGCGGTGTCGGTGCCGGTCGCGGCCACGGGCGTGGCGAGGCCGTTCGCGGCACCGGCGACGAGCCGCTCGTAGACGCGCTCGCTCTCGGCGGCGACCTTGTGCCAGGTGTACCGGGCCTCGGCGCGTTCGCGCCCGGCGCGTCCGTAGGCGTCGCGGCGCTCGGGGTCGTCGAGGATCGCGCCGACGGCGGCGGCCACGGCGTCCTCGTCGCGGGGCGGGACGTGCAGGCCGGTGGCGTCCTCCACGACGGTGTCGATCAGGCCACCGACGCTCGACGCGACGACGGGGCGGCCGCACGCCATGGCCTCGAGCGGCACGATCCCGAAGGGCTCGTACCAGGGGGCGCAGACGACGACGTCGGCGCTGCGGTAGACGGCGGGCATGTCGTGCTGCCCGAGCTGGCCGCGGAAGGTCACGTGCTCCCGGACGCCGAGCGACCGGGCGAGGGCGTCGAGGCGCTGGTACTCCGGGTCGTCGGCCAGGTCGGCCCCGGCGGTGCCGGCACCGCCGACGACGACGAGCTCGGCCTCTCGGCCCTCGTCCAGCAGCTTCGCGAGGGCGGCGATGGTCGTGCCGACGCCCTTCCGGCGCACCAGGCGGGACGCGGTCAGGACCCGGTGGGGGCGTCCGCGCTCCTCGACGGGGCCGTCCGGCCGGAAGAGCTCGGTGTCGACCCCGCACGGCACCACGGAGATGGCGTGCAGCGGCACGCCGAGCGCCTTGAGCTCGAAGGCCTCGTCGGAGCACGTCGCGACGACCTGGTCGACGCTCCGGCCGACGGCGGGCTCGATCCACTCGCGCTCGGCGGGGCTCGTGTCGGCGGTGCCCTGGTGGCGACGCTTGACGACGCCCAGCGCGTGGAAGGTCTGCACGACGGGGATCCGGACACCGCCGGTCCGGGCGTGGACCTGCTTGACGGCCTCGAGCGCGGCGTGCCCGGACATCCAGAAGTGCCCGTGCACCACGTCGGGACGGTCGACGAACCACTCCGCCGCGAGCACCGACGCGAACGTGTCCATGAACGGGAAGAGGTCGTCCTTCGGCACGTGCCGGGCGGGACCGGCGTCGACGTGCACGACCTCGACGCCGGGGCGCAGGAGCACGCGGACGGGCTGGTCGGCGTCGTCGCGCCGCGTGTACACGGTCACCTGGTGGCCGCGGTCCGCCAGGGCTCCGGAGAGCTCGGCGACGTGCACGTTCTGTCCACCGGCGTCGACTCCGCCGAGCACCGCGAGCGGGCTCGCGTGCTCGGACACCATCGCGATCTTCATCGGAGGCTCCCTTCCAGTGCGGCGTCCGCCGCGCGTCCGCGTCGCGCACCACGCGCGACGGCGTCGTCGAGGAGGTCGTCCCAGTCCGCCAGGTACCGGCCGAGCGCGTGCCGCGCGAGCGCGGCCTCACGGGCGACGGCACCGCGGCGGCGGGCCTCCTCGGGGTCCTCCAGGAGCGTCCTGGAGGCACGGACCAGGTCGTCGACGTCGGTCGCGATCGCGCCGGCCTCGGCGGGCACGGTCCGCGGTGCGTCGGTCGTCGCGAGCACGAGGACCGGCATCGCCATGTGCATCGCCTCGATCAGCGACAGGCCGAGCGACGTCCACCGGTTCGGGTGCACGTAGGCGCGCCGCTGTGCGAGCGCGGCGTGCATCGGGTCGGCGGGCACGTCGCCGAGGGCGACGACACGGTCACCGAACCCGAGTTCGGGCAGGCGGTCGGTGCCCATGCCCCAGAGGTCGACGGGCGCGACCTCGGCGAAGCGGGGGAGCAGGTCGGTGCCGACCACGCGGCCGCGACGGACCGGCTCGTTGATCACGACGCCGAAGCGCTCGAGCTCGCCGGTGTACAGCGGCCCCGGGTCGACGACACCGTGCTCGACCACCGTGGTGCGGGTCGTGCCGCAGTCCCACATCAGGGCGTTCCAGTGCGTCACGTGCGCGATCACCAGGTCGCCGCGGTCCCGCATCGGGTGCAGGCTGCTCGGGACGTCGACCCGCGGGGCGTTGTGCTCGACGAAGACCGTCGGCACCTGGCGTCCGCCGAGCAGGCGCCTGGCCTCCTCGAGCTCCTCGGTGCGCTGCAGGACGACCACGTCGACCTCGGCGGCGGCGATGTCCGCCGGGTCGATCTCGATCGCGTTCGCCGGCCAGTCCCGCCCGCCGCGTCCGAGCCCCCAGCCGTCGCGGGCCGGGGTGGTCGGGATGAGGTACTCGTGGGGGCCGCGGACGAAGGCGTCCATCCAGCCGCCGTGCACGTGCCACACGAGGATCCGCATGCAGGGCCTTTCGACGGGTCGGTGCCCCTCCGGACAGCTGCTCCGTCGACGCTCGCGCGCGCTGCGCGGGTGCCGGGAAGAGGAGCAGGAGGAGCAGTGGCGCACGCTACGGGAGCACCGCTGGTGCTCCTCGCAGCTTCTCCGGCTTCATCCGCGGAGCGCAGTGCCGCGCCCGACGGGTCCGGACCCGTCCCCGCCTGCCAGCAGGCGTCCGTGTGCTGCGAGGACGTCCTTCACGCGCACTCCGGACAGGCACGGGTGCCCCGGGACCGGGCACTCGCGCGCCCGGCTCAGGCGGCAGGCGGCGGACTGGTCGCCGAGCAGCTCGACCTGCGGCGTGTAGGGCGCCCACTTCACGGCGGGCACGACGGGGGAGAACAGGCTCACGATCCTCGCGCCCACCGCGGCAGCGAGGTGCGCCGGGCCGGTGTTCCCGACGACGACGACCTCGGCACCGGCGAGCACCGCGGCGAGCTCTGCGGGCGACGTCCGACCGCCGAGGTCGACCGCGGTGTCGCCCGCGACGGCCGCGGTGAGGTCCCGCTCGCCCGGGCTGCCCGTGACGACCACCGGGACCCCGCGCTCGGCGTACGCGGCGACGAGGGCGCGGTGGTGTCCCTCCGGCCAGGAGCGTGCGGGGACGCTCGCGCCGGGGTGGACGACGACGTAGCGGTCGAGGGCGGCCACCTCGGGCGGTGCGACGGCGTCGTGCCGCACCACGAGCCTCCCGTCGTCCACCGGCGGCAGGGCGAACCCGGCGGCCTCGGCGATGCGGAGGGCACGCTCGGGTTCGGGGATGTCCTCGGGGAGGTCCTCGCCGGGCCGGAGTCGGACGTCGAGCAGCGACCCGGGGTGGTCGACCGACGCGCCGGAGACCCGGGGCACGCCCGCGAGCCGGAGCAGCAGGGCGACCGGGAGGGGTGACTGGTGGAACGACGTGAGGACGACGGCCTCGTCGGGCTGTTCCTCGGTGACCAGCGCGCGGAACTCGCCGAGCAGTGCGTCGTCGATCGGTCGGGCGGTCTCGGTGACCCACGGTGCTGCCCAGACACGCACCCGGTCGACCCCGGGCAGCAGTTCGGCTGCCGGCGACCCCTGCGGACCGCAGAGCATCGTGACGTGCGAGGCGCCGGCGGCGACGGCGCGGACGGCGGGCCCGGCGACCAGGACGTCGCCGAACGAGTCGAGCCGGACGACCAGGACGCGCGGGCCGCTGCGCGCGCTGCCCGACGTCGGCACGGCACGCGTGTGCTCGGGACGGCTCACGCGAGCGCTGCCGGGACGCGGGCCAGCACGAGGGACACGGCGTCGTCGAGCGAGGTCGCGACGGTCCCGGCCTCGTCCACCTCCGCGGTGCGCGTCCGCGGGGTCGGCACCAGGATCCCCTGCGCACCCGCGGCGGCGGCGGCCCCGACGTCGGCACCGATGTCCCCGACGACGACGACCTCCGACGGGTCGAGCCCGAGCCGACGGGCCGCGTCGAGCACCATGCCCGGACGCGGCTTGCGGCAGGCGCACCCGTCGCCGGCGTCGTGCGGGCAGACGCACCAGACGTCGAACGGGCCGACCAGTTCGTCCACCCGGGCGTTCGTCGCGTCGACCTGCTCGCGGGTCGCCAGGCCCTTCGCGATCGCCGACTGGTTCGTCACGACCCCGACGCGCAGGCCGGCGGCACGGGCACGCTCCACCGCCCGGTGCGCACCGGGCACGGGGACGACCTTGTGCGGGTCGGCGTTGTACGGGACGTCGATGACGAGGGTGTCGTCACGATCGAAGAGCAGACCGCGGACGACACGGTCCTTCGCGAGAGCCATGCTCCTTGGTACCGTCCGCCGGCCGGGAACCGGCCCAGGCGTGGCCGGATACCGTCGGACCGTGACCGCCGTCCCCGCCCTGCCCCCGTCCGACGGACGCCCGGACCTGCTCGTCCTGCGCGCCATCAAGCTCGGCGACGCGCTCGTCGCCGTCCCCGCCCTGCACGCACTCCGCCGGGCGTTCCCCGGTCACCGGATCACCCTGGCGACGACCGCGTGGCTCGCCCCGGTCGTCGAGCTGCTGCCGGTCGACGTGCACCTCGCGCAGCACGGCCTCGACCACCCGATCGCCGCCCCCGCCGGCGCGGTCGACGTCGTGGTCAACCTGCACGGCGCCGGGCCGGAGTCGTCCGACCTCGTCGCCGCGCTCGGTGCCCGACGGGTGATCGGCCACGCCGACCCGACGCACGGCTACGAGGGCCCGGAGTGGCCCGACGACGTCCACGAGCGGGAGCGCTGGGCGGACCTGATGACCTGGCACGGCATCCCCGCCGACCCGGACGAGGTCGCCATCGCACGGCCCGTCGCGCCGTCCGTCGCGCCCGGTGCCGCCGTCGTGCACATCGGTGCCTTCCACGGTGCGCGGCACTGGCCGACCGACCGGTTCGCGGACGTGGTGCGCGGGCTGCGGGACCGCGGTCTCGACGTGGTGCTGACGGGAGGCGCGGACGACGTCGAGCGCGCCACCACCGTCGCACGGACGGCCGGCCTGCCGCCGGAGGCGGTCCTCGCCGGTGCGCTGGAGCTGCAGGCGTTCGCGGGCGTCATCGCCTCGGCCGCGCTCGTCGTGACGGTCGACACCGGGGCGGCCCACCTCGCTTCCGCCTACGGGATCCCGTCCGTCGTGGTCTTCGGTCCGGCACCGCCCGAGTCGTGGGGTCCGCCCGCCTCCGGTCCGCACGTGGTGCTCACGGACGCGTCCGTCCGGCGCGGTGACGTGTTCGCCGAGGACCCGGACCCGGCGCTCCTGGCGGTCGGGGTCGACGACGTGCTCGCGGCGGTCGACTCGCTGCCGGTCGATGCTGCCGCTGCCGCTGCCGCGCCGGCCGCTCCGACCGCTCCGACCGCTTCGCCGTGAACCCGCCGAGTGCTCGTCGGTAGCGTCGAGGCGTACCTGTCCTGCTCGAAGGGAGCGCCCCGTGTTCGAAGCCGCCAACATCCGTGACTGGATCGGCCTGCCCGTCGTCGACGAGACCGACGACAAGATCGGCACGCTCGAGAGCATCTACTACGACACCGCGACGTCCGAGCCCGCCTTCGGCGCCGTCACGACCGGGCTGCCCGGGTTCCAGAAGCTGCTCTTCGTCCCGCTCGTCGGTGCGACGGTGGCGCCGAAGCACCTGCTCGTGACCTTCTCGAAGAAGCTCGTCAAGGACGCGCCGTCGATCCCCACCGACGGCGAGCTCGAGGCCTCGACCGAGCCGGTGCTGTACGAGCACTACGGGCTGCAGTACCAGACCGGCAGCAACGGCGAACGGCGCCTGGGCCGACGCTGACACCGCCGCTCGGGACGGGCAGGTAACCTTGCCCGTCCCGTCGCCGTGTCCACCCGGAGGACCCCCTGCACCGCACTGCCCGCCCGAAGCGGCTCACCGCCGTCGCCGCCGTGCTCGCCGTCCTCGCCGCGACCGTCGTCGCGCCGTGGAGCCCGGTCGCCGGCGTGGGCTCGTTCGTGGGGGTGCCTGGCGAGCGTGCCGTCGCGGCGCCGATGTGGCCGGTGCCCGCGCCCTACCCGGTCACGGACGACCCCGACGAGACGCTGTCCGACCTGCCACCCGGCAGCGAGTACGTCGCCCTCGGTGACTCGTACTCGGCCGGCTACGGCCTGTCCGATCCCACGCGCCTGCCGACCAGCGCCTGCGGCCAGTCCGCGCGTGACTACCCGCACCGGCTCGCAGCGCGCTTCGGCTTCGACCTGACCGACGTCACGTGCGCCGGCGCCACCAGCCGTGACGTGGTGTCCGGTCACCAGTTCCGCGGCGTGCCGCCCCAGGTCAGCGCGCTGTCCGAGGACACCCGGCTCGTCACGCTGACGATCGGCGGCAACGACGCCGACCTGTTCGGCACCGCCGCGTCCTGCCTCGCGCTGTCGTCCCGCGGGCCGGTGTTCTCCGGCCGTGATGCACCGTCGTGCCGCAGCACGCTGGTGCACGACGGCGTGGACGACCTCGACGTGCGGATCCGCTCGCGGGTCGCACTCGGGATCGCCGACACGCTGGCCGCGATCCGACAGGCCGCTCCGAACGCGGTCGTGGTCTTCCTGGGGTACCCGGCGATCTTCCCGGACGCCGCGCACACGCCGGCGGGGGGCTGCTTCCGATCGGCGCTCGACCTCGGGTCGCTGGTGGGGTCGTTCCCCCGGGACACCTACCCGTTCACGAACAGCGACGTCCGGTACCTGCACGACGTCCAGGAGTCCTTGAACGAGGTCTCGGCGTCCGCCGCCGAGGCCGCGGGGGTCCCGTTCGTCGACGTGTTCGCCGCAACGCAGGCGCACTCGGCCTGCGCCACCGACGACCCGTACGTCGCCGGCGTCTCGCTCTCCGGGGCCGGGGACCTGAGCCGCATCGACATGGAGCCCGGGGCCCTGCACCCGAACGGGCGCGGCGTCGCATGGCTGACCCGGCAGCTCGCGGCCGAGCTCCGGACGCTCGCGGGCTGACCGCTGCGCGACGGCGGGTCGTAGACTCGACCGGTGGTCACCAGCGCCGGGCTCCTGCTGCACCGTCGATCGCCGGTCGACGGGTCACTCGAGGTCCTCGTCGCGCACATGGGTGGGCCGTTCTGGCGTCGTCGTCCACGCGCGTGGTCGATCCCGAAGGGGCTCCTCGAGGACGGGGAGGACCCCCTCGCCACGGCACGCCGCGAGTTCGCCGAGGAGATCGGCGTCCCCGCTCCGGACGGCCCCGTGCTCGACCTCGGCGAGGTCCGGCAGGCCTCCGGGAAGCGCGTCCGGGTCTTCGCCCTGCGGGCGGACGGCTTCGTGGTCGACGAGGTGCGGAGCAACACCGTGCAGGTCGAGCTCCCGCGTGGGTCCGGACGGTTCGTGGAGGTCCCCGAGGTGGACGACGCGCGGTGGGTGGCCGTCGACGAGGCCCGCGAGCTGCTCGTCTCCGGTCAGGTGGCCTGTCTCGATCGACTGGTCGCGGCGACCGACGACGGGTGACGCACGGAGCGCTGCTCCCGGCTCAGCGGCGCCGCCGGGACCGCACCGACCCGGTGGCGGTCGAGACGGAGCCCGTGACGACGCCCACGGACCCGGTGATGGTCGCGATCGCGCGGCTGACGACGGGGACCGAGCTCGTGACGACGGCCAGCGACGACGTGATCGCCTCGATCGAGGTCGTCGACAGGTGCTCCTGCGTGTGCGAGTGCACCGGGAAGCCACGGCGCGCTGCGAGCACGACGCCGAGCGAGCCGACCAGCACGACGGCCCCGGCGAAGGGCAGGTACTGCAGGCCGACCGCTCCGAGCGCCTGACCGCCCACGGCGGCGCCGCCGGCGATGCCGATGTTCGACGCGCCGTTCACCAGGGCACCGGCGATGTCGGGGGAGACGCCGCCCGTGCGGATCGCCGCGGCCATGAACAGCGTGCCGGTCGTGCCGTTCGCCGCCATCCAGACGCCTGCGACCACCATCGTGCCGAGCAGCGACCCGTGCACGAACGGCAGCACGGCGAAGGCGGCAGCCATCACCGCGACCGCCGCGACCAGGGTCTGCCGCGGTGCCCGGTCGACGAACATGCCGGCGAGCCAGAGGCCGACGATGCCGGTCCCGCCGAGCACGAGGAGCGCTCCGCTCACCATGCCGGCGTCGAGTCCGGCGTCGATCGCGTACGGCCCGATGTAGGTGTAGACGACGTAGTGCCCGGCGAAGAGCAGCAGGTCGGCGACGATGACGGAGAGCAGCCCCGTGCGCGCCCAGGCACGCGGCGAGCCGACGTGCGGTGAGGCGGTCCCGCCCACCGCGGGCAGGAACGCCAGCGCGACCAGCGCGAGCGCGGCTGCGGCGAGCGCGACGGATCCCACGGCCGGACGCCACCCGATCGTCTGCGCGACCCACGTGGCGAGCGGAACGCCGAGGACGAAGCCGAGCGAGCTGCCGGAGTAGACGAAGGCGATCGCCCGACCCGCGAGCCGCGGCGGGACGATCCGCGTCGCGTAGGCGGACGCCACCGAGAAGAAGAGCGCGTGCGCCACACCGCCGACGACCCGACCTGCGCAGACCACGGCGAAGCTCGGCGCGAGGGCGACCAGCAGGTTCGAGACCGCGTAGCCCCCCAGGGTCGACACCAGCACCGCCTTGCGGGGGAGCCGTGCCGTCAGTGACGTCAGCGGGAGGGCGAGGATCGCGACGGCTGCCGCGTAGACGGTGACGACGATGCCCATCGTGGACTCGCTGACCCCGAGGTCGCGGCTCATCGTGCCGAGCAGCCCGACCGGCATGAGCTCGGTGGTGATCGCGAAGAAGGTGGCGAGCCCGAGCACGGCGATGCCGACGATCGACTGGGTGGTGACGGTGATCGGCCGCGTGTTCGTCGACACGGCCGAGGTGGTGGTGTTGGTGGACACGCTTGCTGACCTCCTCCGGGGAACGCCGGAGCACGCGTCGGACCGGCCGTCGTGACGGCGGTGCGCGGTGCGCGCTCGCGGTGGGTGTGGTGCGGGTCGGACGACCCGGTGTTGTGACGACTCCACGGCGAGTGCGCTCATCCAGTGTTGCACGGAGCATCCGGATCGCGCGAGGGGGCCGCCGAAGATTCTTGTAGCGCTCCAACGAGATGCTCGGACGAGCATTCCCGGTCAGTTCTCGTTCGTCACCGTGCCCTGCACCCCGCCACCGCGCAGGGTGATCGTCAGCGTCCCGCTCGCCGACTGCGCGGAGAGCGACACGTTCCCGTGCAGGGCGTCCTCCCGCGGGTAGCACGCCGTGGTCGACTCGAGGCGGTTCGCGGTCGCCACCAGGCAGATCGTCTCGCGGTCGGTCCCGACCCCCGCCCACACGTTCCACGGGGTCTCGAAGGCGCTGCCGTCCAGTGCGCGGTTCGTGAAGACCAGGCGCGTCGTCCGGAGGCTCACCGGAGCCTCGACCGGTCCCGGCAGCTGGTCCGCGTAGGTCTGCGGGATGTCGAGGAGCTCCTCGAGCGTGATCGCCCCGGGTGTCGGTGTCGTGCTCGGCGCGGCGACCCGCTCGCCGTCGGAGGTCCCGACCAGCGTGCCCGCCGCGAACGCCAGGCCGACGACGACCGCGGCGCCGAGCGCGATCCAGACGCGGGGGCGCGCGGTCCAGAGCAGCCCGCTCGCGCGCGTCCGCCACGTGCCCGGCCCGGCCGGGAGGCCCGCCACACTCCCGTCACGGACCGCGCCCGCTCCCGTGGCCGGTCGGTCGTCACCGGTCGGCCCTGCCGCTCCGGTGCCCGACGCCAGCGTGGTCTGCTGCGACTCCTGCTGCGGTGGCTCTGGCGGCTCCTGCTGCTGCGGCGGCGGCTCGTGCGTGTCCTGCACGACCGGCTCGGCGCCGTCACGTGCCCGGAGCGCGAGTCGAGCGCGCGCAGCGACCGCCGGCTCGACCCCGGCACCCCATGCGAGGGCCTCCAGTCGTGCCCGTTCCGCCGTGACGTCCTCGTCGGCCATGCGCGCTCCCGGTCCGGACGCACCGGACACGCTCATGTTCCCACCCGGACGGCGCCGCGTCCGGCCCCAGCGCGGGGGGCTGTCCAGTCCCCGAGGGGTAGACGGGTCGCATGACGACCGACGCAGGAACCGGGCACGACGGCACCCGACACGACGGCACCCGACACGACGCCACCCGACACGACGCCGACCCCGAGACCCTGGAGCCGCTGAGCCACGACACCCAGTCCGGTGAGGCCGACTACGTGGCGACGAGCCCGGGCGGCGCCGGCACCGAGCGGCACGTCCCCACCCCGGACGAGGAGCAGGGTCGCGGCACCGAGTACGAACCGGTCGACCAGGGTCCGCAGCAGGAGGGCCAGGGCGGCTGACCCCTCGGCTGCTGTACCGGCCTCAGCGCACCAGGCGTCGCAGCACCGCTCGTTCCCCGAGCGCCCAGACCGCGCTCGTGACGACGTACAGCGTGGCGGCGAGCGGCACCACCGCGGCGAAGACCACCGACACGAAGGGCGCCCACCGGACCAGCACCGCGGAGGCTCCGGCCCCCGGCTGCCCCGAGGGTCGCTCGACGGGGTTCCAGCGCGCCGCGGCTCGACGTGACGCCTCGACCGCCACCGCGAGGACGGCGAGCAGCACGAGCACCACCCAGGCGTGGCCCCAGAGCGGGGATGCGACCACGGCGAGCAGCGTGTGCCCGAGCGGGATCCCGACCAGTGTCGCGTCGAGCAGCGTGTTCGCGACTCCGGCGATCGAGGCGTGGGTGAACAGGGCGTACACGAGCGACAGGACCGGCGCCTGCGCGAGCACCGGCAGGCATCCGGCCAGCGGGGAGACGCGTTCCGAGGTGTACAGGCGCTGCACGGCCTCCTGCAGACGGCGGGTGTCGGACCCGTACCGACGGCGGAGCGCGGCGAGCTGCGGCGCGAGGCGTCGGCGGTCCCGCTCGGCACGCACCTGCAGCACGGAGAGCGGGACGAGCACGATGCGCACGACCAGGGTGAGCGCGACGACCGCGAGCGCGGCGGCCGCACTCCCGGCGACGGGGGAGAGCGCGGCGGTGAGGGAGGTGAGCAGGTCGGCGCCCGCCTGCAGCAGGGTGCTGACGACGGGCAGGGTGGAGAGGTCCATGACGTTCCGTTCGGTGGAGGGGTCGACGACGACGTGACCCGACCACCCGCGGGCGGTCAGGCCGGTGTCGGCACTCCCGGTGCTCGCGACCGCACCTGGCCGTCGGCGTCCGGGTGGCTCCACGCGATCCGCGTCGGCCGCTCCACCGCCGCGCCGGTCCGCTCGGCACGGCCGGCGTCCGGATCGACACCGAGCACGGTCGCGAGCAGGCGGACGACGAGCACGGTGACCGCGACCGCCGCGAGCCCGAGTGCGGCCACGGCGAGCAGGGGAGCCGGGGAACCGGCGGGACCGAGCAGTGCGGCGTCGCCGGTCTGCAGCACCGCGAGGGCACGCAGGAGGAGTTCGACGACGGTCATGGTCCGTTCAGCGTAACCCCCGCGTGCCGCGGTCGACCGGCAGGCTCGGGCGGGCAGGATCGGGCCATGACCGCAGGATCGCCGAGCACCCCAGCGACCCTCGCCCTCGAGCGGGCGGGGATCCCGTTCACGCCGCACGTGTACGAGCACCACGAGACCGCGACGAACTTCGGCGAGGAGGCGGCGGCGGCGCTCGGGCTCCGCGAGGACCAGGTCTTCAAGACCCTCGTGGTCGCCGTCGACGGCCAGCTGGCGGTGGCGGTCGTCCCCGTCGCGGACCGGCTCGACCTCAAGGCGATCGCAGCGGCGCTCGGCGGGAAGAAGGCCACGCTCGCGCAGCCGGCCCTCGCCGAGAAGCGGACCGGGTACGTGGTCGGCGGCATCAGCCCGGTCGGCCAGAAGACCCGCCTGCGCACGGTCGTCGACGCGTCGGCCCTCGAGCACCCGAGCATCTTCGTCTCGGGTGGACGTCGTGGGTTCGACATCGAGGTCGCCCCCGAGGACCTCGTCCGGGTCACCGAGGCGTCCACGGCACCGATCGCGCGGACCTGAGTCGAACCGACGCAGGTTCCTCCACCGGTCGGGAATGGCGCCGCTCCTCCTGCGTTGCATTGAGTCGAAGGCACTCAAGTTCCCAGGAGGTCCCGTTGCCAGCACCCTTCGGTCCGACCGGTGGCGACGACGCGTTCGACGCGTTCCTCGCCCGGCTCATCGCGGCCCAGCAGGCCGGCGCCCAGCGATCCGTACCGCTGGGACGCCCGGTCGACATCACGCGGCTCCTCAGCCGCCGCACCCACGAACTGCTCCAGCGCACCGCCGAGTACGCCGTCGCACAGGGCCAGCACGAGATCGACGCCCTGCACGTCCTGCACGTCCTCGTGCGGACCGAGCCCTTCGCCGCGGTCGTCCGCAGCGCCGGCGTCGACCCGGAGCAGTTCGCCGCCGAGGTCGAGCAGCGCCTCCCCGTGCCGTCCGAGCCTCGTCGCGAGCGGACCGGCCAGCCCGCACTGACCGGCACGGCGCAGCGGATCCTGCTCGAGGCGACGCAGGCCGCCCGGGCCTTCGGCAGCACGTACACCGACCCCGAGCACGTCTTCTTCGCGCTCGTCACCGACAAGGACACCGTCGCCGGGCAGCTGCTCGCGAGCGCCGGCGTCACCCCGCAGCACCTGCAGGAGCACGCCCAGCAGGCAGCGGCAGCAGCACGAGAGGGGCGTCCGATGCCCGGAGCCACCGACACCACGGCCGAGTCCACGAGCGACACCCCGACGCTCGACCGGTTCGGCACCGACCTCACCGAGCGCGCCCGTGACGGCCGCATCGACCCCGTGGTCGGCCGCGCGGACGAGATCGAGCAGACCGTCGAGATCCTGCTCCGCCGCACGAAGAACAACCCCGTCCTCATCGGCGAGCCCGGCGTCGGGAAGACCGCGATCGTCGAGGGGCTCGCGCAGCGCATCGCCGACGGCGACGTACCGAGCCTGTTGCAGGGCAAGCGCGTCGTCGCCCTCGACCTCGCGGGCATGCTCTCCGGCACCCGCTACCGCGGCGACTTCGAGGAGCGCCTGACGACGGCGATGGACGAGATCGCGGCGCACGCCGACGAGCTGATCGTATTCGTCGACGAGCTCCACACCGTCGTCGGTGCCGGCGGCGGCGGCGAGGGCGGGTCGATGGATGCCGGCAACATCCTCAAGCCCCGCCTCGCCCGCGGTGACCTGCACCTCGTCGGTGCGACGACGCTCAGCGAGTACCGCCGCATCGAGAAGGACGCGGCGCTCGAGCGGCGCTTCCAGCCGGTCACGGTGGGGGAGCCGAGCATCGAGGACGCCGTGGCGATCCTCGCGGGCCTCGCCCCGCGGTACGCCGAGCACCACGACGTCACCTACACCGACGGCGCCCTGCGCGCTGCGGTGGAGCTGTCGCACCGCTACGTCACCGACCGGCACCTGCCGGACAAGGCGATCGACCTCATCGACCAGGCCGGCGCCCGCCGACGCCTCGCCCTGTCGGGCGACGCGGACGTCGAGGCGCTCCGCGACCAGGTCGCGGAGCTGCGGGCCGACAAGGACCGCGCGGTGGCCGAGGAGCGCTACGAGGAGGCGTCGCGCCTGCGTGACGAGATCGACGGACTGGAGGCGCGGATCACCGCCGCCTCGCAGGCAGACGCGAGCAGCGCCTCCCGGCCGTCGTCCACCGACCGCGTGATCACCGAGGCGGACGTCGCCGAGGTGGTGTCGCGCGCCACCGGCATCCCGGCGACCCGCCTGTCCCAGGGTGACCGCTCGCGCCTCGCCACGCTCGAGGACGAACTCCACGAGCGCGTCGTCGGCCAGGACGACGCGGTACGCGCGATCGCGACCGCCGTCCGACGCAGCCGGACCGGCATGGGCGACCCCCGCCGCCCGGTCGGCAGCTTCCTGTTCCTCGGTCCGACGGGCGTCGGCAAGACCGAGCTCGCCAAGGCCCTGGCCGGATCGCTGTTCGGCGACGAGTCCGCGATGCTGCGCTTCGACATGAGCGAGTTCGGCGAGCGGCACACCGTCTCGCGCCTGGTCGGTGCCCCTCCCGGGTACGTCGGGTACGACGAGGCCGGCCAGCTCACCGAGCGCGTCCGTCGCAACCCGTACTCCGTCGTGCTGCTCGACGAGGTCGAGAAGGCACACCCGGACGTCTTCAACCTGCTGCTGCAGGTGCTCGACGACGGTCGCCTCACCGACGGGCAGGGGCGCACGGTCGACTTCCGCAACACGGTCGTCATCATGACGTCGAACCTCGGTTCCGAGTTCCTCGCGTCGCGCTCCGGCGCGCTCGGGTTCTCGGCATCGGCGGACGGCGGGTACGCGGAGGACGACCTGCGCGCCCGGGTGATGGGCAAGCTGCGCGAGTCGATGCGCCCGGAGTTCATCAACCGCATCGACGAGATCGTGCTCTTCCGCAAGCTGTCGCAGGAGCAGCTCCGGTCGATCGTCGACCTGCTGCTGCAGGACACTGCGCTCCGGCTCCTCGCGCAGGGGATGACCCTGTCGGTGTCCGACGCGGCGACGGAGTGGCTCGCCGAGCACGGCTACGAGCCGGAGTACGGCGCCCGACCGCTCCGCCGACTCATCCAGCGCGAGGTCGACGACCGCATCGCGACCCTCGTGGTGGACGAGCAGGCGCGCGAGGGCGACACCGTCCGGATCGACGTCGAGGACGGCGGGCTCGTGGCCCGCGCGTCCGCCCCTGCAGCGGTCTAGTCCGACCCGACCCCGAGCACGGCCCCGGTACCCGAGCGGCACCGGGGCCGTTCCGCGTCCGGCGGTGCCGATCGTGTTCGGAGATGCAATTCCAGGAATGTTGGGGAAAGGGGTTGCGCTCGCATTCCCGACGCCGATAGTGTTCACGAGCATCACCGGCTGTACGAGACCGAGAGGGGGCCGACAATGATGATCTGCACGACGAACCCGTTCCGTGGAATCCGTGGGATCGGCGGCACCCCGCTCCGTTCGCACTGACGCGGGACGTCCCGCTCCAGCTGTTCTTCCTCGATCGACCGAGGCATCCGCACCGCTGCACTGACGTGACCACGCGGTGACGCCGTACCGGTTGCTCCGGCACAGCCCTGCTGCGCTGGGCCGGACCGCGAGCGGCGGACGTCTCCCGCGACGACTCCACGCGGTGACCCGAGCCGGTCACCGACAATGCAGCCGTGCATTCCTGCGCGCCCTGCGATCATTCTCGCCCGCATTCCCCGGGCGTTCTTGCGGACCCGTTCCCGACGCATTCGTGCGCTCGGCAGTCGGGTTCACCGTCATGCCCTCGGGCACCCATGAAAGGCACCATCGTGTCGAACGACATCGACGTCCGTCGCCCCGATACCCGCGCGGTGCGCCGCCGGGTCACGCTCGCCGACCGCATCGCCCTCCGGATCGGCATGTCGCTGATCATCTGGAGTCGCCGGACGCACCGGGTGCGTCCCACGGTCGACCCCGCGACCCGGCAGCGGCTCGACCGCGAGCGGCGCGAGCGCGAGCTCGACCTGCTCGTCCGGAGCGCCCCCATGCGCATGTGGCGCTGACGCGCGCTCGGTCTTGCGCTCGAGCGCTGCACCACCTCCGAACCACGAGGACGACATCGAACCAGGCCCGTCGCCTGGTTCGATGTCGGGTTCCTGGTTCGACGCCGACGCCGACGCCGACGCCGACGTCCCCGTCCGCGCCTACCGCTTCCGGTTGGCCACCAGTGCCACCGCGTACGACGGGAACCACGTCCCCGCCCGCGGTCCGCCGTTGCAGGTCCCGTCGCTCGCCCCGGGCGTCTTGACCCAGAGCAGGGCGTCGAGCCGGGTCGTGCCCGCTGCGACCTGCGGTCGCCCGCCGAGTCCGGCCCCGGTCGGGTTGCACCAGGTCCCGAGCCATCCACGGCCGTTCCGCGACACGTCGACGACGTACCGTGCACCGCCCGTCATCGTGCTGAGTCGCTCCGCGTAGGCCCGCTCGCCGTCGACGCCGTAGAAGTTCGCGACGTTCGTGAAGAAGCCGCGGGCCTGGGCGACACCGGCCTCCCGCAGGAAGGTCGCCTGCAGTTCCGCGCTGTTCCAGTTCTCGTTCCCGCCGTCCAGGTACGCCGGCACGCCCGCCGCGGCGAAGTCGCGCACGGCGGCAGCGATGATCGCCGGCCGGCGCGCGCGTTCGGCGGTGCACGAGCTCAGGTGCGCCAGCGAGTCCGGCTCCACGACCACCACTGCCCGGTGCCCCATGAGGTCGGCGGCGATGCGGCGGTTCCACTTGGCGTACTGCGACGGGCTGAGACCACCTGCCGAGTAGCCACCGCAGTCGCGGTTCGGGACGGCGTAGGTCACGAACACCGGTGTGGTGCCGGCCTTCTCCGCAGCGGCGAGGTTCCGTGCGATCACCCGGTCCAGCGCGTCGCCCGTGTACCACTCGCCGAGCCAGATCGCGATCGGCTGCTGCGCGATGGTCCGGGCCGCAGCGGCCTCGGTCGTCCTCCCCGCCGCGCTGAGCGCCGCCGCTGCCTGCGCGGGCTGGCTGTCCGGCTGCACGAACAACCCGCCGGCGAAGACCTGCGCCGGGGTCGCGGTGTGCAGGGCGGCGACCGGCACCGGTGCCGCGGACGCAGCCGTCGCAGCCGCGGGGGAACCGACGGTGCTCGCCACCGCCGTCGCCGCGACGGCCAGCGTGAGCAGTGTCCTGATCCTCGAGTGCATGGTCCCCGTCCCGTTCCCGTCCGTTGCCGGGACGCCCAGGACGTCCCGTTCCACCTGCCGCTGACCATCAGAACCCGCGGAGCGGCGGCGGGGCGATCTCCAGAACGAGGGACAGGCACCGACGGTCGGCGTGTGCCGTGCCCGCGGTCGCGTACCGTTGTGCAGTGACCGAAACCGCAGCTGCACTCGTCGAACGCCTGACCGCCATCGTCCCGGACTTCCCGAAGCCCGGCATCCTGTTCCGCGACGTGACGCCGGTGTTCTCCGACCCCGTGGCCTTCGGTCGTGTCTGCGAGGCACTCGCCGCGCCCTTCGCGATCGGCGGCGGCTTCCAGGCGGTCGCCGGCATCGAGGCCCGCGGCTTCGCCCTGGCCGGCGGCATCGCGGCGCAGCACCAGGTCGGCGTGCTGACGGTGCGGAAGGCCGGCAAGCTCCCCGGCGAGGTCCTCAGCGAGCAGTACGCGCTCGAGTACGGCGAGGCCGAGCTCGAGCTGCGCCCGGGCCAGCTCCCGCAGGGCACGCGCGTGCTCGTCGTCGACGACGTCCTCGCGACCGGGGGCACCGCGGCGGCGACGATCACCCTGCTCGAGCGTGCCGGGTACGAGGCGATCGGGTTCGCATCCCTGCTCGAGCTCGACGGGCTCGCCGGCCGGGAGCGCCTCGAGCCCCGCCTGCCCGTCACCACCCTCGGCCGCGTCCCCGCCTGAACCGGCCCGGCCGCGCACTAGTCTTGACCCACCCCTGAACCAACCGAGGAGCACCACGATCGTGACCGACGCAGTCGCACCCGAGCCCGCAGACCTGCCCCAGGCACCCGAGCCCCGCACCGCGACGACGGCCACGACGGGCACCGAGCTGTTCGACGGGGAGCGCGGCGTCGTCGCCATCCGCGTCGACGGCGTCCTCAAGGACCTCGACGCGACCGTGCAGGACGGCGAGACCGCCGAGGCCGTGACACTGCAGGAGCAGGACGGCCTCGACATCCTCCGTCACTCCGCCGCCCACGTCCTGGCGCAGGCGGTGCAGCAGATCAACCCCGACGCCGAGCTCGGCATCGGCCCGCCCGTCACGGACGGCTTCTACTACGACTTCGGCGTCGCCGAGCCCTTCACGCCCGAGGACCTCAAGGCGATCGAGAAGGGCATGGACCGGATCATCCGGCAGGCCCAGCGCTTCCGTCGCGTCGTCGTCACCGACGACGAGGCGCGCGAGCGCATGGCGGGGGAGCCCTTCAAGCAGGAGCTCATCGGCCTCAAGGGTGCAGCGGACGAGGGCGACTCCGGCGAGAGCGTCGAGGTCGGTGCCGGCGAGCTGACGGTCTACGAGAACGTCGACCCGAAGACGGGCGAGGTCGTCTGGCAGGACCTCTGCCGCGGCCCGCACGTCCCGCACACCCGCTGGATCGGCAACGCGTCGAAGCTCATGCGCGTCGCCGCGGCGTACTGGCGCGGCTCGGAGAAGAACCCGCAGCTGCAGCGCATCTACGGCACCGCGTGGCCGGACAAGGACCAGCTCAAGGCGTACCAGCTGCGCTTGGAAGAGGCGGCGAAGCGCGACCACCGCAAGCTCGGCGCCGAGCTCGACCTGTTCTCGTTCCCGGACGAGATCGGTTCGGGTCTGGCGATCTTCCACCCGAAGGGCGGCATCATCCGCCGCGAGATGGAGGACTACTCGCGCCGCCGGCACGAGCAGGAGGGCTACTCCTTCGTCTACACGCCGCACATCACCAAGGGCGACCTGTTCGAGCAGTCCGGTCACCTCGGCTGGTACAAGGACGGCATGTTCCCGGCCATGCACATGGACGAGGCACGCGACGAGGACGGCAACGTCACCCGGCAGGGGGCGGACTACTACCTCAAGCCGATGAACTGTCCGATGCACATCCTGGCGTACCGCTCGCAGGCCCGGTCGTACCGCGACCTGCCGCTGCGGATGTTCGAGTTCGGCACGGTGTACCGCAACGAGAAGTCCGGCGTGATCCACGGCCTGACCCGCGTGCGCGGCATGACCCAGGACGACGCCCACATCTTCACCACGCAGGAGAAGATGAAGGAGGAGCTGACGACGACGCTCCAGTTCGTGCTCTCGCTGCTCCGCGACTACGGCCTCGACGACTTCTACCTCGAGCTCTCCACGAAGGACCCGGAGAAGTACGTGGGCGACGACGACGTGTGGGAGGTCGCGACCAACACCCTGCGCGAGGTCGCCGAGGAGTCGGGCCTCGAGCTCGTCCCGGACCCCGCCGGCGCGGCGTTCTACGGCCCGAAGATCTCGGTGCAGGCCCGCGACGCGATCGGCCGCACGTGGCAGATGTCGACCGTGCAGCTCGACTTCAACCTGCCCGAGCGCTTCGAGCTCGAGTACACCGCGCCGGACGGCTCGCGCCAGCGTCCGGTGATGATCCACCGCGCCCTGTTCGGCTCCATCGAGCGGTTCTTCGGTGTCCTCACCGAGCACTACGCCGGCGCGTTCCCGGCATGGCTGTCCCCGGTGCAGGTCGTCGCGATCCCGGTCGCGGCCGAGTACGGCGACTACCTCGACGAGGTCGTCGCGAAGCTCCGGTCGCACGGCGTCCGTGCCGAGGTCGACCACTCGGACGACCGCATGCAGAAGAAGATCCGCACGCACACCAAGGCGAAGGTGCCGTTCCAGCTCATCGCCGGTGGTGACGACCGCGACGCCGGTGCGGTCTCGTTCCGCTTCCGCGACGGTCGCCAGGACAACGGCGTGCCCGTCGACGAGGCCGTCGACCGCATCCTCACCGCGATCCGCGACCGCACGCAGGTCTGATGGGCCAGGAACAGCCGGGAGGCACACCGGACGTCCCCGGGACCGGTCACGTCGACGACGTGGTCGGTCCCGACCCACTGGTGATCCGCGACGCCGCGACCGGCGCCGCGGTTCCCGACGCCTTCCAGCGCCTGTGGAACCCGCACCGGATGGCGTACATCGACGCCGGCCGCGACGGGAAGGGCCGAGGAGACGAGGACGACTGCCCGTTCTGCGAGGCCCCGCGGAAGTGCGACGAGGACGCCCTGATCGTCGCCCGCGGCGAGCACGCCTACGTCCTGCTCAACCTGTTCCCGTACAACAACGGGCACCTGCTCGTCTGCCCCTACCGTCACGTCCCGCTGTACGACGAGGCGACCGCGGACGAGACCCGCGAGATGGCCGAGCTGACGCAGACCGCGATGCGGGTGCTGCGCGAGGTGTCGCACTGCGACGGGTTCAACATCGGGATGAACCAGGGCGAGATCGCCGGCGCCGGCGTGGCCGCGCACCTCCACCAGCACATCGTGCCGCGGTGGGCGTCGGACTCGAACTTCTTCCCGATCATCGCCCGCACGAAGTCGATGTCCCAGTTGCTCGGTGACACCCGCCGACTCGTCGCCGAAGGCTGGCCCGCCGCGGACTAGACTGTCGGCATCATGAGCGACAGCACCAGCACCTCGGACACCAACGGCACCTCGATCACCGGCTCCGACCGCGTCAAGCGCGGCCTGGCCGAGATGCTCAAGGGCGGCGTGATCATGGACGTCATCGACGCCGAGCAGGCCCGCATCGCGGAAGAGGCCGGCGCGACCGCCGTCATGGCACTCGAGCGCGTCCCCGCCGACATCCGTGCGCAGGGCGGCGTCGCCCGCATGTCCGACCCGTCGATGATCGAGGAGATCATCGCCGCGGTGTCCATCCCGGTCATGGCGAAGGCCCGCATCGGCCACTTCGTCGAGGCCCAGGTCCTGCAGGAGCTCGGCGTCGACTACATCGACGAGTCCGAGGTGCTGTCGCCCGCCGACTACGTCAACCACATCGACAAGTGGAACTTCACCACCCCCTTCGTCTGCGGTGCCACCAACCTGGGCGAGGCGCTCCGTCGCATCACCGAAGGCGCGGCGATGATCCGCTCCAAGGGCGAGGCCGGCACGGGTGACGTGTCCGAGGCGACGAAGCACATCCGCACCATCTCCAAGGAGATCGCGGCGCTGCGCCACCTCAAGGAGGACGAGCTCTACGTCGCCGCGAAGGAGCTCCAGGCGCCGTTCGACGTCGTCAAGGAGGTCGCGCAGACCGGCAAGCTCCCGGTCGTGCTCTTCACCGCCGGTGGTGTCGCGACCCCGGCCGACGCCGCGATGATGATGCAGCTGGGCGCGGACGGCGTGTTCGTCGGCTCCGGCATCTTCAAGTCGGGCGACCCGGCGAAGCGTGCCGCGGCGATCGTCAAGGCCGTCACCTTCCACGACGACCCGAAGGTCATCGCCGAGGTCTCCCGCGGGCTGGGCGAGGCCATGGTCGGCATCAACGTCGCCGACGTCCCCGCGCCGCACCGCCTCGCCGAGCGCGGCTGGTGAGCGCCCGACCCCGCATCGGGGTCCTCGCGCTGCAGGGCGACTTCCGTGAGCACATCGCCTCGCTGACGGAGCTCGGCGCCGACGTGGTGCCGCTCCGTCGGCCCGAGGAGATCGACGCGCTCGACGGCGTGGTGATCCCCGGCGGCGAATCGAGCGTCATGGACAAGCTGTCCCGGACGTTCGGCGTGGCGGAGCCGCTCGGCGCCGCGATCCGCGACGGACTGCCGGCGTACGGCACCTGCGCCGGGATGATCATGCTGTCCTCCCGGATCGCCGCGGGCATCCCGGGGCAGCAGACCCTCGACGTGCTCGACACCACCGTGCGCCGGAACGCCTTCGGCAACCAGAACGACTCCTTCGAGACCGACATCCCGATGCCGGCGCTCGGCGAGGCCCCCGTGCACGCGGTGTTCATCCGCGCGCCCGTGGTCGAGGAGCACGGGGCCGGCGTCCAGGTGCTCGGCGCCCTGGCCGACGGGCAGGTCGTCGCGGTGCAGCAGGGCAACGTCCTGGCCAGTGCGTTCCACCCCGAGGTCGCCGGTGAGGACCGCTTCCACCGCCGCTTCCTCGACCTCGTCCGCAGCGCCTGACCCGGTCACGCGGAGGACGCGACCCGCGGGGCGGCGGCGATCCGCGCCTCCCGGCCGGTAGACTGGTGCGGATCTTCCGCTAGACGCAAGGAGCACCGTGTCCGGGCATTCCAAGTGGGCAACGACCAAGCACAAGAAGGCGGTCATCGACCAGCGCCGTGCGAAGTCGTTCGCCAAGCTCATCAAGAACATCGAGGTCGCCGCGAAGATGGGCGGCGCGGACCTGTCGGGCAACCCGACGCTGGTCGACGCCGTGCAGAAGGCGAAGAAGACCTCGGTGCCGAACGACAACATCGACCGCGCGATCAAGCGCGGTGCCGGTCTGACCGGCGAGTCGATCGAGTACACGACGATCATGTACGAGGGCTACGGCCCGAACGGTGTCGCGATGCTCGTCGAGTGCCTCACGGACAACAAGAACCGTGCTGCGGCCGAGGTCCGCACGGCGATGTCCCGCAACGGCGGCACCATGGCCGACCCGGGCAGCGTCGCCTACAACTTCTCGCGCAAGGGCGTCATCTCGGTGACGAAGACCGACGGCCTCGACGAGGACACCGTCATGACGGCCGTGCTCGACGCGGGTGTCGAGGACGTCATCGACCAGGGCGGCGGCTTCGAGGTCATCACCGAGGCGAGCGACCTCGTCGCGGCGCGCACTGCCCTGCAGGACGCCGGGATCGACTACGACTCCGCCGACGCCGAGTTCGTGCCCGGCGTGAAGGTCCCCGTCGACGCCGACACGGCGCGCAAGGTCTTCAAGCTGATCGACGCGCTCGAGGACAGCGACGACGTGCAGAACGTCTACGCGAACTTCGACATCCCCGCGGACGTCCAGGCCGAGCTCGACGAGGACGAGGACTAGTCCGGTGCTCCGTGTGCTCGGGGTCGACCCCGGGCTCACCCGGTGCGGCGTCGGCGTGGTCGAGGTCGCTCCGAACCGGCGCGCACGACTCGTCCACGTGACGGTCGTGCGCACCCCGGCGGACATGGCGTTGGAGCAGCGGCTCCTGCGCATCGCCGACGGCATCGCGGCCGAGATCGACGAGCACCGCCCCGACGCGGTGGCCGTCGAACGGGTCTTCGCGCAGGCGAACGTCCGGACGGTGATGGGGACCGCGCAGGCGGCGGGACTGGCACTGCACGCCGCCGCCGCCCGCGGGCTGCCCGTCGGACTGCACACGCCGTCCGAGGTGAAGGCCGCCGTCACCGGCTACGGCAACGCCGACAAGCGGCAGGTGCAGACCATGATCGCGCGGGTGCTCGGCCTCGACGAAGCG
>NZ_RBLU01000049.1 GCF_003989515.1 Curtobacterium sp. HSID17257
TGCCGCGCTCGACGCGGTGCGCGGGGTGACGGGCCTGCTCGCCTGAGGTGCGGCGCGGCGGACCTGCGCGCCGGTGCGGCGCAGCGGGCCTGCCCGCCTGAGCGGCGTGGCTGACCGCCACGGGTCGGACGGGAGGCTCCTCGCGGCGCCGCCACGCGCCTCCCGTCAGGCGGTGGGTGCGTCGACCGCGCCACCGTAGCGTCGGTCGCGGCGCGCGTACTCCTCGATCGCTCCCCACAGGTCGGTCCGACGGAAGTCCGGCCAGAGCCGGTCGAGGAACACCATCTCGGCGTACGCCGACTGCCACAGCATGAAGTTCGACGTGCGCTGCTCGCCCGAGCTCCGTAGGAACAGATCGACGTCCGGCAGCTCGGGCACGTACAGCCGCTTGGCCAACGCCTTCTCGGTCACCTGGCTCGGCTTCATCCGCCCGGCGGCGACGTCCTCGGCCATGCCCCGCACCGCGTCGACGATCTCGTTCCGCCCACCGTAGTTGACGCACATCGTCAGGGTGCACACGTCGTTGTCGGCGGTCATCCGCTCGGCGGTCTGCAGTTCGTCGATGACGCTCCGCCAGAGCCGTGGTCGCCGGCCCGCCCACCGCACCCGCACACCCCACGCGTGCAGCTGGTCGCGACGGCGGTGGATGACCTCGCGGTTGAAGCCCATCAGGAAGCGGACCTCCTCCGGCGAACGCTTCCAGTTCTCGGTCGAGAACGCGTACGCCGAGACGTGCTTGACGCCGATCTGGATCGCACCGGCGACGACGTCGAGCAGCGAGGCCTCGCCGGCCTTGTGCCCCTCGACCCGGGTGAGGCCGCGCTGGTTCGCCCAACGGCCGTTGCCGTCCATGACGATCGCCACGTGCTCCGGGACGAACTGCGCCGGGATCGCCGGCGGCTGCTCTCCCGTCCAGTCGACGGGTCGCAGCCCCTCGGACACGGCTTCGGACGCAGACCGGCGTGGGCTCATGCAGGGGTTCCTTCGTGGTCGGACGGGACGGGGACGGCGGGCACCGGGGTCGCGGCCACCGCTGCCGGCACGCCGCCCGGGGTCGGTGCGACCGGGGCGGGGTGCTCGCTGCGGTCGACGTGGGGCAGTGACCGGAGCGATCGTTCCAGGTGCCACTGGGCGTACGCCGCCACCACGCCGGAGGCCCGCGACCGCGTCCGTTCGTCGCAGGCGTCGACGGTCGACCAGTCCCCCGCGAGCAGCGCGCCGAGCAGGCCGAGCGTGTCGGTGTCGAGCCGGGGTGTCCCCGGAGGCGCGGCCCGGTCGGCGACCACCCCGCCGAGCTGCACGACGAAGGCGGTGTGCGGGCCGGGCTCCCCCGTGACGGCGCAGTCACCGAACGACGGCGCCCAGCCCGCGATGCTCATCGCCCGCAGGAGGTACGAGTCGAGCGTGGCACTGACCACGTGTTCCCGACGCGACAGCGAACGGAGGGCTCCGACGAGCAACAGGTACTGCTGGAGTCCGGCGTCCGCCTCGCTCAACCGGTCGGCCGTCTCGACCATGGCGCTGGCCGCCGTGTAGGCGCCGTAGTCGGTCACGATCTGGGCGCCGTACGAGCCGAGGCTCTCGGCCTGCGTGACGATGTCGAGCGATCGGCCCTCGTAGAACTGTGCGTCGACGACCATGAAGGGTTCGAGCCGGGAGCCGAACTTCGACGCCGTGCGCCGCACCCCCTTGGCCACCGCCCGGATCTTGCCGTGCTGCCGGGACAGCATCGTGACGATGCGGTCGGCCTCGCCGAGCTTGTGGGTGCGCAGCACGACGCACTCGTCCCGGTACAGCGGCATGGTCCCAGTATCCCCCGCCCCGCCGACAGCCGGCGTGCCGGTGTCCGCAGTGGCGCCGAGGCAAGCCCCGAGTGGGCAGGACATGCCGCGCGCGTCCGCCGAGTGGGTGCGTTCCGTCGCCCGAGAGCGCCGAGCGTGACCGATCTCGCCGACTCGGCGGCGCAGCCACTCGGCGGCGGCTGGGCTGACGCCGACGGGGGCACACGGACGGGAGGCGCGGTGCGGGTCGGACCCGCACCGCGCCTCCCGTCAGGGTGCGGTCCTACGCCGTGACCAGCTCCGGCGTGCCGGTCGCGGCCCCGGCGCGCACCGCGCGGTTCACCGCGGAGACGATCGCCTTGAGCGACGCGGTCGCGATGTCGGCGTCGATGCCGACGCCCCACAGTCGCGTGCCGTCGACGTCGAGCTCGACGTACGCCGCCGCCTTGGCGTCACCGGAGGCGCTCATCGTGTGCTCCGAGTAGTCGTACAGCGTGACCGCGACGCCCTGCTCCCGCATGACGGTGAGGAACGCGTCCACCGGACCGGTACCCACGGCGTCGGCGGTGACGGCGCCCTCGTCGACGCGCATCGCGACGCTGAGCTTCGTCGTGCCGTCGAAGTCGCTCGAGGTCGCCGTCTTCGTGATCTCGTAGCGGCCCCACTTGTCCGACTCGTCGTCGGCGGGCAGGTACTCGTCGCGGAACAGGTCCCAGATGCGCTCGGACGAGAACTCGCCGCCCTCGGTGTCGGTGCGCTGCTGCACCACGCCGGAGAACTCGATCTGCAGCTTGCGGGGCAGGTCGATCGCGTGGTCAGTCTTGAGCAGGTACGCGACACCGCCCTTGCCGGACTGCGAGTTCACGCGGATCACCGCCTCGTACGACCGGCCGATGTCCTTCGGGTCGACGGGCAGGTACGGCACCGCCCAGGCGATGTCGTCGACGGACTTCCCCGCGGCGGAGGCCTTCGCCTTCATCGCCTCGAAGCCCTTGTTGATGGCGTCCTGGTGCGAGCCGCTGAACGCCGTGTAGACGAGGTCGCCGGCCCACGGCTGTCGCTCGGGCACCGGCAGCTGGTTGCAGTACTCGACGGTGCGCTTGACCTGGTCGATGTCCGAGAAGTCGATCTCCGGGTCGATGCCCTGCGTGAACAGGTTCATGCCCAGCGCGACGAGGTCGACGTTGCCGGTGCGCTCCCCGTTGCCGAACAGGCAGCCCTCGATGCGGTCGGCTCCGGCCATGTAGCCGAGCTCGGCAGCGGCGACGGCGGTGCCGCGGTCGTTGTGCGGGTGCAGCGACAGGATGACGTCCTCGCGGTGGTCGAGGTTGCGCGACATCCACTCGATGGAGTCGGCGTACACGTTCGGGGTCGCCATCTCGACCGTCGCGGGCAGGTTGATGATCACCTTGCGCTCGGGCGTGGGCTCGAACACCTCGAGCACGGCGTTGCAGATGCGGACTGCGACCTCGAGCTCGGTGCCCGTGTACGACTCCGGCGAGTACTCGTAGAACACCTGCGTGCCGTGCTGCAGCCGGGCCTCGGCAGCCTTGCACATCCGGGCTCCCGCGACCGCGATGTCGACGACGCCCTGGACGTCGGTGCGGAACACGACCTCGCGCTGGACGATCGACGTCGAGTTGTAGAGGTGCACGATGGCCTGCTTCGCGCCGTCGATCGCCTCGTAGGTGCGGTCGATCAGGTGCTCGCGCGCCTGGGTCAGCACCTGGATCGTGACGTCCTCCGGGATCGCGCCGTCGTCGATGAGCGACCGCACGAAGTCGAAGTCGGTCTGCGACGCGCTCGGGAACCCGACCTCGATCTCCTTGTAGCCCATGCGGACGAGCAGGTCGAACATGGCGCGCTTGCGCTCGGCGTCCATCGGGTCGATCAGGGCCTGGTTGCCGTCGCGGAGGTCGACGGCGCACCACCGCGGGGCACGGTCGATGCGCTTCGTCGGCCACGTGCGGTCGGGCAGGTCGACGCGGATCTGCTCGTGGAAGGGGACGTACTTGTGGATCGGCATCCCGGAGGGGCGCTGGGTGTTCTGCATGGTCGTCGCTTTCGTCGTCTCGCCGGCATCGGCGCTGTGGGGGCCACGACGGACTCCGCGACGAGGTGGGCCGTGTGTCAGGCCTCGTCGCGGCAGCGAAGGAGGAGGAGCGCCGAGTACATCGCTGCCACCGTAGCACTGGTACACCAGCACGGTGCAAGTGCATGACGCCCCGGCGCTCCCCCGCTCGTGTCCGCTCAGTCGACGGCGAGCGCCTCCGTCGGCGACACCCGCATGGCTCGCCGGACCGGTGCCACCGTGGCGACGACCGCGAGCACGAGGGCTCCGACGACCACGACCGCGACGGTCGCCGGCGGCAGGACGGGGGTGACGACGGTCCCGAGCGAGCCGAGCATCGTCTGCCCTCCGACCCATCCGTAGAGCGTGCCGAGGGCCAGTCCGGTGACCACCGCCGCGACGACCATCTGCACGGCCTCGGTCACGATCATGCGACGGACCTGCGCTCCGGTGAGCCCGAGGACGCGCAGCAGACCGAGCTCACGGCGTCGCTGGAGCACGCCGAGCGCCAGCGCGTTCACGACCCCCACCGCGGCGATGACGGCGGAGAACCCGACGATCACGCTCACCACGGTGTTCAGCTGGACGAAGAAGTCCCGCTGCGCCTGGACCGCGTCCGCCGGCAGGGACCCGTCGCCCATCGCCGACATCTGCGTCTCGACCACGTGCTGCATGATCCCGAGCGCGACCGCGAAGGTGACCAGCAGCGTCACGCCGATGACGAGCCCGATCGTCGCCCTGGACGACCGACCTGGGGCGCGCATCGCGTTCCGCCCGGCGAGCAGGACGACCGGGTCGCGTGACCCGATCCTGCCGATGAGCTGCAGGACCGGCGGCATCACGATCGTTGCGCCCACCGCGACCCCGGCGAACGAGACGAAGCCGCCGAGCGCCGCCGGCAGCACCGCGGCGGGCGTCGCGGCGCTGAGCACGAGCCCGAGCACCATCAGCAGCGCGCCTGCCGTCATGAGCAGGACTGCCCAGACCCGGCGTGCCCGGCCCGAACGGACGTCGTCGTGGCTCGGTTCGACCGTGGAGGACAGGGCCTGCAGCGGCGTGACCGTGAGCACCCGACGCGACCCGGCCGCGAATGCACCCCAGGTCGCCAGGACGACGGCGACGAACGGCAGCGCGAGCTCCCACGGGACCAGCGTGTACGTCGTGTCCGGCAGGAACCCGTCACCGCGCAGCACCGTGACGAAGAGCGCGGACAGCCCGGTGCCGACGACGGTCCCGACGACACCGCCGACCGCTCCGACGAGGAGTCCCGTGCGGGTGGTCCTGGCACGCAGGCCGGCACCCGTCGCTCCGATCAGCCGCTGCAGCGCGATCGTGCGGGTCTGTCCGGCGATGATCGTGGCACAGGTGTTCGCCGTGACGATCGCGCCGACGTACAGCGCGATGCCGAGGAAGAGCCACCCGACGACGGACAGGATCGCCCGCACGGGTGCCAGGTCGTCGAGTCCCGTGGCGCCCATCGCCTGCGTGACGATGCCGGGCGCGATGACGAGGGCGGACCCGAACGTCGTGCCGAGTGCGGCGACGAGGACCGTCGGGGCGAACGTGCGCAGGCCGGTCACGCGGCTGCCTCCATCCCGAGCATCGTCGCCGAGATCTCGGCGGCGCTCATCGCCGGGCGGTCGTCGACGATGCGTCCGTCCGCCAGGAAGAGGATGCGGTCGGCGTTCGCGGCCGCGGTCGGGTCGTGCGTCACCATCACGACGCTCTGCCCCCACTCCTGCACCGCGCCGCGGAGGATCGCGAGGACGTCGCGCCCGGTGCGGGAGTCGAGGGCACCCGTCGGCTCGTCCGCGACGACCACGGCCGGACGCGAGGCGAGCGCGCGGGCGATCGCGACGCGCTGCTGCTGCCCACCGGAGAGTTGGTGCGGCCGGTGCGTCAGACGGTCGCCGAGGCCGAGGAGGTCGACGAGCCTGTCGATCCAGGCCGACTCGTCGCGGCTCGGCTGCTGCCCGCCGAGCAGGAACGGCAGTCGGATGTTCTCGCGCACGTCGAGCGTCGGGACGAGGTTGAACGACTGGAACACGAAGCCGAGTCGGCGCCGCCGCAGCTCGGTGAGCTCCCGGTCACCGAGACCGGTGACGTCCACACCGTCGATGGTGATGCGCCCGGTGCTCACGGAGTCGAGCCCCGCGGCGACGTGCATCAGCGTCGACTTGCCGGAGCCCGACGGCCCCATCACCGCGGTGAACTCGCCCGCGCCGATGTCGACGCTGACGTCGTCGAGCGCGGTGACACGGCGCGCCGCGTCACCGTAGTGCTTGGAGACGTGGTCGAGCCGGATGATCGGGGTCTGGTTGGTGGTCATGCTCCGAGCTTCGCGCCCGGGAGGCTCACCCCGCGTCCGTCGCGCGGCTCCTGTGGATGGTCCGCTCGGCTCGTCGTGCTGTGGAGGGGTCATCCTGTCGGATGACGGCGCATCAACCGGTGGTCGGCGGTGTCACTCGGCCTTCGGCACCAGCCCGTGCTCGTGCGCGAACACGACGAGGCGGACGCGGTCGCGCAGGTCCAGCTTCGTGAGCACCCGTGAGATGTGCGTCTTGACCGTCGCCTCGCTGACGTACTCGTGCTGCGCGATCTCGCTGTTGCTGAAGCCGCGCGCCGCGAGGTCGAAGATCTCCCGCTCGCGCGGCGTCAGCTCGGCGAAGGCGGCCGGCACGGCGGCGGCCTGCGCTGCACCGTCGTCGTACCGGCGGAGGAGCTCGCGGGTGGCCGACGCGGCGAACACGGCGGTGCCGGCGTGCACGGTCCGGACCGCGGCGAGCAGGAACTCCGGATCGGCGTCCTTGAGCACGAAGCCGCTCGCGCCGGCTCGGATCGCCTTCGCCGCGGCCTCGTCGAAGTCGAACGTGGTGAGCACGAGGACCTTCGCGGCGTCCGCTCCGCCCTGCTCGACGATGCGCGCCGTCGCCGTGATGCCGTCCATCACCGGCATGCGGACGTCCATGAGCACGACGTCGGCCCCGGTACGGCGGACGAGCTCGGCCCCTTCCGCCCCGTCGCCGGCCTCGCCGACGAACTGCAGGTCGGGCTGCGAGTCGATGAGCATCCGGATCCCGGTGCGGAAGAGCGCCTGGTCGTCGACGAGGGCGACCCGGATCGGGCTGCCGGTCGGCTGGGACGTGGTCATCTGGTGCGCTCCTGCTCCATCTGGGTGATGCGGCCGCCGGGGAACTGGCCGCTCGCGGGGACCGTCGGCATGCGGACGGCCACCGCGAAGTCGTCGCCACGCGGCCCCGCCGTCATCGACCCGCCGGTCATCGCGACGCGCTCGCGCATCCCCACGAGCCCGTGGCCGGTCCCGGGGCCGCGCGTGCCGTCGTCGGCCATCCGGTTGATGACCGTGATCTCGACGGTGTCCGGTCGGTAGGTCAGCGAGGCGTGGACCGGCGTCCCGCCCTCGCCGTGCTTCCACGCGTTCGTCAGGCTCTCCTGCACGATGCGGTACACCGCGAGCTGGGTGGTGGTGGGCAGGCCGGTCGGGTCGCCCTCCCGGTCCACCCGGACGTCCAGGCCGACCTCGCGCATCTCGGAGACGAGCACGTCGAGGTCGGCTGCCTCCGGCGTCGGGACCGTCCCCTGCTCGTGCCGCAGGGCACCGAGCAGTTCACGGACGTCACCCAGGGCACTGCGCGCGGTGCTCGAGATGGTGGCGAGCGCCTGGTCGGCGATCGCCGGGTCGGCCTTCGCGGCGTACCGGGCGCCGTCCGCCTGCGCGATCACGACGGCGAGCGAGTGGGCCACGATGTCGTGCATGTCGCGGGCGATCCGCACGCGTTCCTGCTCGACCGCGACGGCACGGTCCGCCCGGGCCGCATCGCGTTCGGCGACGAGCTGGGCCTCGCGGCTCATGCTGGCCGACCGGCGCGCACGGCGGACGAGGCCGGCGAGCCACGGGAGCAGGAGCAGGAGCAGGACGGCGGCGAACGTCGCCACCACGACCTGCAGGGTCTCGAGCGCAGGCGTCGAGGCAGTGTCGATGCCGGAGCGGCGCTGGTAGTCCTGCAGGCCGATGTACCCCGCCGCGACGAACGATCCGCCGACGGCGGACAGGAGCCCGGCGATGCGCACGCGGCGGCTGCCGTAGGCGCTGGTGGTGAAGAGGACACCGGCGAGCAGCACGTTCGACGGATCGGGTTGCGTCTGGCCGCTCGCCATCTCGAACACCGCGACGACCCAGGACAGCGCCAGCGCCAACCCCGGTGAGAGCCGACGGATCGCGAGCGCCCCGCTCAGTCCGACGACGGTCACCAGCCACAGGGGCGACTGGTCGACCGAGACGCGCAGGAGCACCAGCAGGACACCGAGCAGCACCGCCGCGGTGACGTCGGTGACGAGCTGCGCGCGCAGCATGGGACGGAACACCACCCCACCGTACGACCGGACCGGGGCGCGCGCGTCCGACCAGGGGATGACCCGGATCAGAAGCCCAGGCGACCGAGCTGCTTCGGGTCGCGCTGCCACTCCTTCGCGACCTTCACGCGGATGTTCAGGTACACGTGGCGCCCGCCGAGCAGCGACTCGATCTCGGTGCGTGCCCGGGACCCGACGTCCTTCAGCCGCTCGCCGCCCCGTCCGATGACGATCGCCTTCTGGCTGTCACGCTCGACGAACAGGTTCGCGAAGATGCGCAGCGGTCCGTCCGGATCGTCGTCCTCGTCGGGCTCGACGACGTCCTCGATCACGACCGCGAGCGAGTGCGGCAGCTCGTCGCGGACGCCCTCGAGCGCGGCCTCGCGGACGAGCTCGGCGATGCGGTCCTCGTCGGTCTCCTCGGTCACGGTCGACGCGTCGTAGAGCTGCGGCGACTCGGGCAGCAGCTTCGTGATCTCGCCGAGCAGGACCTCGAGCTGGATCCCCTTCGTCCCCGAGGTGGGCACGATGGCGTCCCAGTCGCGCAGCTGCGACACGGCGAGGAGCTGCTCCCCGACGCGGTCCTTCGGGGTGCGGTCGATCTTCGTGACGATCGCGATCTTCTTCGCCCGCGGGTACTGGTCGAGCGACTCGTTGATGAACTTGTCGCCCGGGCCGATCGGCTCGTTCGCGGGGACGCAGAACCCGATCACGTCGACGTCGCCGAGTGTGGACTGCACGAGGTCGTTCAGCCGCTCGCCGAGCAGGGTGCGGGGTCGGTGCACACCGGGGGTGTCGACGATGATGACCTGGCCGTCGGGCCGGTGCACGATGCCCCGGATCGCTCGGCGGGTGGTCTGCGGCTTCGACGAGGTGATCGCGACCTTCTCGCCCACCAGGGCGTTGGTCAGCGTCGACTTGCCGACGTTCGGGCGTCCCACGAAGGAGACGAAGCCCGCGCGGTACGGCTGCGCCGTGGCGTCGGTGTCGGCGAGGGTGCCGTTGTCGGGTTCGTGCTCGGTCATGCGTTCGGTGTTCCCGTCGTGCTCGGAGTGGTGTCGTCGAGGGCGTCCTCGGCGTCCTGGAGAGCGGTGCTCCGCTCGGCCAGGACGGTGATCAGGTGGCGGCGCTTGCCCTCGACCCGGTCGGCCGTGAGCTCGACGCCGGAGACGGTGACCTGCTCGCCGCGGACCGGGAGCCGGCCGAGCTCCTTCGTCAGCAGGCCGCCGGCGGTGTCGACGTCGTCGTCCTCGAGCTCGATGCCGAACAGGTCGCCGAGCTCGTCGATCGGCATCCGGGCGGAGATGCGCCAGACGCCGGGGCCGACCTCGGTGCGGTCGACCACGGTGCGGTCGTACTCGTCGGAGATGTCGCCGACGAGTTCCTCGATGAGGTCCTCCATCGTGACGAGTCCGGCGACGCCGCCGTACTCGTCGACCACGAGGACCAGGTGGTTCTTCGCGACCTGCATGTGCCGGAGGGTGTCGTCCGCCGGCTTGGACTCGGGGACGAACTCGGCCGGACGCAGCAGCGTCGTGACCGGTTCCCGCTCGCTGCCCGGCTGCTCGTACAGCGCGCGCGAGACGTCGCGCAGGTAGAGCACGCCGAGCACGTCGTCGCTGTCCTTGCCGGTCACGGGCATCCGCGACACACCGGCCACCAGGAAGCGCTCCATCCCGGCGGCCAGGGTGGCCTCGGCGTCGACGGTGAGCATGTCCGTGCGGGGCACCATGACCTCGCGCACCAGGGTGTCGCTGAACTCGAAGACCGAGTGGATGAGTTCGCGGTCGTCCTGCTCGAGCACGTTGCTCTCGGTCGCCTCGTCGACGAGCGACAGCAGCTGCTCCTCGCTCGAGACCGTCGACGCACTGCGACCCCGTCCGGGCGTGACGCGGTCGCCGATCGCCACGAGCAGCCCCGCGAGCGGCCCGAGCACGATGCGGACGGCGCGCACGAGCCCGCCGGTGGCCCCGATGAGGCGCTCGGCGTGGGCGCGCCCGACGCTGCGCGGGCTGGATCCGACGAGCACGAACGACACGGCGGTCATGATCGCGGCGGAGACGACCAGGGCCACCCACCAGGTGTCGAACACCGTGACGAGCGCGATCGTCACGAGCACCGCGGCGGCGGTCTCGGCGAGCACCCGGACGAAGTTCAGCGCGTTGACGTGCGCGCCGACGTCGTCGCCGACGGCCTCGATCGCGCGACGGTTCCGGCTGCCTCGGGCGATCTCGTCGAGGTCGGCACGGGAGAGCACGGTCAGCGCGGCGTCGGACGCGGCGAGCAGCCCGCCGACGACGACCAGGACGAACGCCGCCGCGAGCAGGACGGCGACGAGCACCATCAGGTCACCGCCCGCGACGCTGCGCCGCGAAGGCGGAGAGGATCTCGCCCTGCAGCCCGAACATCTCGGCCTTCTCCTCCGGCTCGGCGTGGTCGAAGCCGAGCAGGTGGAGGATGCCGTGGCACGTGAGCAGCAGCATCTCGTCGGTCGTGGTGTGCCCCGCGGTCTTCGCCTGCTCGGCGGCGACCTGCGGGCACACGACGATGTCCCCGAGCAGCCCGGCCGGGGTCGGCACGTCCTCGGTCCCGGGGCGGAGTTCGTCCATCGGGAAGCTCAGGACGTCCGTCGGCCCCGGCTCGTCCATCCAGCGGACGTGCAGCTGTTCCATCGCGCCCTCGTCGACCAGCACGATCGCGAGCTCCGCGTCCGCGTGGACGTGCAGCGCGTCGAGCGCGAAGGCGGCGAGGCGCTGGATCGCCTGCTCGTCGACCTCGACGCCGGACTCGTTGTTGAGCTCGATGCTCACCGGTTGCCTCCTCGGGCGTCGTCCTGCGGGTACGGGGACTGCTGGCGGTCCTGCGGCGGGCGTCCGCGGCGCTCGGCCCGGTTCGCCCCGGCGGGGTTCCCCGCCGGCGCGGTCCCGCGGCCACCGGGTCGGTGCCCGGCCTGTTCCGCGAGTCGTTCCTCGTCGTACACGGTGTAGGCGTCGACGATCCGTCCGACCAGCGTGTGGCGGACGACGTCCTCGCTGCCGAGCCGCGCGAAGTGGATGTCGTCGACGTCGCCCAGGATCCGGGTGACGAGCCGGAGACCCGAGAGGTTGCCGGGCAGGTCGACCTGGGTGATGTCGCCCGTGACGACCATCTTCGAGCCGAAGCCGAGACGCGTCAGGAACATCTTCATCTGCTCGGGCGTGGTGTTCTGCGCCTCGTCGAGGATCACGAACGAGTCGTTGAGGGTGCGGCCGCGCATGTACGCCAGCGGCGCCACCTCGACCGTGCCGGCCGCGAGCAGCTTCGGGACGAGCTCGGGGTCCATCATCTCGTTGAGCGCGTCGTACAGCGGGCGCAGGTACGGGTCGATCTTGTCGGTCAGGGTGCCCGGCAGGAACCCGAGCCGCTCCCCCGCCTCGACCGCGGGACGGGTCAGGATGATGCGCGTGACCTCGCGCCGCTGCAGCGCCTGGACGGCCTTCGCCATCGCGAGGTAGGTCTTGCCGGTGCCCGCCGGACCGATGCCGAACGTGATCGTGTGCTGGTCGATCGCATCGACGTAGGCGCGCTGGCCGTCGGTCTTCGGGCGCACGGACTTGCCGCGGCTCGAGACGATCGGCGTGCCGAAGGTGTCCGAGGGCTTGCGGTCCTCGTCGAGGATGCGCGCCGACGTCGGGATGTCGGCCGGGCCGATGTCCTGGCCGCGCTTCACCATGCCGACGAGCTCGTCGACGAGGGCGTGCGCGCGGGCGACGTCACGTTCGGCGCCGGTCAGGGACACCTCGTTCCCGCGCACGAGCACCCGGACCCCCGGGTACTGGCGTTCGACCGTCTTGAGCAGGCGGTCCTGCGGGCCGAGGAGCTGCACCATGGCGATGCCGTCGACCTGGATGTCGACGGTCACGTCGGACGGATCGGTCACGGGACGCGCCACGGGGCGGTCGGTCCCGGGCTGTGCGGGTTCGGGACGGACGGGTTCGTCAGCCGGCAAGGAGATTCCCTTCGTGCAGGTCACCTGCGAGGACGTGCGCGTGCACGTGGAACACGGTCTGACCGGCGGCTTCGCCGGTGTTGAAGACGAGACGGAACTGGCCGCCCGCACGCTCGTCGGCGATGCGACGAGCGGTGGCGACGACGTGTGCGAGCAGCTCCGGGTCGCCGGCCGCGAGCTCGGTGACGTCGCGGTACTGCTCGGTCTTGGGCACCACGAGCACGTGGACGGGTGCCTTGGGCGCGATGTCCTCGAACGCGATCACCCGGTCGTCCTCGGCGACGATGGTCGCCGGGATCTCGCGGGCGACGATCTTCGAGAAGACGCTCGGCTCGCTGCTGCTCATGGTGACCATCGTAGGACCCGCCTCCGACGCCACTACCAGCGCCCGAGCCGGGTCTGCAGGACGGCCAGCGCGGCCGGCCCGGCGGTCGACGTGCGGAGCACGGTGTCGCCGAGCCGCACCCGCACGGCGCCGGCGGCCTCGAGACGATCGAACTCGGACCCGTCGATGCCGCCCTCCGGACCGACCACCAGGACGATCTCGTCGACGTCCGTCGGCGGCTCCCACGCCGAGAGCCGCACCGCACCCACCGGGTCCAGCACGACCACCGCACGCCGCGCCTCCCGACCGGCACCCGACGACGAGCCGCCACCCGACGACGAGCAGGCCGACGCGGCCAGCTGCACCGTCGTCACCGGCGCGTCCACCGTCGGGACGCGCGAGCGGACCGCCTGCTTCGCGGCCTCCTGCGCGATGGCCGCCCACCGGGCACGGCCCTTCTCGACCTTGGCGCCGTCCCAGCGGGACACGCTCCGCGCCGCCGACCAGGGGACGATCCGGTCGACGCCGATCTCGGTCGCGGCCTGCACCGCCATCTCGTCGCGCCCGCCCTTCGCGAGCGCCTGGACGAGCACCAACGCGGGGCGTGGTGCCGCCTCGACGGTCACGTCGGAGACGGTCAGCGTCAACGTGTCCCTGCCGGTCTCGGCGACCGCGCCGGTGACGACCGTGCCGCGACCGTCCGCGATCCGCAGTGCTTCGCCGACGCGGACCCGCGCGACGGACACCGCGTGCCGTCCCTCGGCGCCGTCGAGCGACACCGGGTCGCCGACTCCGACGCCGTCGAGCAGGCCGGGCTCCACCAGGTACAGCGACGCCATCAGAAGTTGAAGAAGCGGTCGCGCAGCTTGCCGAACATGCCCTGCTGGAAGCGGGCGAGCTGCGGCCCCGGCGCCTTGTGCGACTTCGCGAGCTGCTCGACGAGTCCGCGCTCCTTGTGCGAGAGCTTCGTGGGGGTCACGACCTGCACCCCGACGCGGAGGTCACCCCGACCGGTGCCGCGCAGCTTCGTCACGCCGCGGTCCTTGATCACCAGGACGTCGGCGCTCTGCACGCCCGGACGGATCTCGAGCTCGACCGGCCCGTCGAGGCCGTCGATGGTCGTGTGCGCACCGAGGATCGCGTCGGTCATCTGGACCTCGAGCGTCGCGAGGAGGTCGTCGCCGTCGCGGCTGAACACGTCGTGGTGGCGCACCTTCACCTCGAGGTAGAGGTCACCCGAGGGGCCGCCGGCCGGGCCGACCTCGCCCTGACCGGGCATCTGCAGACGGAGCCCGGTCTCGACGCCCGCGGGCACGTCGACGGGGATCGTGCGGCGTGCGCGGACGCGGCCCTGCCCCTGGCACGTCGGGCAGGGGCTCGGGATGACGGTGCCGTAGCCGCGGCAGGTGCCGCAGGGCGCGCTCGTCACGACGTTGCCGAGCAGCGAGCGGACCTGGCGCTGGATGTGCCCGGAGCCGCCGCAGATGTCGCAGGTGCGCGGGCTCGTCCCCGGCGCGCAGCACGAGCCGTTGCACGTCTCGCAGACGACGGCCGTGTCGACCTCGACGTCCTTGTGCGTGCCGAACACGACCTCGTCCAGGTCGACCTCGATGCGCAGCAGGGCGTCCTGCCCGCGCTCGGCCCGGCTCCGCGGTCCGTTGCCGCGTCCGCCGCCGCCGCCACCGCCGAAGAAGGCGTCGAAGATGTCGCTGAAGCCGCCGGCGGCACCGCCGCCGAAGGGGCTCTCCTGCGGGCCGGCGTCGTAGCGACGACGCTGCTCGGGATCGCTCAGCACGTCGTACGCGTGCGTCACGTCCTTGAAGCGCTCGGCCGCGTCCGGGCTCGGGTTCACGTCCGGGTGCAGCTCGCGCGCCAGCCGTCGGTAGGCCTTCTTGATGTCGGCATCGGAGGCGTCCGGCTGGACGCCGAGGACGTCGTAGTGGTCTGCCACGGTTCCCTCAGTCGGTTTCGGTTCGGTCGGTGGGTCGCGGCGGTCGCCGCGGTCCGGTCTGGAGGCGCGGAGCCGGTCCGCTGGACACCGCGCGTGGGGCGCGTGGTCCGGTCAATGTTCGCCCAGCAGCTTGGACAGGTACCGTGCGACCGCGCGGACGGCGGCCATGTTCGTGCCGTAGTCCATGCGGGTCGGGCCCAGGACGCCCAGTCGGGCGACCGCCCCGCCGCCGGCGAGGTAGCCGCCGGCCACGATGCTCGTCGCGTCGAGGCCGTACTCGGCGTTCTCGGCGCCGATGCTCGCGGCCACGGCCACGTCGTCCACCTGCATCTCGCCGAACAAGCGGAGTACGGTCACCTGTTCCTCGATCGCCTCGAGCACGGGGTACAGGCCGCCGGAGAAGTCGCGCTCGCTCTTCGCCAGGTTGGCCGCGCCCGCCATGACCAGGCGGTCCTGCCGGTTCGCAGCCACCTGCTCGATGAGGGTCGCGACGACGACGCCGCCCAGGGTCTGCGCGTCCGGGCGGAGCTGCCGCGGGACCTCGCGCAGGGCACGGGGGACGTCCTGCAGCAGGAGTCCGACGCTCGCGCCGTTCACGACGGTCCGGAGCTCGGTGAGCGAGTCCTCGTCGAGGGGGACGTCCGTCTCCACCACACGCTGCTCGACGCGGGCGGTGTCGGTGATCAGGACGACCATGAGCCGGGTGTCGCCGAGCCGCACGAGCTCGACGTGCTGCACGCGGGCACGCACCATCGACGGGTACTGCACGAGCGCGACCTGGTTGGTGAGCTGGCTGAGCAGGCGGACGGTGCGGCCGAGGACCTCGTCGAGGTCGTTCGGCGTGCCGAGGAAGGTCTCGATGGCGTGCCGCTGCGCCGTCGACAGGGGCCGCGCCGCCGCGAGGTGGTCGACGAACAGGCGGTAGCCCTTGTCCGTGGGCACCCGACCGGACGAGGTGTGCGGCGCCGCGATGAGCTGTTCGTCCTCGAGCTGCGCCATGTCGTTGCGGATCGTCGCGGCGCTGACCCCGAAGGCGTGCCGCTCGACGATCGTCTTCGAGCCGACGGGCTCGCGCGAGGCGACGTAGTCCCGCACGATCGCCTTGAGGACCTCGAGGGAGCGTTCGCTGACCATCCGGACCCCTTCCGTTCGATGCTGGCACTCGGACGTGTCGACTGCTGATCCTACGCCCGACCACCGACCGACCGGGACCGGAGGCCCCTGCGCCGGTACGCTCACGGCATGAGCTACGGACAGCAACCAGGCGGCCCGCAGGACGGCCGGTACGGCCAGCAGCCGGGGGGACCCCAGAACCCGCAGGGACCGCAGTACCCGGCCGGCTTCACGCCGCCCCAGCCGATGTCGCCGGAGGACCAGCGCCTCTGGGCGACGCTGACGCACGTCGGCGGCATCTTCTTCAGCCTGGTCGTGCCGATCATCGCGTACCTGGTGCTGCGCGACCGGGGGCAGTTCATCAAGGAGCACACCCGCCAGGCGCTGAACTTCCACATCACGGCGGCGATCGCGTACGTCGTGGCGTGGCTGCTCTGCCTGGTCGTGATCGGGTTCGTCCTGCTCCCGATCATCGGCGTGCTCGTGATCGTGTTCGCGATCCTGGCGGCCGTGGCGGCGAACCGCGGCGACCTCTACCGCTACCCGCTCACGATCGAGTTCATCAAGCAGTAGCGCGGGCGGCAGCCCGTGCGCTAGTCGAGCAGCTCGCGGACGACGGCGTCCGCGAGCAGCCGACCCTGCAGGGTCAGCTCGATCCGTCCCCGCACCGCGGCCGACCCGTCCACGAGACCGCGGGCGATGAGGCCGGCGACGCGGCCACGGGCCTCCCGGCCGAGCTCCGCGGTGGTGAGCTCGCCGCGCACGCGTGCGGCCAGCAGCACCCGCTCGACGTACCGGGTGTCGGCGTCGAGCGTCTCGCGCCCCGCCGCGGGCGACTCGCCCGCCAGCACCCGGTTCGCGTACGCGGCCGGGTGCTTCACGTTCCACCAGCGGGTGCCGGCGACCGCCGAGTGCGCGCCCGGGCCGACGCCCCACCAGTCGTGACCCTTCCAGTAGGACAGGTTGTGCCGGCTCGCGTGGCGCTCCGGACCGCCGTGCTCGTCGGCGCGTGCCCAGTTCGAGACCTCGTACCAGGCGTACCCGGCGTCGGCGAGGGTCCGGTCCGCGAGCTCGTACATGTCGGCGGCCAGGTCGTCGTCGGGCGCCGGGAGCTCGCCACGGGCCACCATCCGCCCCATCGCCGTGCCCTCCTCGACGATGAGCGAGTAGGCGGACACGTGGTCGGGGGCGCAGGCCAGCGCGGCGTCGAGCGAGGTGCGCCAGTCGTCGAGGGACTCCCCCGGGGTCGAGTAGATGAGGTCGAGGCTGACGTCGAGGCCCTGCTGCTTCGCGAGGTCCACGACGACCGGCACGCGCTCGGGGTCGTGGGTCCGGTCGAGCGTGGCGAGGACGTGCGGCACCGCGGACTGCATGCCGTAGCTCATCCGGGTGAACCCGCCGCGCGCGAGGGTCGCGATCGCGTCCGCGTCCACGGAGTCCGGGTTCGCCTCGGTCGTGACCTCCGCGCCCGGCAGGATGCCCCACGTGTCGTCGATCACGCGGATGATCATCACGAGGTCGTCCGCCGGCAGCATCGTCGGCGTGCCACCGCCGAAGAACACCGTCGAGACCGGGCGGCGCGGCACCCCGGAGCGGTCGAGGACCTCGGCCGCCCAGCGGATCTCCTGCACCGCGTGGCCGGCGTAGTCGTCGCGGCGCACCCCGCGGAGCTCGGACGCCGTGTAGGTGTTGAAGTCGCAGTAGCCGCAGCGCACCCGGCAGAACGGCACGTGGACGTACACCCCGAAGGGGACGTCGCCGGCGCCCGGGCCGGGGGTGAGCAGGCCGTCCGCGGGAGCGGGATCGGCGATCGGGAGCGCACTCGGCATGGACTCCATTCTCGGCCATGATGGAGCCATGGAGCACCACACCGTCCCCACCACGGTGCTGTGGGACATCGACGGCACCCTCGTCCTCAACGCAGCGTCGCCGGGCAACCTGTACCACCTGGCCGTCGAACGCGCCGTCGGCCGCGACCTGGTGCTGAAGGTCGGCCACCAGCACGGACGCACCGACGCGGGCCTCATCGCCGACCACGTCCGGGCGCACGACCTCGACGACGCGCTCATCCCCACGGTGAGCCGGCACCTGCGCGACCTGACCGACGAGCGGTACGGCCGGGGTGAACGCCGCTCCCCCGCCCCGGGTGCCGCCGCGCTCGTCCGACGCTTCGCCGCGCTGGGCTGGCGGAACGGGCTGCTGACCGGCAACTCGGAGCACCGAGCGCGGGTGAAGCTCGGCGGCGCGGGCTTCGACCTCGACGCGTTCGACTGGGAGCACTCGTACTTCGGCGACGCCGAGGTCGAGCGCACCGGGGTCACGGCGCGTGCCGCTGCGGCACTGTCCGGGGAGCGGGCCGTGATCGTCGGGGACACCCCGCGGGACGGCGAGGCGGCCGACGCGGTGGGCATCCCGTTCGTCGCGGTCGCGACCGGGGTCTACGAGGTCGACGCCCTGCGGGGGACGAGCGCGGTGTGCGTCGCGCGGGACTGCGTGCAGGACGCCCGGCTGCTCGAGGACGCGATCGCCGCGCTCCCGCCGCTGCGCTGAGCGGGGGCGCGGTCAGTCGCCGCGCAGTGCGCTGAGGTACTTCGCCGCCATCACCCGCTGCTGCCGCCGGAGCAGCGGTGCGACGAACGCCCACTTCCGGCTGGACGGCTGCGAGAACTGTCGGATCTGGAGCCACACCGAACCGTCGCTCGTGCGTTCGACCACGAAGGACTCCTCGCCGGACAGCGGGTGGCCCTCGAGCGTGCCGTACGCGAAGCCCTTGCGGTCGGTCTCGTCGATGATCGACACGACGCGGACCGGAGCGTGCACGGTCTGCCCGAAGGCGTGCATCTCGAGCGTCGCCGTCGTGCCGGCCGTCAGCAGCGGCGTGCCGTCGGCCGCGAACTTCTCGACGCGGGGCGTGCCGATCGACGCCGGCGCGATCGGGACGCCGTGCGCGTCGAACGTCACCGGGTTGTACCGGACCTCGTCGTCGTCCGGCTGGTCACCGACCTGCACCCGGATGCCGCTGCGCTCCTGGATCTGCCAGGTCAGCGCCTGCGTCACCGCGGTCTCGAACCGCGCGTCGCCGTGGCCGATCCGTGCCCGCGACTCCGCCGGGGTGAACCCCTCCGGCGGGTAGGTCATGAGGTCCGCCGCCTGCGTGGCACCGACGGCACCGTAGGTCAGGGCGGTCGGGTAGCTGCCGCGGGAACTCATGGAGCCATCGTACCGGCGGGGTCGACCGCACCGTGTCCCCCGGAGCTCGGAACGGACGACGGAGCCCCGCTCGTGGCGGGGCTCCGTCGTGCTGCTCGTGGTCGCCGAGCTACTTCTTCTTCTCTTCGACGTCGCCCGAGAGCGCCGCGATGAAGGCCTCCTGCGGGACCTCGACGCGACCCACCATCTTCATGCGCTTCTTGCCCTCCTTCTGCTTCTCGAGGAGCTTGCGCTTGCGGGTGATGTCACCGCCGTAGCACTTCGCGAGGACGTCCTTGCGCATCGCCCGGATGCTCTCGCGGGCGATGATCCGCGCGCCGATCGCAGCCTGGATCGGCACCTCGAACTGCTGGCGAGGGATGAGTTTGCGGAGCCGCTCGGTCATCAGCGTGCCGTAGGCGTAGGCCTTGTCCCGGTGGACGATCGCGCTGAACGCGTCGACCTGCTCGCCCTGCAGCAGGATGTCGACCTTCACGAGGTCCGCGGCCTGGTCGCCGGTGGGCTCGTAGTCGAGCGAGGCGTAGCCCTGGGTCTTGCTCTTCAGCTGGTCGAAGAAGTCGAACACGATCTCGCCGAGGGGCATCTCGTAGCGGATCTCGACGCGGTCCTCGCCGAGGTACTCCATGCCGAGCAGGGATCCGCGTCGCGACTGGCAGAGCTCCATGATCGCGCCGACGTAGTCCTTCGGCGCGAGGATCGCCGCGCGGACCATCGGCTCGCGGACCTCGACGATGCGCCCGCCCGGGAACTCGGACGGGTTCGTCACCTCGGTCACGGTGTTGTCCTCGTTGGTGACCTCGTAGATCACGCTGGGCGCGGTCGTGATGAGGTCGAGGCCGAACTCGCGCGACAGCCGCTCGGTGATGATCTCGAGGTGGAGCAGGCCGAGGAAGCCGCAGCGGAACCCGAACCCGAGCGCCACTGAGGTCTCGGGCTCGTACACGAGGGCCGCGTCGGAGAGCTTGAGCTTGTCGAGCGCCTCGCGCAGGTCCGGGTAGTCGGAGCCGTCGATCGGGTACAGCCCCGAGAACACCATCGGCTTCGGGTCCGTGTAGCCGGGCAGGGCCTCGGTCGCCGGTCGGAGTGCCGTCGTGACGGTGTCACCGACCTTCGACTGGCGCACGTCCTTCACACCGGTGATGAGGTACCCGACCTCGCCGACCGACAGACCCTTGGTCGGCTTCGGCTCCGGCGACGACACACCGATCTCGAGGATCTCGTGCGTCGACTTCGTCGACATCATCTGGACCTTCTCGCGCGGGTGGATCGTGCCGTCGATCATGCGCACGTACGTCACGACACCGCGGTAGCTGTCGTAGACCGAGTCGAAGATCATGGCGCGCGGTGCCGCGTCGACGTTCCCGACGGGGTTCGGCACGGTCCGGACGACGCGGTCGAGCAGTTCGGGCACACCGACGCCGGTCTTGCCGGAGACGCGAAGGACGTCCTCCGGCTTGCCGCCGATGAGCTGCGCGAGCTCGGCGGCGTACTTGTCCGGGTCGGCGGCGGGCAGGTCGATCTTGTTGAGGACCGGGATGATCTCGAGGTCGTTCTCGAGCGCCAGGTACAGGTTGGCGAGCGTCTGGGCCTCGATGCCCTGCGCTGCGTCGACGAGCAGGATGGCGCCCTCGCACGCGGCGAGCGAGCGGGAGACCTCGTACGAGAAGTCGACGTGACCGGGGGTGTCGATCATGTTCAGCGCGAACGTCTGCCCGTCGAGCTCCCACGGCATGCGAACCGCCTGCGACTTGATCGTGATGCCGCGCTCGCGCTCGATGTCCATGCGGTCGAGGTACTGCGCACGCATCGCCCGCTCCTCGACGATGCCGGTGATCTGCAGCATGCGGTCGGCCAGCGTGGACTTGCCGTGGTCGATGTGCGCGATGATGCAGAAGTTGCGTATCGCCTCGGCCGGGGTCGCGGCGGGCTCGAGCGGCGCGGATGCTTGTGGGCTCACGGTTCCTCAGGGGGTCGGTGCGGTCGAACGATTGTCCCACGGTTGCACGCGGGCAGCGCGCAACCGGCGACCGGCCTGTGGAGGCGCGGCACGCACCGGGACGCTGTGCGGGACGCACGGGAGGCGCGTGGCGGCGCCACCGAGCGCCTCCCGTCCGTCAGACGGTCACCGTGGCGGGCGCCGGCAGCGCGCCCAGGCCGCGGCGCAGGTCCTCGACGGTCGCCGCCAGGCAGACCCGGATCCAGCCCTCGCCGGAGCGCCCGAACGCGCTGCCGGGTGCGACCGCGACGCGCTCCCGGTGCAGGAAGGCGAGCGCCCATTCGGCGACGTCGCCCTGCGACGCGTGCGCGACGTCGACCCACAGGTAGAAGGCCCCGCGCGGGTCGAGGTAGCGGATGCCCGCTGCGTCGAGCACCTCCTTCGCGACGGCGAGGTTCGCGCGGTAGTGCTCGCGCGCGTCCTGCACGGCCTGGTGGTCGCCCACGATCGCCGCGAGCGCCGCCCACTGGTCCGGCTCGGCGACGCAGCTGATCATCGCCTCCTGCGTCGTGCGCATCGTCGGCCCCATGCCCTTCGGCGTCACCAGGTAGCCGACCCGGACGCCGGTCATCGCGTACGTCTTGCTCAGCGAGAAGGCGGTGAAGACCCGGTCGTCCTCGTCGAGGGACGCGATGCTGACGTGGCGGGTGCCGTGGGTGAAGTACTCGTAGACCTCGTCGCTGATCACCCAGAGGTCGTGCCGCTTCGCCAGGGCCAGCAGGGCGCGCAGGGTGTCCTCGCCGAACACCGAGCCGAGCGGGTTCGACGGCGAGTTCACCACGATCGCGCGGGTGTGCTCGGTGATGCTCGCCTCGAGCGCCCCGAGGTCCGGCTCGAAGTCGTGCTGCGGCTCGAGCCGGTACGGCACCGGAGTGGCGCCGATGATGTGCGCGTTCATCGTGAAGGTCGTGTAGCCGGGGTCCGGCACGAGGACCTCGTCGCCGGGACCCAGCACGAGGGTCATCGCCTGGAACAGCGCCTGGGTCGCGCCGATCGTGACCCAGACCTGTTCGAGGTCCGCGTCGATGCGGTTCTCACGGAGCAGCTTGTCCCGAATCGCGGTGCGGAGCGGAGCGATGCCACCGTTCGGCGTGTAGTCCGTGCGGTCCTCGCTCCACGCGCGGCGGGCGGCCTCGCCGATGTGCGGCGCGACCGGGACGTCGGGCTCGCCGATCACGAGCATCGCGACGTCGGTGCCGTCGGCGCGCAGCAGGGCGGCCTGTTCGAAGACGCGGCGGATGCCGGAGGCCGGGACGGAGTCGATGCGCGGGGCGAGTGAGGGCACCTCGTCACGGTAGCCCGTCCGTGTTGCGGGGTCGTTTCCGCTCGGCGGTGTCCCCGCGGGCGTCCGGCGCGTCGCTCGTTCGGCGCGTCGGGGCTTTGGTGGTCCGTGGCTCTGCTGGTAGAGTCGGTGGCTGGCTTCCGCGTTCCCCGCCCACGGGTGGAACGCGATGCGACAGAGGGCCCCTCTACCCGACGTCGCGACCACCCGTAGCAGACGAACAAGGAGCAACACGCATGGCGAACATCAAGTCGCAGATGAAGCGCATCAAGACCAACCTCAAGGCCCAGGAGCGCAACAAGGCCTACCGCTCGGAGCTCAAGACGGTCATCCGTCACACGAACGAGGCCGTCGTCGCCGGCGACAAGGACAAGGCCGTTGCGGCCCTGGCCCTCGCGGCGAAGAAGCTCGACAAGGCCGTGAGCAAGGGCGTCATCCACAAGAACCAGGCGGCGAACCGCAAGTCGGCCATCGCCAAGAAGGTCTCCGCGCTCTGAGCGTCTGACACCTGCACGAGAGCCCCGCACCGATGGTGCGGGGCTTTCGTCGTTCCGGGGGCGGTGCGGTTCGGGCGGGCGCTCGGCGTGGGCGTGCGGGGCTCGGCGGTCGTGGTCGGTCCGGGATCGAACCAGGGGTCCGACATCGAACCAGGGACGCCTGCTGGTTCGACGTCGGA
>NZ_RBLU01000050.1 GCF_003989515.1 Curtobacterium sp. HSID17257
TGGGGCGGGCAGCGGGACCCCCTTGCGCTCTCCCGCCCGTCAGGTCGTCGACGCGATCCGCGAGCTCGCCCGCGACCAGCGCGCCCCGTTCGTCGTCGCCGTCGACGTGCCGAGCGGCATCGACGTCGACACCGGTGCGGTGGCCGACGACCACGTGCTGCACGCCGACGTCACCGTCACGTTCGGCGGGGTGAAGGCGGGCCTGCTGACCGGCCCCGGTGCGACGCTCGCGGGCCGGATCGAGCTCGTGGACGTCGGCATCGGTGCGGACCTGGCGGCGCTGGAACCGCTGATCCGCACCTGACACCGGTCGGCGCCGGCAGGTGCCGGCGGCCAGCGGGACGCGCTCAGGCGGCGCCGGCGTCCACCCCGTCGACGACGTCGGGGCGTGCCTCGAGCCACGTGTCCACGAAGTGCCGGTAGTTCGCGGCGATGACCTGCTCGGCGGCCTCGTGGTCCAGCCCCCGCTGCACGACGTCGTCGAGCGCGTCCTCCCAGTTGCTCCGCCCGATGGCGAAGCCGACGAAGCCGTCGACGGGCGCGGCGGTCCGGAGCCAGTGGTCGAGCTGGTCCTGCGGGGCGTCGCGGCCCAGCACGATGCACTGCACGTGGTCACGACCCCCGGCACGGACGGCGGCGACGACGTGCTCGGCGTCCTCGGTGCGGTCGAGGCCCTCGAGCTTCCACACGTCCGGCTCGACGCCGTGCTCCTGCAGGTACCCGATCGTCTCGATGACGAGCCCCGGGCGGACGTCACGGTCGTAGTCGTCGGCGGACGCCTGCTGCTCGTCGGTGCCCGGGACGAGGAGCTCGACCAGGAACGCGCGGTCGGCATCGTGCAGGGCCTGCGAGACCTCGGCGAGCCGCCCGGCCTGGGCCTGCCGGTCCGCCTCGTCGAACGCGGGGTTGTCGCGCACCAGGACCTTCACGAAGTCCGGGTCGAACGCGTCCACGTGCGCGAGCCAGTCGTCGCCGTACTCGAGCTCGAACCAGTCACGGCCCGAGCGCTCGATCGGCATCGCGAGCTGCAGGCCGGCCTCGCGCACGAGCCGGGCGACGTCGGCGCCGTAGCGCTCGTCGACGAGCACGCCGGTGCGGGCGCGGGACGCCCCCGCGGCGAGCGCGGTGAGGACGCCGCGGTACACGAGCTGCTTGCCCGCGCGGACACGCTGTGCGTCGGCGTCGTCAGCGGGCTCGCCGGACTCGTCGCCGTACGTGTGCTCCAGGAGCGAGGACCGCTGGTCCATCGCGAGGAGGAAGAGGGGGTGCTGTTCGTCGAGGTCGGCCATGCCGCCATGCTGCTCGCACCCCCTCCGTCCGCGCTCAGTGGGCGCGGTACAGTTCCGGCTCCGGGAGCCCGTGGGCGGCGCGGATGCTGCGGGAGATCCCCTCGATCGCGACGAGCGCGTCGACGACGGCCTCGGCGGTCACGGGGAACGGCATGTTGTGGATCGTCTCGCTCTCCACGGTGGCGGCCTCGGCGACGGCCTGCAGCACGTCCCGGTCGTCGACGGTCAGACCGATCTCGGTCAGCGTGTTCGGCAGCCCGACCTTCGTGGTGAAGACGACGAAGTCCTCGATCTCGTCGGCCGGCGCCCCCTCGAGCACGAGCTGCGCGATCGTGCCGACGTTGACCTTCTGCCCGTGTGCGAGACCGTGCGCCTGGGGTGCCGCGGTCAGGCCGTTGTGGATGGCGTGCGCCGCGGCCAGGCCTCCGGACTCGAAGCCGAGCCCGGAGAGCAGGGTGTTCGCCTCGACGACCTTCTCGAGCGCGGGCGTGACGACCTTCGCCTTCACGGACTCGATCGCCTGGAGCGCGTTGTCGTGCAGGAGCTCCCACGACAGCCTCGCGAGCGCCACGCCGGTCTCGGTCTGCAGCCCGCCCGCCATGGTGTCGGCGTTCGCGCGCTTCGCCGCCCGGGCCTCGACCCAGGTGGCGAGTGCGTCGCCGATGCCCGCGACGAGGAACTGCACGGGGGCGTTCGCGACGAGCTTCGTGTCGATGAGCACGAGGTCGGGGTTGTGCGGGAAGAAGCGGTACTCGATGAACTCGCCCTCCTCCGAGTACACGACCGCGAGGGCTGAGGTCGGGGCGTCGGTGCTCGCCGCGGTCGGGACGCTCGCCCAGCGGATCCCGGCGAGGTGCCCGGAGGCCTTCGCGGCGTCGATCGCCGAGCCGCCGCCGAGGCCGACGACCACGTCCGAGTCCGTCTCGCGGATCCTCGCGGTGAGGTCGTCGATCGCCTGCGGGGTGGCGAAGCGACCGAACCCCACCCGCTCGACCGGCAGCCCGGCGGCGTCGAAGCTCGTGCGCACGGCGTCCTCGACGATGCCCCACACCACGTCGTCGGCGACGAGCAGCGGGCGCTTCCCGATCGGTGCGACGAACTCCCCGACGCGGGTGATGGCATCCTTGCCCTGCACGTAGCGGGCGGGGCTCATGAGGGTGCTGATCGGAGTGACCATGGTGCTGTTTCCTTCCGGGTCGAGCGTGCTGTTGTACGACAGGTGTCGGGGTCGCCGACGGACCGGACGCTACGCGGGTCGGCTGCGGGTACGGTCGGCGGCATGACGTTCAACGAGGACTCGCAGCTCAGCGGCGGGAAGGTGAAGCGCCGCGGGCGGACGGCGGCGATCGGCGGCGGCGGTGTCGGCGTCGCGGCGATCGTGGTCTTCCTCATCGCGCAGTTCACCGGGGTCGACCTCAGCGGCATCGTCGGTGACGGGAGCGGCACCACGCAGATCCAGCAGCAGGACGAGACGGTGCAGCCGGCCGAGGAGTGCCGCACCGGCCGTGACGCGAACCAGCGGGTGGAGTGCCGGATGGAGGGCGCCGCGGAGTCGCTCGACGCGTACTGGTCCGACGAGGCCGACGCCCTCGGCATCGCGTACACGACGCCGGGCTTCTGGCTCTTCGACGGGTCGACGGACACCGGGTGCGGCCAGGCCTCCGCGTCGACCGGCCCGTTCTACTGCCCGCCGGACCGCGCGATCTTCCTCGACACCGCGTTCTACGACGACCTGCAGTCCCGGTACGGATCGTCCGGCGGCCCGCTGGCGCAGATGTACGTCGTCGCGCACGAGTGGGGGCACCACGTGCAGCAGCTCCAGGGCACCTTCGCCGACACGGACCGCTCCGGCACGGGAGCGTCGTCGGGCAGCGTCCGCGTCGAGCTGCAGGCGGACTGCTACGCGGGCTCCTGGGTCGGATCGGCTGCGACCACCCACGACGCGAACGGCGAGACGTTCTTCGAACCGGTCACGCAGGCGCAGATCGCCGATGCACTGTCCGCGGCGAGCGCCGTCGGCGACGACAGCATCCAGGAGCGTGCGACGGGTCGGGTCGACCCCGACTCCTTCACGCACGGGTCCAGCGCGCAGCGCCAGGCGTGGTTCACGCGGGGCTACGAGCGCGGGGCGACCGCCTGCGACACCTTCAGCGTGCCCGGCTCGCAGCTGTAGACCCGTCCGTCGGTCGGTCGACCGTCTCGCGACGTCAGCCGGCGGACGCGCTCGCGGAGGGGGTCGGCGTGGCCGTCGGCGACGGCGTCGCGTCGGACGCACCCGCCGCCGACACCACGAAGGTGCGGAAGTCGTCGTTGGTGATCGGCGCGGTCAGCTCGTACTGCTTGCCGTTCACGAGCACCAGGGGCGGCCCGGGGAACTCGCTGAGCGACGACCCGGGGATGTCCCCACCCGTCACGTCGGCCGTGCGCTCGTCGACCCACTTGGCGAAGGTCTGGTCCTGGATGCAGTCGCGGATCGCCGCCGTTTCCCGCACCCCGTCGACGCCGGTCACGAGCCGCTCGAGCTGCGCGTCGGTGAGGCCGGAGGTGCCCTGGTCGGGCTGCCGCGCGAAGAGCGCCTGGTTCACGGCGTAGAACTGGCCGGGCGACCGGTCCGCGACGCAGGCAGCGGCGTTCGCGGCGCGCAGCGAGTACTTCGTGCCCTGCGACCGGTTCGTCAGCACGGCGACCGGGTGGATGTCGACCGTCGCGGCGCCGGAGTCGACCAGGCTCGCGATGTAGTCGCCGTTCGCCTTCTCGAACTGCGCGCAGGTGTCGCAGAGGTAGTCGACGTACATCGTGATCCGCACCGGGTCGGAGGCCCCGGTCGCGCTCGGCGACGGGGTCGAGGCGGAGTCGACCGGCTCGAGGTCCTGCCCGATGGTGATGCCGCCCTGCGACATCGTCGACGGCCCGGGACCCGCGGGTTGCACCGAGTCGACCAGCACCAGCGTGACGACCGCCACCGCGGCGAGGAGCACGGCCCCGAGGCCGATCTGCAGCCCGAGGCGGGTCCCGCGCTGCCGGCGCTTCTGCTGGGCTCGCGCTCGCTGGGCCCGCTGGCGTGCGGCCTCTCGTCGTTCGTTGCGCGCGGCGCGTGCGTCACCCTCGGGGCGGTTGGTCATGCGTCGATGGTCCTCACGTTGATCCTGACGTCCGCACGGCCTCGCCTTCCCCCGTACGCCGGACGGACCCGCCGATCGTAGTGGTCCTTCCTGGGACCAGCCAACCAGGTCGGACCGTGCACTGGCGCTGGCGGGGGAAGTCGTGTTGTATGAGCAACGATGGTCGACGACGACCATCCGGGGCCCCCACGGGCAACCGCTTCACTACGGATCGTCCGGCACGTACCTGCCGGTGAAGGAAGGATCGAACGCTCATGGCGTCCGTCACCTACGACAAGGCAACCCGTCTCTACCCCGGAGGCACCCGCCCCGCGGTCGACTCCCTCGACCTGGACGTCGCCGACGGCGAGTTCCTCGTCCTCGTCGGCCCCTCGGGCTGCGGCAAGTCCACCTCCCTGCGCATGCTCGCCGGCCTCGAAGAGGTCAACTCCGGCGCGATCCGCATCGGCGAGCGCGACGTCACCGACGTCCCGCCGAAGGACCGCGACATCGCGATGGTGTTCCAGAACTACGCGCTGTACCCGCACATGACCGTCGCCGAGAACATGGGCTTCGCGCTCAAGATCGCCGGTGTCGGCAAGGAGGAGCGCGCCACCCGCGTGCAGGAGGCCGCGAAGCTCCTCGACCTCGAGCAGTACCTCGGCCGCAAGCCGAAGGCGCTCTCGGGTGGTCAGCGTCAGCGCGTCGCGATGGGCCGCGCGATCGTCCGTCAGCCGCAGGTGTTCCTCATGGACGAGCCGCTGTCGAACCTCGACGCCAAGCTCCGCGTCCAGACCCGCACCCAGATCGCGTCGCTGCAGCGTCGTCTCGGCGTCACCACGGTCTACGTCACGCACGACCAGACCGAGGCCCTGACCATGGGCGACCGCATCGCGGTGCTCAAGGACGGCATCCTGCAGCAGGTCGGCTCGCCGCGTGACCTGTACGAGAAGCCGAACAACGTGTTCGTCGCCGGCTTCATCGGTTCGCCGGCCATGAACCTGCTGCCCGCCGACGTCATCGAGGGCGGCATCCGGTTCGGCACGCTGAACCACCCGCTCGACCGCGACACCCTGTCGAACGCCCGTTCCGGCAACATCACCGTCGGCATCCGCCCCGAGGACGTCATCGTGTCGACCTCGGGCGAGGGCCTGCCGGTGACGGTCGACGTGGTCGAGGAGCTCGGCGCCGACGGCTACCTCTACGGTCACGCCGACGTGAACGGCCAGCGCACCGACATCGTCGCCCGCGTCGACGGTCGCTCGCACCCGTCGATCGGCGACACCATCGTGATCACGCCGAAGCAGGGCCACGTGCACGCCTTCGACACCGAGTCGGGCGAGCGCCTGGACGACAAGGCAGTCGTCAGCGCGTAACGCTGGAACAGCCGGACAGGAGGCGCGGTGCCAGCTGGCACCGCGCCTCCCGTCCGTGAGAGACCACCGCACCAACAGGAGCCACCCGTGCCCGACTCCATGTCCATCACCGCCGCCACCGTCGACCCCGGCCTGCTCGACCTGCCGTGGGACCGACCGCTCGAGGACTGGCCGGACGACGTCATCGTCGCCCTGCCGAAGGGCATCTCGCGGCACCTCGTGCGGTTCGTGCACCTGAGCGGGTACGTCGCGGCCGTCAAGGAGACGGGCGAGGAGGTCGCGCGGTCCGAGTACGAGATGCTCCGGACGCTGCAGCGCATGGACGTGCCGTGCGTGGACCCCGTCGCGGTGATCACGAACCGTGTCGACGAGCACGGTGAGCCGCTGCACCCGGTGCTCGTCACCCGGCACCTGCGGTTCTCGCTGCCGTACCGTGCGCTCTACTCGCAGACCCTGCGGCCGGAGACCGCCACCCGTCTCGTCGACGCCCTCGCCCTGCTGCTCGTCCGACTGCACGTCATCGGCTTCTACTGGGGCGACGTCTCGCTGTCGAACACCCTGTTCCGCCGCGACGCCGGAGCCTTCGCCGCGTACCTGGTCGACGCCGAGACCGGCAAGCTCTACCCGGGCGGGCTGTCGAACGGGCAGCGCGAGAACGACCTCGAGGTGGCCCGCGTGAACATCGCCGGCGAGCTCCTCGACCTCGAGGCCGGCGGGCGCCTCGACGAGAACGCCGACGCCGTCGACGTGTCGAACCGCATCGTCGCCCAGTACCGGATCCTGTGGAAGGAACTGACCGGCACCGAGCAGTTCGACATCAAGGAACGGTGGCGCATCAACGACCGGGTCGAGCGGCTCAACGCGCTCGGCTTCGACATCGAGGAGCTCTCGATCCACACGACCGAGGGCGGCTCGCAGGTGCGCATCCAGCCGAAGGTCGTGGATGCCGGGCACCACCAGCGCCGACTGCTGCGCCTGACGGGTCTCGACGCCGGGGAGAACCAGGCACGGCGGCTGCTCAACGACCTCGACGCCTACCGGGCGCGGAACGGGCGTGACCAGCTCGACGAGGAGATGGTCGCGCACGAGTGGGTGTCGCGGGTCTTCGAGCCCGTCGTCCGCTCGATCCCGCGCGACCTGCGTGGGCGGCTGGAGCCGGCCGAGGTCTTCCACGAGCTGCTCGAGCACCGCTGGTACATGTCCCAGGAAGAGGAACGGTCGGTCTCGCTGCCCGAGGCCACGACCGCGTACATCAACGACGTGCTCCGGCACCGTCGCGACGAGCGGCTGCTCATCAACCCGCCGACGTCGTCGATGACGCTGCCGATCCCGGTGGTCGACGACGACGACGCGCTGGCCGACGAGGACGACGTCGAGGACTGGCGCACCACGGTCTGACGGTCCCGCGCCCGTCCCCGCCCGTCTGCGCGCGCTCGCGCGAGCGGGCGAGATCTGTCGCGATCGGTGGCGTCGGGCGACGATTCCCGCCCGACGGACGTCCGTCCCGCGGCGTGTCCTGCCCGCTCGCGGGACGCCCACCGGACGGACTGGAGGCCCGGTGCCGGTCTCGTGGACCGGCACCGGGCCTCCAGGTGGTCGGGTGGGTACCCGCTGCGCCACCGCGCAGCGCGCGCCTACTCGGCGCGACGGCGCCGGGCGACCTCCCACAGGGTGACGCTCGCGGCGATGCCCGCGTTGAGGGACTCGGTGGCGCTCGAGATCGGGATCGAGACGATCGCGTCGCAGGTCTCGGTGACCAGGCGCGACAGCCCCTTGCCCTCGGACCCGACGACGATCACGATCGGCCGGTCGGCGAGCTCGAGGGCGTCGAGCTGCACGTCCCCGTCGCCGTCGAGGCCGAGCACGAACAGCCCCATCGACTTCAGCGACTTGAGGGTCTGCGTCAGGTTCGGCGCCATCGCGACGGGCGTCCGGGCAGCGGCACCCGCACTGGTCTTCCACGCCGACGCGGTCACGCCGACCGAGCGGCGCTGCGGCACGATGACGCCGTGGCCGCCGAAGGCCGCTGTGGAGCGGATGATCGCACCGAGGTTGCGCGGGTCGGTGATGCCGTCGAGGGCCACCATGAGCGGGACCTGGTCGCGGGAGAACGCACGCTCGGCGATCTCCTCGGCGACGGCGTACTCGTAGGCCGGGACCTTAAGCGCGACGCCCTGGTGCACGCTGTCGTGACCGGTGATGCGGTCGAGCTCCGGCCGCATGATCTCCATGATCGGCACACCGCGGTGGTTCGCCAGCGCCAGGATCTCCTTGACGCGGTCGTCCACCTCGATGCGGGCGGCGATGTAGAGGGTCGTCGACGGGGTCTTCGTGCGGAGCGCCTCGAGCACGGAGTTGCGCCCGGTCACGAGCTCGGAGTCGTCGCTCTTGCGCTGCGGCGGACGGCCGGTGCGCTGCTGCGGCGAGCTCGAGGCACCGTGGCGACCGCGGGCCGCGTCGAAGCGCTCCTTGGCCGCCTTGCGCTTGCCGGCGGGGTGGTACGGCCGGTCCTCGGCCTTCGGCGTCGGCTTCCGACCCTCGAGCGCCTGTGCGCCCTGGCCGCCGGAGCCGACCTGCTTGTTGCCCTTGCGGCCGGAGCGGACGGCGCCGGGCCGGCCCTTCTTGCTCCCCGAGACGTTCTTCATTGCTCTCTCCTGTCCGGCACGGCCGTTGTCAGGCGATGCTCCAGCGTGTTCCTGCTGCGGTGTCCTCGATGGTGATCCCCGCGGCTGCGAGGTCGTCCCGCACCCGGTCCGCCGTGGCGAAGTCGCGTGCAGCACGGGCGTCGGCGCGCTCCTGCACGAGGCGGTCGACGAGCGCGGCGAGCGGTGCGGCCGAGACGTCCTGCGCACCGCCGGACCAGTGGGCCGCTCGCGGGTCGATGCCGAGGACCTCGACCATGGCAGCCACCTGATGGTACGCGGTCGCGAGCGCTTCCGCATCGTCGGCGTCGAGGGCGGCGTTCCCGGCGCGGACGGTCTCGTGCAGGACGGCCAGTGCCTGCGGGACCGCGAGGTCGTCGTCCATCGCGGCCGCGAAGGCGTCGGGCACGGCCGGGGCGTCGCGGGGGACGACCCCCTCGAGCCGGGGTTCCGCGCGGGTCAGGAAGCCCTCGATCCGGTCGTACGCCGCCTCGGCCTCGGCCAGGGAGCCCTCGTGGTGGTCGATGGACGACCGGTAGTGCGCGGCGCCGAGGAAGTACCGGACCACGGCGGGACGGGCGGACCCGAGGAAGTCCGCGGCGAAGATCGAGTTCCCGAGGGACTTCGACATCTTCTGCCCATCGACGGTGACGAGCCCGTTGTGCAGCCAGTGACTCGCGAAGGCGTCGCCCGCGGCGGTCGACTGCGCGAGCTCGTTCTCGTGGTGCGGGAAGCGCAGGTCGAGACCACCGCCGTGGATGTCGAACGCCGGCCCCAGGTAGCGCCGCGACATCGCGGAGCACTCGATGTGCCAGCCCGGGCGGCCCGGACCCCACGGGGAGTCCCAGGTCGCCGTCGTCGGCTCCCCCGGCTTGGCACCCTTCCAGAGCGCGAAGTCCCGCGGGTCGCGCTTGCCGCGGGGGTCGGCGTCGGTCGCTTCGACCATGTCCTCGCGGCGCTGGCGCGTCAGGGCACCGTACGACTCCCAGCTGCCCGTGTCGAAGTACACGTCACCCGTGCCGTCGGCCGCGGCGTAGGCGTGCCCGCGTTCGATCAACCGCTCGATGATCTCGTGCATCTGCGGCACGCTCGCGGTCGCCCGGGGCTCGTACGTCGGCGGCAGGATGCCGAGGGCGTCGTAGGCCGCGGTGAACTCCCGCTCGACGCGGTACGCCCGGGCGAACCACGGCTCGTCGGTGCCCGCGGCGAGGTCGAGGACCTTGTCGTCGATGTCGGTGACGTTCCGCACGAGGGTCACCCGGTACCCGCGGTACGTCAGCCACCGGCGCCACACGTCGTAGACCAGCGCGGAGCGCAGGTGACCGATGTGCGGGGACGACTGCACGGTCGGGCCGCAGACGTACATGCTCACCTGTCCGTCGACCAGCGGGGCGAGGTCGACGACGGCTGCGGCGCGGGAGTCGTACAGGCGAACGGTCACGCCCCAAGCCTAGGACGTCGGGCGTCGAGGGCGCCGGAGCCGGGCGGCAGCGCTCCGCTCAGACCGGACGGACGACGGCGGTCGCGATCGCCGCGAGCCCCTCGCCCCGCCCGGTCAGGCCGAGGCCGTCCGTCGTCGTGCCGGAGACGGCCACCGGTGCACCGACGACCGCAGCCAGGGCGGACTGCATCTCGTCCCGTCGGGCACCGATGCGGGGGCGGTTGCCGATCACCTGGACCGTGACGGACGTCGGCACCAGTCCGGCCGCCCGCAGGAGCTCGACGGCCCCGTGCACGAAGACGTCGCCGGACGCGCCGGCGTACCGCGGCTCGGACGTGCCGAAGCGGCCGCCGATGTCCCCGAGCCCGCCCGCCGACAGCAGGGCGTCGCAGACCGCGTGCGCCACCGCGTCACCGTCGCTGTGCCCGGAGAGCCCCGGTTCGCCGGGGAAGTCGAGCAGCCCGACGCGGCACGGCGACGCCGCGTCGAACGCGTGCACGTCGACGCCGAGGCCGACCCGGACGACGGGCACCGCAGCGGCAGCCCCCGTCGCCGCGGCCCCGGTGCGGGAGGCCACGAGCGCCTCGGCCCGTGCGAGATCCCACCGCGTCGTGATCTTGAAGGCGTCGGCGTCGCCCGGCACCGTCCGCACCGTGCCGCCCGCAGCTCGGTACACCCCGGCGTCGTCGGTCTCGGACTGCACGGCGACCGCGTAGGCGTCCCGGAGCCGGGCGAGCGGGAAGACCTGGGGCGTCTGCACCCCGACGAGCGCCGACCGGTCGACGGTCTCGACCACGACGTCCCCGTCGACCCGCTTGACGGTGTCCGTGACGGGCAGGGCCGGGACGACGCCGTCGCCGGTCTCGCGGGCCCGGGCGAACACGGCGTCGAACTGTGCCGCCGGCGTCAGGCAGCGAGCGGCGTCGTGCACCCCGACCCACTCGATGCCGTCCGGCAGGGCGTCGAGGCCCGCCTGCACCGAGGCGTGCCGGTCGGCTCCGCCCGCGACGACGGCGGTCAGGTCGACCGCGGGCCCGGCGACGGCGGCGACCAGGGCGCGGCACTCGTCGAGCCGGGCCTCCGGCGCGACGACCACGACGACGGTCGGCTCCGCGAGGGTGACCACGGTGCGAACGGCACGCGTGAGCATCGGCTCCCCCGCGACGGGGACGAACGCCTTGGCGTCGCCGATGCCGAGCCGGGTGCCGGACCCCGCCGCGACGACGACGACCGCCCTGCTCACCCGGTCGGGGAGCAGGGCGGTCGTCGTGGTGGCGTCCAGCTGCGGTTCGCGCTAGGAGGCGAGGACCTCGTCGAGGACGGTCGATGCCTTGTCCTCGTCGGTCTTCTCGGCCAGGGCGAGCTCGGAGATCAGGATCTGCCGGGCCTTGGCCAGCATCCGCTTCTCGCCCGCGGAGAGTCCGCGGTCCTGGTCACGGCGCCAGAGGTCGCGGACGACCTCGGACACCTTGATGACGTCACCCGACGCCAGCTTCTCCAGGTTCGCCTTGTACCGGCGCGACCAGTTGGTGGGCTCTTCCGTGAAGGGTGCCCGCAGGACCTCGAAGACCTTGTCGAGGCCTTCCTTGCCGATGACGTCGCGGACGCCGACCAGGTCGACGTTGTCCGCCGGCACCTCGATCGTCAGGTCACCCTGCGTGACGCGCAGCTTCAGGTAGACCTTCTCCTCGCCCTTGATGACGCGCGTCTTGACTTCAGAGATGGTTGCCGCCCCGTGGTGGGGGTAGACGACGGTCTCGCCGACCTCGAATTGCATGTATCAGGCTCCGTTCCCAGGACCCCCAGTTTACCACAAGGACCTTTCGGGTAAGGGGCCTGGGCGGCCCGCACCCCCGACGATCGGTAGGATGGGCGCGGACCGTCTGGTCCACATCGTGATCTTCCGGAGGAATCTCTTGCGAGCTCGGGTACTCGTGTCCGTCGCCGTTGCGGCATCCATCGCGCTCGGCGCCACCGGCTGCGAGTTCATGTCGCCCGCGCACACCAAGGAGATCAAGCAGATCACCGACGGCGTGAACGTCAGCACCGGCTCGATCGACATCCGGAACGCGCTGTTCATCAGCGACCAGGAGGACGACGCCCGCTTCATCGGCACGATCGTCAACACCGGGTCGAAGGAGGTCACGCTCTCGATCGAGGTCGGTGGCGACACGCAGACCGTCGTCGTCCCGGGCAACAGCCGTGCCGACCTCGGCGCGAACACCCCGAACGCGTCCCGCTCCTCCGAGGCCGGCTCCGAGGAGGGCAACGCCGGACAGGGGTCGCAGGTCGCCGACTCGAAGGCCGTCCTGTTCGACGCCTCCGACGTCGTCCCCGGCTCGCTCGTCAAGACGTACTTCTCGTACTCCGGCGCCGAGGGCGTGTCGGCCAGCGTCCCCGTGCTGACCAGCGCGCTCGAGGAGTACCAGACGCTCGCCCCCTCCACCTCGCCGTCGGCCACCCCGTCGATGCGCTCCACCTCGCCGTCGGAGAGCGGCTCGGAGCCGACCGGTGACGCCACCGCTCCGGGGACGCAGTCGGGCGACTCGCAGACCGACTCGTCCGAAGGCGACAGCGGCACCAACTGAGCATCGCGCGCCCGACCGGCGCGACGCACGCAAGCAACGCAACGCACTGGAGGCCCGGTGCCGGTTCTCGGAACCGGCACCGGGCCTCCGGTGCGTCGCCGGTCAGCCCTCGATCCGGTACCCCAGGCCGCGCACCGTCACCAGGACCTCCGGGGTGCTCGGGACACGCTCGATCTTCGAGCGGATGCGCTTGATGTGCACGTCGAGCGTCTTCGTGTCACCGAAGTAGTCCGACCCCCACACCCGGTCGATGAGCTGTCCGCGGGTGAGCACCCGACCGGCGTTGCGGAGCAGCAGCTCGAGCAGCTCGAACTCCTTCAGCGGCATCGGCGTCTCGGACCCGTCCACCGACACGGTGTGCCGCTCGACGTCCATCCGGATCCCACCGACCTGCAGGATGCCGCTGTCGCCCGGGTCGTCCTCCGTGCGCCGGCGCAGGACCGCCCGCAGCCGGGCCAGGAGCTCCCGGGTCGAGTACGGCTTCGTCACGTAGTCGTCCGCGCCGAGCTCGAGCCCGACGACGATGTCCACCTCGGAGTCCTTCGCGGTGAGCATGATGATCGGCACGTTCGAGCGCGTCCGGACCTGCCGGCAGACCTCGGTGCCGCTCAGCCCGGGCAGCATGAGGTCGAGCAGGATCAGGTCGGGGTTCTCGGCGTCGAACTTCGACAGCGCGGTCACGCCGTCCGCGGCGACGGCGGTCTCGTACCCCTCGCGCTGCAGGAGGAACTCCAGGGGCTCGCTCAGGGCCGGCTCGTCGTCGACGATGAGGATCTTGGTCACGATGGCTGCTCTTCCAGTTGCTCTTCGAGTGCGGTGGTGAGGTCGGGATCCGCCTCGGGCAGGCGGATGGTGAAGGTCGAGCCCTTGCCGGGCTGCGACCAGACGCGGACGTCGCCGCCGTGGTTGCCGACGACGTGCTTGACGATGGCGAGCCCGAGGCCGGTGCCCCCGGTCGCCCGGGACCGGGCGGGGTCGACGCGGTAGAAGCGCTCGAACACGCGGTCGAGGTCGGCCTCGGGGATGCCGACGCCCTGGTCGGTCACCGCGATCTCGACGAAGCCCTTGGTGGAGCGGACGCCGACGCCGACACGGGTGTGGTCCGGGGAGTACTTGACGGCGTTCGCGATGAGGTTCGACACCGCGACCTGCAGCAGCCCCGGGTCGCCCATGACCCGCAGCTTCGACCGCTTCGCCCGGACGATCTCGATCTCCCGGGCGCGGGCGACGACCTCGTTCGCGTCGACCGCGGCCTGCACGATCTTGTCGACGGAGGTCTCCTCGCTGCTCTCGAGCGTGTCGACCGACTGCAGCCTCGACAGTTCGATGATGTCCTTCGTCAGCGCCCCGAGCCGCTCGGACTCGGTGATGAGCTGCCCGGCGAACTTCTTCACGTGCTCCGGGTCGTCGGCGGCGACGACCAGGGTCTCGGCGAGGAGCCCGATCGCCCCGATGGGTGTCTTCAGCTCGTGCGAGATGTTCGCCACGAAGTCGCGCCGGACCTCGTCGATGCGGCGACTCTCGGTCAGGTCGTCCGCGGTGACGAGCACGTACCGGTTGCCCAGCTGCGCAGCCCGGAAGCTCAGGTAGCCGACGAGTTCCCCGCTGCGCCCGCGGGGCAGCTCGAGGTCATCGGACGCCATCTCCCCGCTCCTGCGCACCCGGTCCACCAGGTCGGCGAGCTCGGCGTGCACGAGCTTCCGCCGCACGACGAGCCCGACGGTCAGTGCCTGCGGCGAGGCGGCGACCACCGTGTTCGACGGGTCGACGACCACGGCCGGGTTGTGCATCGTGGCGATGACCGCGGCGACGCCGTCGGGCAGCGTCCGTTCCGCGACGTCGGCTGCCCGGGCCGTGCGCTCCGCCGTGATGACCAGCACCACGACCCCTGCGCCGAAGACCCCGCCGAGGAGCATCGACAGTGGCACGAGCCACGCGTTGTCCATGCCGCCAGTGTAGGGATCGTCACGCGGGGTTCGGACGCCGTTCACCCCCCTCCGGCGCAGTTCCGCCCCCGGATCGGGAGGTGTTCAGCCGCAGGTCACCGTTCGTTCACCTGGGCTGACGACACTCGTCCGGTACGCATCAGAGAGGCACATCCCCCATGCGCGAAGTCTTCCAGCAGGAGCTCCAGGACGTCCAGGAGCGTCTGACCGAGATCGCCGGACTCGTCGAGTCCGCCATCACCCGTGCGACCCAGGCGTTCAGCGACTCCGACGTCGCCCTCGCCGAGGAGGTGATCGCCGACGACGCCAAGATCGACCACGCCGCGAACAGCCTCGACGAGATCGCGATCGACATCCTCGCCCGGCAGGCGCCGGTCGCCCGTGACCTCCGCGTCGTCGTGACCGCGCTGCGCGTCAGCTCGTCGCTCGAGCGCATGGGCGACATGGCCGAGCACATCGCGCAGCTCGCCCGTCAGCGCTTCCCCGAGAAGGTCGTGCCGAAGGGCCTGCGCGGCACCTTCAAGCAGATGGGCGCGCACGACGTGCAGATGGCGCAGAAGCTCACGCGCCTGCTCGCCACCGAGGACATCGCCCTGGCGGCGGAGATCCGCGACGAGGACGACGCCGTCGACGAGCTGCACGCGAGCGTGTTCGACTTCGTGCTCGGCGAGACCTGGAAGGGCAACCCGATCGACACGGTCGACGCGACGCTGGCCTCGCGCTACCACGAGCGCTTCGCGGACCACGCGGTGTCGATCGCCAAGAAGGTCGAGTACCTGGCGACGGGCGACTGGACCGGCGCCGCGTCGGTGACGACCTCCCCCGCCTGACGGGTTCTGCCAGGATCGTGGCATGGCTCAGGTCGCGATCGTCGTCAACGGGATGCCCGGTTCGGGCAAGAGCACGGTGGGCGCCGCCCTGGCCGAGGTGCTCGGCTGCCCCTTCCTGTCGAAGGACCGCATCAAGGAACCCCTGGCCGACGTGGTCGGTCCGATGATCGGCTCGCGCGAACTCGGTGGGATCGCGATGGACACGATGTGGTCGATGGCGCGGGCCGTCGAGAACGGGGTCGTCCTCGACGCCGTCTGGCTGCCGTCCCGTGACCGCGACCGTCTGGAGGCCGGACTCGCCTCCGCCGGGTCGCCGCGTGCCGTCGAGGTGTTCTGCCAGGTCGACCGGGTCACCGCCGCGGACCGGTTGCGTGACCGGTACGAGCCCGGCACGATGCCCGTGCGGCACGAGGTGCACGGGGACCTGGCGGAGATCCTGGCGTTCTGGGACGAGCACGGCGACCAGGCAGCACCGATCGGGCTGCCCGGGGTGCCGGTCGTGCGGGTGGACACCGGCCGGCCGTACGACGTCGGGGCCCTCGTGCAGGAGATCGCCGACCACTTCGTCTGAGCTGTCCCGGGTGCACGAACGCCCCGCCGGTGTCCAGCGGGGCGTTCGTCGTGCTGGTGCTACTTCTTGGCGCCCTGGGCAGCGACCGCGGCGGCACCGGCAGCGGCGGCCTCGGGGTCGAGGTAGTACGAGGGCTTCGTCGGACGGAAGTCGTCGTCGAGCTCGTACACGAGCGGGATGCCCGTCGGGATGTTGAGGCCCGCGATGTCGTCGTCGGAGATGCCGTCGAGGTGCTTCACGAGGGCGCGGAGCGAGTTGCCGTGCGCGGTGACCAGGACGGTCTTGCCCTCGCCGAGGTCCTTCGTGATGTCCGACTCCCAGTACGGCAGCAGTCGGTCGATCACGAGCTTGAGCGACTCGGTGCGGGGCAGCTGGTCACCGAGGTCGGCGTAGCGGCGGTCCCCGGCCTGCGACCACTCGGCGTCGTCGGCGATGGGGGGCGGCGGGACGTCGAACGAGCGACGCCACTCCATGAACTGCTGCTCGCCGTACTGCTCGAGCGTCTGGGCCTTGTCCTTGCCCTGCAGGTCGCCGTAGTGGCGCTCGTTGAGGCGCCAGTCGCGCTTCACCGGCAGCCAGGCGAGGTCGGCCTCGAGCAGGGCGATGTCCGCCGTCTGGATCGCACGGGTCAGGAGCGACGTGTACAGGACGTCCGGCACGATGCCCGAGTCGGCGATGAGCTCGCCGGCGCGCTTCGCCTCCTTCTCGCCCAGCTCGCTGAGCCGGACGTCGACCCAACCGGTGAACAGGTTCTTCTGGTTCCAGTCACTGTTGCCGTGACGGAGCAGGACGAGCGTGGAGGTCATGCGTCCGAGTCTACCGAGCGCCGCACCGCCGTTCCGGGTGCCCGTACCCTGGGAACCATGCCCATCGGGAACGTCACGCGCGGGACCACCGGGTACAACCGGCTCCGTCGTGTCGACCGGTGGATCGCCGCGCTCCCGGTCCTGCGGCGGACGGACGCCCCGCTCGTCGCCGACGTCGGGTACGGCGCCCGGCCGACGACGACCCTCGAGCTCCGGGACCGGCTGGCCCGGGTCCGCCCCGACGTCGAGGTCACCGGCATCGAGATCGAGCCGTCGCGGGTGGCGCTGGCGAACGCCGGCACCCGCGACGGGGTGACGTTCCGGCTCGGCGGCTTCGAGACGCCGACCCCCGACGGCCGCCCGCCCGCCGTGATCCGGGCGTTCAACGTGCTCCGGCAGTACGACGAGTCCGCCGTCGTGGACTCGTGGCGGATCATGCAGGACCGCCTCCAGCCCGGCGGAGCGCTCGTCGAGGGCACCTGCAACGAGGTCGGCCGGGTGGCGTCCTGGGTGACGCTCGACGACCGAGCACCACACACCTTCACGGTGTCCCTGCGGGTCGCCGACCTCGAGCTGCCGAGCATCGTCGCCGAGCGGCTGCCCAAGGCGTTGATCCACCGGAACGTCCCCGGGGAACGGGTGCACGCGTTCCTGCTCGACCTCGACCGCTCGTGGGCGGTCGCCGCACCCCTCGGCACGTACGGCCCCCGCCAACGGTGGATCGCGACGGTGCACGGCATGCGCGACCGGGGCTGGCCGGTGCTGCACGGGGTGAGCCGGTGGCGCCTGGGCGAGCTCAGCGTGCCCTGGCCGGCCGTCGCCCCCGCCTGAGCGCGACTACGAGCGGCGGACGGCTCCGAGCCGGGGCAGGCGCGGCACGTTCGCCGTCGCTCCGGCCTCCGGCGGGACGATCGTCTCCTGCGCGGCGGTGACCACGACGTCGTCGACGGTCAGGGTCAGGACCGCAGCGGGGTCGAGCGACCGCTTCACGACCGCGAGCCCGACCGGCCCGAGCTCGTGGTGGAGCGCCGAGGCGGTGAGCCGTCCGACGTCCTTGCCGTCGAGCTCGACCGCGGTGCCCGGCGCGGGGAGCACGCCGTCCGACCCGTCCAGGTGGAGCATCACGACCCGGCGCGGCGGGTGCCCGAGGTTGTGCACCTTCGCGACGGTCTCCTGCCCGCGGTAGCAGCCCTTCGACAGGTGCACGGCGGAGCGGAGCCAGTCGAGCTCGTGCGGGATCGTCCGCTCGTCGACGTCGCCGAGCACGGGGCGCCACGCGGCGATGCGCAGCGCCTCGAACGCGAGGAGCCCCGCGACCGGCGCGTCCGACGCCGCCAGGGCGACCGCGGTGTCCGGGGTGACCACGTCGATGCGGAGGGTCCAGTCGGAGCCGGGGTGGGCCTCCAGGGCGGCGTAGCCCCACCCGCCGGGCGTGACCGACGACCACGGGTCGACCCACTCGACGAGCACGTCGTCCGGCGATGCCGACCCGTCGAACCGGCCGAGGGTGACGAGGTCGGCCGACCGGTCGGCGACCTCGACGCGGAGCATGAAGCGCATCGAGTCGAGCCAGGCCGCGAGCGGAGCCGCGTCGGCGGCCTCGGTGAGGAGCCACGTGACCTCGCCGTCGTCGACCACCCGGGCGGCGTGCTCGACGCGGCCGGACTGGTCGAGGACCAGCGTCTCGGTGCTGACGCCGGGCTCGAGCCCGGTGAGCAGCTGCGACGTGATCGAGTTCAGCCAGGACAGGCGGTCGGGGCCGCTGACCATCACGACGCCGAGCCCGAGCTCGACGACCGCACGGCCGGCGGCGAGCGCCCGCTGCTCGCCGACGGGGTTGCCGAAGTGGGCGGCGGGACCGGCCTCGGTCGCGACGAACCCGTCGCGACCCGCGAAGACCGACATCAGTCGACCTTCGCGAGCTGCCCCGAGGCGTGCGAGGTGAGCTGCTGCCCCAGCGCGGCGATGTCCCACGCCCAGAAGAGCTTGCCCTCGACCAGGCCGTACAGGCGGGTCGCGGCGGAGTAGTCCTTCGCGTTCGGCGAGCGCATCACGGCGTCGGTGGCCAGGTCGATCCGGCCCTTCCTGACGCGACCGACGTAGAGCTCGTTGACGCCCGTCGGGTGGATGATCGCGGCCTCGACGTCGAAGCCGTCGGTCGTGTTCCGGAGCGCCTCGACGCTCTCCACCGTGCTGAACGGCGCGGGTCCGTCGCCCATCAGCATCGCGGGGCCGCGGTCGCCCGGCTCGTTCGGACGGTCGATGCGCCAGTAGCCCATCTCGGCGGCGAGGGGCGTGTGGTCGTCGTCGAGCAGCCACGTCGTCGAGGAGTAGTTGAGGTACGGCAGGCCGTCGTGGCTGAAGCTCACGCGCTGACCGAACTCGTACTTGCGGGGCTCGTCCTCGTCGCCCACGGGGTACTCGACCACGCCCGTGCCCTCCCAGACACCGACGAGCCAGGACAGCGGGACGAGCTCGGGCGCCAGGCCCTCCGGCAGTTCGATCAACGCTGACCCTTGAACAGCTTCACGACGACGACGACCGAGATGAACGCGATCGCGAGCGACGCCAGGCCGAGGAGGCCCACGTAGAACAGCTCGAGCGCAAGCAGCGAATCCATGCGGCGAGTCTACGCGGGACGCCTGACGGCGCCAGGGCCGGACGCCGCGGGTCGCGCGGTCGCGCGGTCGCGGACCGCGCGGTCGCCGGTGGCTCAGCGCGCGAGCAGCACCACGGCCGTGACGAGCACGACCACGAAGGCTCCGGACGACGCGATGCTGATCCGTTCGACCAGTCCGTCCTTCGTCGCGGTGATGAGCTGCAGCACGAAGCTCACGAGCACGCAGAGCACGAAGACGAGCAGGAGCCAGGCGAACGAGTCCTTCTGCGTCAGGGCCAGCACGAGCACGGCACCGACGACCGCGAGCACCCACACCGGCAGCACGGAGGTCAGGCGCAGGCGGCGCTGGTCGAGGGGCGGGACGGGCTCGGTCACGCGCTCCATCATGACAGGGCCTCGTCGAGGTGGTGCCCGCCACGACCGGCGCGGGTGCGCGGACGCCGGTGCCCGCCTCGACCGACCGGCCGGTCGGCGGGCCGCCGCCGGGGCATCACTAGGATGGCTCCACGACGTCCCCTCGTTCTGGAGGTCCTGTGGCCCAGCTCCTGGTACTCACCTCAGCCGCGCCCGGCGACGTCCTGCCGAGTCTCGGTCTCCTGAGCCACCGGATCCGCCACGTCCCCGCCGAGGCCGCCCAGCTGGTCAACGCCCCGCAGAGCGACCTGATGTTCGTCGACGCCCGTCTCGACCTCGTCAGCGCCAAGGCCCTGTGCAAGATCCTCGCGACGAGCGGGTCGACGACGCCGATCATCCTCGTCGTGACCGAGGGCGGGCTCACCGCGGTGAACAGCGAGTGGAACGTCGACGACGTCGTGCTCGAGAGCGCCGGCCCCGCCGAGGTCGACGCCCGCGTCCGGCTCACCACGGGCCGCGCCGCGAAGAACCCGTCGGGGTCGAAGATCCAGGCCTCCGGCGTCGTCATCGACGAGGCCAGCTACTCGGCGAAGGTCCGGGGACGGCCGCTCGACCTCACCTTCAAGGAGTTCGAGCTCCTGCGCTTCTTCGCCTCGCACCCGTCTCGCGTGTTCACCCGCGAGCAGCTCCTCAGCGAGGTGTGGGGCTACGACTACTTCGGCGGCACCCGCACGGTCGACGTGCACGTGCGACGCCTCCGCGCCAAGCTCGGCGACCTCGAGTCGCTCATCGGGACGGTCCGCAACGTCGGCTACCGCTTCAACGTGCACGACGACGAGGCCGAGCGTCTGGCGGGCCAGTAGTGCTCGCCGTCGTCGAGATGCTCGCCGCCGCCTCGGTCGCGGCGGGCGAGGCCCCGCCCTTCTCCGACCAGACCCTGGTCGACGTCCGTGCCGGCCGTGCGACCGTGGTCGGGGACGAACGCGGGGTCGCCGTGGTCCGTGACGGCGAGCTGGAACTCGTCGTCGCCCGGGAGGCCCGTGGCCGGGGCATCGGATCGGCCCTCGTCGCGCAGGTGACCTCCGAGGGCGCCGGGGGCGCGGCGGCAGCTCCGGGTGCTCCGCACCTCGCGTGGGCGCACGGCGACCACCCCGCCGCCCGGGCCCTCGCCGACCGGCACGGCTGGGCGCCGGTGCGCACCCTGCTGCAGCTCCGGGCTCCGGTGGCGGACGCCCCGCCCTCGGTCGACCTGCCGGACGGACACCGGCTCGACGCCTTCCGCGCCGGCGACCCTGCGGACGAGGACGCCTGGCTGACCCTGAACGCCGCGGCCTTCGCGCACCACCCCGAACAGGGCCGCATGACCCTCGAGGACCTCCGTGCCCGCGAGGCCGAGCCGTGGTTCTCCGGCGACGACCTGCTGCTCCTGCGCGACGCCTCCGGTGCGCTCGCGGGCTCGTGCTGGCTCAAGGTCGAGGACGGCACCGGCGAGTTCTACGCGGTCGCGGTCCGGCCCGACCTGCAGGGGCAGGGGCTCGGCGGCGTCCTGATGCGCGCGGGCTCGGCCCGCCTGGCCGGTCGCGGGCTGACCGCCGCGGCGCTCTACGTCGAAGGCGACAACGAGCCGGCGCTCGCGCTGTACCGTCGCTCGGGCTTCACGCAGCACGCGATCGACGTGCAGTACGAGCGCGGCCCCGGCCGGTAACATGACGCCAGGTCGACGAGGGGTCGGCCGGGGGCAGTCGGGGGCAACGTGACGGAGCAGGGTCGGGCGCAGTACGGCCGCGGTGAACCGCTCGGTGCGTCGTACCGCTTGGTCGACCTGCTCGGCACGGGTGCGACCGGCGAGGTCTGGCGCGCCGAGCACACGGCGACCGGCGAGCACGTCGCCGCGAAGCTGCTGCGTGCCGAGCTCGCCGCCGACCCGACCGTCGTCGAACGCTTCGTCCGCGAACGCACCGTGCTGCTCGGCCTGCAGCACCCGTCGATCGTCCGGGTGCGCGACCTCGTCGTCGAGGGCGACCGGCTGGCGATCGTCATGGACCTGGTCGGCGGGGGCTCCGCGCGCGACCTGCTCGCCGGCGCGGGGACGCTGCCGCCGCGTGACGCCCTGACCATCACCGCCGAGACGCTCAATGCCCTCGCCGTCGCGCACGAGCAGGACGTCACCCACCGCGACGTCAAGCCCGACAACGTGCTGCTCGCCGCCCCGTGGGCCCCCGGCGCGACCGGTGACGTGCGGGTGTCGGACTTCGGCATCGCGTCGGTGATGGCCGACCGGCAGCGCACCACGACCGGGCTCCTCGGCACACCGCAGTACATGGCGCCGGAGTCGATCAGCCAGGGGCGCTCGGGGCCCGCGGCCGACGTGTACGGCGCCGGAGTGATGCTCTACGAGCTGCTCGCCGGGCGCACGCCCTTCGCCGGGCCGGGCACCGACTTCGCCGTCGCCTACCGCCACGTGACCTCGGACCCGCCGCAGCTCGACGTCCCCGCGTCGCTCTGGTCGGCGGTGTCGACGATGCTCGCCAAGGACCCGGCCGCACGACCCGCGGCCGCCGACGCCGCGGCCACCCTGCGCCGCCTCGCCCGGCAGCTGGCCGACGCCCCCGCCCTGACCCCGACGACGGA